>SVCP01000009.1 GCA_015058295.1 Anaerofustis stercorihominis
AAAAGGGTGACAGTGTGAAAAAAGGGGATATACTGATTTCCGGAAAGGTTGAATATACATACAGAGAGGAACCTGGAATAAAAAATATTCACGCAACAGGCAAAACTTTAAGCTATGAGAAAGTTTTTTATGATAACATCTGTGTGGATATGTATGCTCCGGACGAAAATGCCCCATATCTTTCCGAAAAGAATGTATATTTTATGGGAAGGACATTCAGTTGGTCGGATATTGAAGGTGATGTTGCAGATTATTTTGTCTCTGAGTTAAAAAATTTGCAAATTTCCGCAGGTTGGCTCAATCTTCCTATTTTATATGATGAAACAAGGTGGTATAATACAATCGACTGCCGTATCAGAAATGAACAGGAGATATACGAAGATGTGTATGATGCTGTGGAGGGGATGCTTCCCGACGGATACACTCTCAGGCGTATGTCATATGTGACAGAACAGACAGACGGCGGGCATCTCAAAGTAAGTGTTGAGGCAGACTGCGCTGTCAATGTTGGTGCGGAAAAAGAAATTATCGAATGAAGAGGTACTATGACAATTACGGAAACATTACCATATGAATCGGATATTGATCAGATCGAGATATTCGGAAGTAATGACGAAAATATGAAATATCTTGAGGAGATGTTCGATGTGAGCATTACTCTCAGAGGTAACGAAATAAAAATTACCGGAAGTGAGCTTGACACTCCCAAAGCTGCGGAAGTTCTTAACAGATTTATGAAGTATATCCGCAGCGGAAAAGTTCTTGATAAACAGACTGTTGAGTATATTGCAAACCGTGTGCACAGTGGTGAGGATGGCGATGACGACTATTCGGATATGATCTGCCGCACAGTACGCGGACGCAGAATACTCAGCAAAACTCATGGACAGAAAAAATATGTCAATGCAGTGAAAAAGAACGATATCGTTTTTGCCATCGGTCCTGCAGGAACAGGGAAAACATATCTGGCAATTGCAATGGCTGTAACGGCCTTGAAAAACAATGAAGTCAGCAGAATTATTCTTGCCCGTCCTGCTGTAGAAGCAGGGGAACGCCTCGGTTTTTTGCCGGGAGATCTGAAGGACAAGGTTGACCCATATCTCAGACCGCTTTATGATGCTCTCTTTGAGATCATGGGGATGGAAAATTATGAAAGACAGGTTGCCAAAGGTGCCATTGAAGTTGCTCCGCTGGCATATATGAGAGGACGAACTCTCGACAGTGCATTCATAATTCTTGATGAAGCTCAGAATACAACTCCCGAGCAGATGAAGATGTTCCTTACCCGCCTCGGATTTGGCTCAAAAGCAATCATAACAGGTGATGTTACGCAGATCGACCTTCCGGAAGGAAAGAAGAGCGGACTTAATGTTGTTGGAAATATATTAAAAAATATCAAAGGAATAGAGTTTATTTATCTTGACAAGAGCGATGTTGTACGAAACAGTCTTGTTCAGAAGATAATAAATGCTTATGAAGCTTATGAAGACAAAGCTGAGAAAAATCAAGAAAAAAAATGACACTTTTTCCGGAAAGGTGAACATTTCCGCGGGGAAAACAGTGTATATCCTTGTTGCCGTATTTATCATATTTGCTCTTCTTGTATCCAATTTCGAGCTGTCGGCAAATATGGTGGATGTAAAGGAAGGTGATATATGCCCTGAAAATATCATCGCTCCCAGAAGAATCGTCGATGCAAAAATGACGGAGGCACTGAAAGTTCAGGCGGAAAATTCAACTGCTGCAGTCTATGATACCATATCATCCGCATATACTGCTGCAAAGGATCAGGCAGAGCGTTTTTTCAATGCAATGGAATCTCTTGATGCCACGACACTGAGTTCAAATGTTGCTGATACTATGAACTCCATATACTCTCTTGAACTTACAGTGTCAGACTATGAATATATTGCAAATCTGGGTGACAGTGAGTTTAATTCACTGTATACCAATACTATGGGATATGTTGAGTCTGCGTTCAGTAAAGAGCTCAAGGCAGAGAATTTTGATACGGAAAAAGCGGAGATACTGAACGAGATAGCCGGCTCTGAGTTGCCTGAAACATATGTCAGACTGATAAATGCAGTAGTCGGAGCTGTCCTCAGGCCGAATATGATACTCAATGAAGCCGCAACACAGCTTGCCAAAACAAACGCAAGAGACAGCGTTTACGAAGTTGTGTATGAAGCCGGTCAGACCATAATTAACAGGGGAGAAGTTATAACAGAACATCACATTCAGCTCCTGACGGCAAACGGCCTTCTGCGTACAGGCGGAATTTTCTCAAGTGCGGCTGTTGCTGTGGGAAGACCTGTGTTTCTTATTCTTGTGACATTCCTGTTCCTGTTGTTTGTATACACATATCACGGAGATAGGTTTAAAGATACGAGAAACTGGTTTATGTTGTTCTCTATGGGCATATTGATGCTTATTCTTTTCAAAGTGGCATCGCTTTTGTCTGTGTATCTCATACCTGCAGCTGCGTTTGCAATGTGTATGAGCATGTTGTTCGGAACGGGATTCGCCCTGGAAATAAATATTTTCGCTTCCTGCATTGCGGCGGTTGCGCTGCAGCTTGATATAGACGGGATGATATATCTTATGACGGCATCATTTGCGGCACTTGTATATATGAAAGGATTCTCTTCAAGAACCGATATTTTTAAAATTGCTTTTAAGGTAAGCATAATTAATATTGTGTGTGTCATTGCCATAGATATAATGCGTTCGGATATTACTGTCTCGACAACGGCAGATGTGGTGTATGCGCTTCTCGGAGGCATACTATCTTCATTTGTAACAACAGCTCTTATAGGTATTTTTCAGCTGGTGTTCAATGTCGCCACACCGTTTAAGCTTATGGAGCTTTCCTCACCGGGATTCCCTCTGATGCAGCGACTTATCTCAAAGGCACAGGGCACATATCATCATTGTCTTATCGTGAGTAACATGAGTGAAAAAGCGGCTGAAGAGATAGGGGCAAATGCCCTGCTTGCTAGGGTTGGGGGATACTATCACGATATCGGAAAATCTGAAAATCCTGAGTATTTCAGTGAAAACCAGATTGCATCCAAAAATCCACATGATCTTCTTGCTCCCGAAGTGAGTGCCAATATCATAAAGAACCATGTGACGGAAGGACTTATGCTTGCAGACAAGTTCAGACTTCCCAAAGAAGTAAAAGAATTTATCGATACGCACCACGGCACAAGTGAGATCTCATACTTCAAATATAAGGCGGCAAAAGAAGGATATTCGGGAGATGAGGATTTCCGTTATAACGGTGATGTTCCGCGTACCAAAGAATGTACCATTGTGATGCTCGCAGATTCTGTTGAGGCTGCTGTAAAAAGCCTCGATGCTCAGAGCGAGAAAAACATAACGGATATGATAGAAAAAATAGTGGACAAGAAAATGGCTGAAGGACAGTTTGAGGGAAGTATGCTGTCGTTTGCGGAGTTGCAGACTGTAAAACGGTCATTTTTGGAAGTTCTGTCGGGTGTTTACCACAGTAGAGTAAAATATCCGCAGCAAGGTGAATGATGATAAAAGAAATAGATTTTGACAACAGATGTACCACGGAAGTGGATGAAATAGTATACGAATATGTCCGTAATGCAGCAGATGCCACATTTAAAGGCTTTGATTTCGAAGTGGGATACTATGTGAGTGTTTCTTTTGTGGATGCTGATGAAATAAAGCAGCTCAACAACGATTATCGTGGGGTGGACAAGGTTACAGATGTACTGAGTTTTCCAATGGAAGAGGTCGACGGCAGAGGTGTTGATCTTCTGGGAGATGTAATTATTTGTGTCAGCAGGGCTAAGGAGCAGGCAATTGAGTTCGGGCACTCTACGGAAAGAGAGATTACATATTTAACGGTTCATTCGTTTTTGCATCTGTTAGGATATGATCACGAGGAAGATGAAGACAAGTCCGAAATGCGTCTGCTTGAAAAAGAAATTATGGCAGATCTGAAGATATTTAAAAATGAAAAGGCTGATTAGATCATTCTCCCATGCGTCTGACGGTATAAAAACAGCTTTCAGTACGCAGGCTAATTTCAGAATACATACTTTTATGGCGGTTGTTGTAATAGCCGCAGGTGTTGTTTTCAGGCTTGATGTTACTGAATGGGCGATAATTATTGTCTGTATAGGTTCCGTAATTGGGGCTGAGTGCATCAATACAGCCATTGAAGCCGCAGTTGATCTGTATACATCAGAATATAACGAGAAAGCAAAGATCGCAAAAGATTGTGCGGCGGCAGGTGTGCTTGTTGTATCGATAATGAGCGCAGTTACAGGGATAATAATATTTTTTAGTAAACTCACAGATTTAATTTTATAAAAGATGGAAGGGAAAATATGAAAGAAATTCTTTTGAAAAAAGCAGTGGAAATGCTGGAAATGTCGTATTCTCCGTATTCAAATTACAGAGTAGGTGCGGCAATTCTGACAGAATCGGGAAAAATATATACGGGATGCAATATCGAAAATGCATCATACGGTGCAACTATCTGTGCTGAAAGAACAGCGGCTGTAAAAGCAGTCAGCGAAGGTGAAAAGAAATTCAAGGCAATCGCTATTGCGTGTTCAGGAAATACATTTGCATATCCTTGCGGGATCTGCAGACAGTTTTTATATGAGTTTTCCGACAGCGAAATGAAACTGTATCTTATTAAAGCAGACGGAGAAACTGCAGAAACATACTTTGAACAAACTCTTCCGAATGGCTTCCGTGGAAGTGATATGGAATAAATAAGAAGGTCAGGAAAAGAATATTGGACAACTTTAAATCAGGATTTATTGCCGTTGTCGGCAGAACAAATGTAGGTAAATCAACGCTTTTGAACGCACTTGTCGGTCAAAAGCTTTCTATTGTTTCAGACAAACCTCAGACTACAAGGAACAATATACGCCTTATCAGAACTACGGACACTTCTCAGATGGTGTTCATTGATACTCCCGGGTTTCATAAACCGAAAAGCAAGCTCAGTGCGTTTATGCTTGAAAGTGCAGGTTCATCTGTGAAGGATGTAGATCTTGTTCTGTTTCTTGTTGAAGAAGACAACAAGATCGGCAGAGGTGACAGTATGCTCATTGAGAAATTAAAGGATGTGGATGTTCCTGTTATACTTGTCATCAACAAAATGGACAAGATCCCAAGAGAAGAACTTCTCAGTAAGATGGCTCTTTTCAGTGGTTATGATTTTATTGATGAAATCGTACCTGTAAGTGCTCTTAAAAATGAAAATATAGATTCTCTCGTAAAAGTCATTGAAGACTATCTGCCGGAAGGACCGATGTTTTTCCCGGAAGATATGATTACGGACAGAGCTGAAAGATTTGTTGTATCGGAAATAGTCAGAGAAAAGGCGCTCAGATATCTGCAGATGGAAATTCCTCATGGCATCGCTGTTGAAGTTATGAGTATGAAAGAGCGAGAAGACGCATCTCTTATAGATATAGATATCAACATATATTGTGAAAAGAAATCCCATAAAGGCATTATTATCGGAAAAGGCGGAGAAATGCTTAAGAGGATTGGTACAGCCGCAAGAAGAGATATTGAGGGAATGCTTGATACAAAAGTAAATCTGAACCTTTGGGTAAAAGTGAGGGATTCATGGCGTGACAAGGCATTTGACCTTAAAGATTTAGGATATTCGGAGATTGAGTAATGAATGTCAAATATGAACTTATAAAAGAATGCCCCCATACCCATGCGAGAGCGGGTATACTCCATACACCTCACGGAGACATCGAAACTCCTATTTTTATGCCTGTGGGAACAAAAGCAACAGTAAAGGCTATGCTTCCCGAAGCGGTAAAAGATGCCGGTGCGCAGATAATCCTTTCAAACACATATCATCTGCATCTTCGTCCGGGAGAGGATATCGTGAAAAAAGCCGGAGGACTTCATAAATTCATGAACTGGGACCGCCCGATACTTACCGATTCAGGTGGATTTCAGGTATTCAGCCTCGGTAAAATAAATTCCATCAGCGAAGAAGGCGTAAGCTTCCGCAGTCATATTGATGGATCCACGAAGTTTATTTCTCCGGAAAAATCAATGCAGATACAGAACGATCTCGGTTCTGATATTATAATGGCATTTGATGAATGTGTTCCTGCAGATGCTGATTATAACTACACAGAAAGATCTATGCATATGACATCACGTTGGCTGAAAAGATGCGTTGAAGCGCACAAAAACACGGACACACAGGCACTTTTCGGTATCGTTCAGGGTGGAATGTTCAAAGACCTCAGAAGACAGAGCGTTGAGATGACCTGTGAGAATGACCTTCCCGGATATTCCATCGGAGGACTCAGTGTTGGGGAAAGCAAGGACAAGATGTTTGAACTCCTTGATTATACAACGCCTCTTATGCCTAAAGATAAACCGAGATATCTTATGGGGGTAGGAAGCTATGATGCATTTGTTGAAGGTGTTGCAAGCGGAATTGATATGTTTGACTGTGTAATGCAGACGAGAATGGGAAGAAACGGTGCCGCTCTTACAAGAAGTGGAAGAATAAACCTTAAAAATGCGAAATTCCGTGAGGACTTTACCCCCATCGATCCTGACTGCAACTGCTATGTATGCCGTAATTACACAAAGGCGTATCTGCGACATCTTGTAATAGCGGAAGAGATACTTGCGGCGACTCTTATCAGCTATCACAACATAGCTCATTCCATACAGTTTATGAAAGATATAAGAAATGCAATATTAAATGATAATTTTTATGAATTTAAGTGCAATTTCGAAAAAGTGTGGTATAATGGTAAGCAGTAATAATACGGAGGAAAATTATGTTTAATATTTTAAATTCTGTTGTTGCAGAAGAATTCAGTTTACTTACAGCGATGAAAAACATGGGCAGCTTACTTATCTGGTTCGTTCCTGTTTTTGTATTGCAGTATTTTACGATGATTCGTCCTCAGCAGAAAAAAGCAAAAGAGTATGAAGCTCTCGTGAATGAGATCATGAAAGGTGATAAGATCCTTACGAGCAGCGGATTCTATGGAACAGTTACTCATCTTGAAGAAGAAACTGTAGTTGTTGAACTTGAACCGGCAAAAGTTCGTCTTAAACTTCACAGAAACTGCATTCTTAATGTTATTGAACACGGTGAAGCGAGAAAGAATACAAAAATCATTGTTGATGAAAACAACAACTTTGTTAAAGTCGGTGCTCCGGAAGATAATGAAGAATACAATCCGGAAGATGATGTCTACAACAAAGACGAAGAATAATTTTTCGTAAAGACCTGCTTTTACAGGTCTTTTTTTATATCGGGATCTGTGTGTTGACAATGGAAAATTCTGATCTTATAATTATAAAAAACATTTTATAAGGAAATATAGTATGAATATAAATGATACATTCCGATATACAAATATACCACTTCCCGAGGATATCTTGCGGACTTTGTATAGCGGTGAGTACGACAGAACTATTCGTCTCATTGACATGCAATTATCCAATGATTCCATAACGCAGGAGTACAGAAACAGTCTCGTGGCTCACAGAGAAATGATAAGGCGTGTGCCGAATGACTATCCGTTTACACGAAAAGAAGCAATAGAATATGCCAAGCAAAGGGTAAGTGATTTCACTGAAGAGGAATTTGATTCTTATGTCGACACATCGATGGTGAAATATATATATCTTAATGGAGAAGCAAGATATTTTGAAAGATTCTTTGACAGCCTGTGCAAATCATTTCCTGCTTTTTCGGAAAGAGCAGGAGTGCAGTTTGCAGGTGCGGAAAGCGCACTTAAAGGTTCATCTGGTGATATTCTGCTTGAAGAATGTATCCGTAAAATGAAAGAAAACGGAAGTATGACGAACAGAATACGCATCAGGGCTTCCGTAAAAGTAAAAGATGAATGTTTCCATAAAGGTATGTTTGTCCGTGTCCATATTCCGGTTCCTGCGTCATGTGAGCAACAAGGTGATATCTGTATTGAGAAGATTTTTCCTGAGGGAGGAATGCTCTCCGATGAGAATTCACTGCAGAGAACCGTATGTTGGGAAGAGTATATGACGGAAAATCACGAATTTGTCGTAGAATATTCTTATTTATATACGGCAAAATATACGGATACAACATTTCTTACAGAAACAACTACGGATATATACGATAATGAATATACAAAAGAAGAATACCCGCATATAGTGTTCACTCCATATATAAAAAACCTTGCACAGAAAATAACGGAAGGAATAAATGATCCCATCGAAAAAGCAAGAGCTATTTATGATTACATTACACTGAATGTAAAGTATACATTTATGCCGTCGTATTTCTCTCTTGAAAATATACCCGAAAACTGCGCGAAAAGCCTTACAGGAGACTGTGGAGTTCTGGCTTTGTTGTTTATCACTCTTTGCCGATGTGTGGGGATCCCTGCAAGATGGCAAAGCGGGCTTGCTGCGGAGCCTGATTTTTGTGGTTGTCACGACTGGGCAAGGTTTTATGTCGCTCCTTACGGATGGCTTTATGCAGATGTATCATATGGCGTGGCTGCTGTGAGACTCAATAACGAAGACCGAAGAAAATTCTACTTTGGAAATACGGACTCATATAGAATGGTAGCGAACAATGCATTTCAGGCTGATTTTGAGGTGACTAAAATGCACTGGAGATGTGATCCTTATGATAATCAGACAGGGGAGATAGAGACTTCTGAGCGTGGATTATGTTTCGATGAATATATCCGAAAAAAAGAAGTCATTCTGTGTGAAGAAATACAATAAAAAATATACCGCCTTCCAAATGGAGGGCGGTATTTGTGTGTGTGAAACGATTTTTACTTTGAATTGTCTAAATTACATGAAAAGCGGAGCAAATACGAGTGCTACGATTGTCATAAGTTTGATAAGGATGTTGAGTGACGGACCTGATGTATCTTTGAACGGGTCGCCTACTGTGTCACCGACAACTGCAGCTTTGTGCGGTTCACTTCCTTTACCACCGTGAGCACCGCCTTCGATGTATTTCTTAGCATTGTCCCATGCGCCGCCTGCGTTAGACATCTTGATAGCCATAAGAACGCCTGTTACGAGTGAACCTGCGAGAAGGCCTGCAAGAGCTTCTTTACCAAGAATGAGACCAACTCCGAGCGGAGCAGCAATAGCAATTATACCCGGAACGATCATCTTTCTGAGAGCCGCCTGTGTAGAAATGCTTACGCAGCTTGTGTAGTCAGGTTTGCCTGTACCTTCCATGAGGCCCGGGATTTCTCTGAACTGACGACGAACTTCTTCTACCATGTCGTTAGCAGCTTCGCCTACAGCGTCCATTGTGAGAGCGCCGAATACGAACGGAAGCATACCACCGATGAAGAGACCGATGATTACCATCGGGTTCATGATTGACATAGCCGCTGCGTCGATCTTAGCAGCTTCTGCGTAAGAAGCGAAGAGAGCGAGAGCTGTAAGAGCAGCAGAACCGATAGCAAAACCTTTACCGATAGCAGCTGTTGTGTTACCAACTGAGTCAAGTGTATCTGTGATTTCACGTACTTTCGGATCGAGTTCGCTCATTTCAGCAATACCGCCCGCGTTGTCTGCGATAGGACCGTATGCGTCAACAGCGATTGTCATACCTGAAATTGAAAGCATACCAACTGCTGAGAGTGCAATACCGTAAAGACCGTATGTTGCGTTTTCCATACCGCCGCTGAGCATATATGCGCAAAGGATAGCTACACAGATAAGAACGATAGGAGCCATTGTTGACATCATACCAACTGAAAGACCAGCGATGATTGTTGTTGCAGCACCTGTTTCAGACTGTTTAGCGATTTTCTGAACATGTTTGTAGTCAGCTGATGTATAGATTTCTGTGATTTTACCGATTGCGATACCGCAAACGAGACCTGCAACGATTGCCCAGAAGAAATCGAGGCTGCCGAGGAAGTAGTTTGTGAGGAAGTATCCTGCTACGAGTACGATAACACCACTTACATATGTTCCGAGGTTAAGAGCTTTGTGCGGGTCGCTGCCATCTTTGCCTTTTACGAAGAAAGAACCGAGAATAGAAGCGATGATACCTGTTGCAGAAAGAGCGAGCGGGAAGAATACTGAACCCATTCCGTTGATGCCTACTGCAACGCCGAGTGTGATAGCTGAAACGATTGAACCTACATATGATTCGAAAAGGTCAGCACCCATACCGGCAACGTCACCTACGTTGTCGCCTACGTTGTCAGCGATAACTGCAGGGTTTCTCGGGTCGTCTTCCGGAATACCTGCTTCAACCTTACCAACAAGGTCAGCACCTACGTCAGCAGCCTTTGTATAGATACCGCCGCCGACACGTCCGAAGAGAGCGATTGAAGAAGCACCGAGACCGAAGCCTGTAAGAATAGATGTGTCTCCTCCGGCAATAAGGTAAGCAACAGCCACACCTACAACACCGAGACCAACTACGCAAAGACCCATAACAGCACCACCGTTGAATGCAACTGCGAGAGCTTTTACAAGACCGCTCTGAGCTTCCTGAGCTGTTCTTACGTTAGCTTTTGTTGCAACCTGCATTCCGAAGAATCCTGCGAGTGCAGAAAGGACAGCACCGATAACGAAGCAGATAGCTGTTTTGATTCCAAGGAAGATTGCAATTACAGCGAAGAGTGCTGCTACAAAGATAGCAACCCATTTATATTCGCTTGTAAGGAACGCCATAGCACCTTCATGAATGTAAGATGCGATTTCGTTCATTCTTTCGTTTTCTACTTTGATTTTTGAAATTTTACCTGCAATGATGAATGCGTATGCAAGAGCTACAACACCAACTGCAAGTGCCAGATAAATAACAAATTCCACTTTTGTCCTCCGATAAATTTAAAAAGAGTACTTAACCGATTACGTTGTACAGAAGAATAGAAATTACCAATACTGCAGACGATACGACAGTGATTCTCTTGAGTGTCGCCTGAGGACCGGTTGTTTTTGCTTTCCCGAAAAGTTTTTCGCTCTGACCTGCGATTGATCCGAGTCCTGTATCACCTGTTTCCTGCAGTATAACAGAACCGATCACGGCAACGCTTGCGAGAGCTACGACGATCAATAAAGCAATTTTCATGATTACACCTCCACACACATTATTCTAAAATAGGCAAATGTTTATGCCTTAAGACAGTTAAAAGGGCATACGCCTCTTTAACTCCCGATATTATATCACAGCATTTCCAAAATATAAAGTAAAATTTGCGTGTTTTGAGCATAAAAAAAGCAATTTTTTTTAAATTAAATTATTCAGCATAAGAACCGGTGTTTTTGCAGATACTTTGCCTTGAAGCATTTAAATAATCGGAAGGTGGATATAAATTGAAAAGAATAGTTATTGCGCTCGGGGGAAATGCTCTTGGTGTAGGGCTTGAAGAACAGATAAAGAACGTGAAAAAGACAACAGAGATCATCTCCGGTCTGCTTGCAGACAAGGAAAATGAATATCAGATAGTCCTTACTCACGGCAACGGCCCTCAGGTAGGAATGATAAAGCTTGCATTTGAAAAATCGGGAATGGAGATGCCACTTACGGAATGCTGTGCAATGAGTCAGGGATACATCGGATACCATCTGCAAAGTGCTCTTAATGAAAGTATGAGTGCGCACGGCCTCAGGTATACGGCACAGGCACTTATAACTCAGGTTCTTGTCGATAAGAATGATCCAGCATTTGTTGTGCCGACAAAACCTATCGGCTCATTTTATTCTCTGGAAGAAGCAAGCCGGATAATGAGTGAAAATCCGGGTATTGTAATGAAAGAAGACAGTGGAAGAGGTTACAGACGTGTGGTAGCATCTCCAAAGCCTGTTGAGATACTGGAAAAATCATCTGTCCTCAGACTTCTCGATGAACATCACATTGTCATTACCTGTGGCGGAGGCGGGATTCCGGTGTGTGAGTCCTCCGGAAGAAAAGTCAGTGTGGAATGTATTGTTGATAAGGATCTCAGCGGCGCATTACTCGCAAAAGAAATAAATGCGGATATTTTCTGTATACTGACTGCAGTCGATAATGTATATATCAACTACAACAAACCAAATCAGCAGTCTCTCGGAAAAATCTCATATTCCGAGCTTGAAAGATATGTGAATCAGGGACATTTTGCCGATGGAAGTATGCTTCCGAAAGTAATGGCTGCAATGGAATTTGTCAGTGAATCAAAAGACAAAAAAGCAGTGATTTCATCTCTTGAAAATATGGTTTCAGCCATAAACGGAGAAAGCGGGACAACGATATATCACGATAAAGCTGTGAGAAATGAAGAATTGCAGCCGGTTATGTAAGCGAACACTATTATTATTGCGGCGTGATGTCGCAATATACATATTTTTTTGTCAAAAATACAGTAATAATGTCCTTTTGAATGTGTATTTAATTGATTTTTTTTTGTTGTTGTGATATAGTCTATCTGCATTGCGAAAGAAATCGGAGAAAATAAAAATGAAAAAATTTTGGCAGGAGCTGGATAAGAGGTATGTCGGGCTTTCCGTGTGTCTCGTATTCAGTGTCTGTGTTGTTGTAGCGTTTTATCAGGTTGCAGACAACTTCACAGTGATAGTCAGCAGTATTGCATCTTTTGTATCGTCATTTTTGTCGGCGTCGATGCCGATCATTTTCGGTATAATTATTGCATATCTGTTGAACCGACCGTGCAAGTGGATGGAGCGGCTTCTGAAAAAAGCGGGATTTTTTCAGAAAAGATCCCGTTTATGTCGGCTTGTTGCTGTTCTTGGGGTAAATATTTCTACGCTGGCGATGCTTGTTTTGTTTTGCTATGCGTTGGTTCCAAACATGATAATGAGTATGAACAGTATCGCTGAGCGAGGAGAGGAACTTATCGCTCCCATAGAAAAGGTAATAAGAGATATTGCGAATACAGGTTTTGTCGCGGAACTTATGAACTTTGCCCAACTTGATATTCAGGCTGACTTTATGGTCAAAATTCTGAATATGGGCAGGCAGCTTGTAAGTGAATTCAGCACATATATTCTCAGTTTTCTTATTGATACGGGAACACTTCTGTATAATGCCTTTTTCGGATTTGTTGCGGCTATATATATTAATGTAGACATAGACAATATAAAGCGGCAGACAACCCGTTTTATAAGAGTGCTGTTTCCGAAAAAATACGGGAGTATGGTATATGTGACAAACCTCGCGAATGATATATTCTTCAAATATATCGTGGGAAAGGGAATATGTTCCATAATTGTCGGGTGCATGAGCCTTCTGGGATGTATCGTGTTCGGTATTGAGTATGCATCATTTATATCTCTTATTATCGGAGTAACGAATATGATACCGACATTCGGGCCCATATTCGGTGCGATTCCCGCTTGTCTGTTTGCTGCACTTTCGGGCATTGACAAGGCGTTGATAATGCTTATAATGATAATTATAATCCAGCAGATTGATCCGAACATCCTTGCGCCTAAGATCATCGGTGGAATTGTGGATCTGAATGGATTTTGGATATTGGTGTCGATCATAGTGTGTGGTCATTTCTTTGGAATAATCGGTATGATAATTGGCATTCCGTTGTTTGCAACGTTAAAAATACTTATAAGACAATGGCTGGAGAGAAAGGAATTTATGGCAAGTGTGGCAGCATCATTGCCGGATGAAGATTTTATATAAGCTTTAAAGGAAAAGGAAATTATTATGAAAAAACTATTCACAAACAAAACGTATAAAAAGCACAGGGATGCGTTAATCATCGGCATCGATATGTGTCTGGTGTTATTTTCTGTATTGGCAGCTATATTTCTGAAGCTTGATTTCGATTTTAAAAATTATGTAGGTTACGGATACAAGAATTTTATTATTTATTTCATTGCTGTGTTGGTTGTGTATTTTATATCCTTTGAGATATTCGGTGTGAACCGAAGTCTCTGGTCATACATAGGTATGAGAGAAGCAGCTGTAATGGCTCTTTCTGTAGTTGCTGCATCATTTGTCATTATTCTGGGAATAATTCTGACATCTTCAAAGATGTTTCTTGTGAGCATTACGATAATTGCAGGTCTTATGAGTATTTCCCTGATGCTTAATGTCAGAGTAATATACCGACTGTTTGCACAGAAGAAAGATGCATCCACTGTTAAAAACGCACTTATCGTCGGAGCCGGTGACGGTGGTTATCTTATGCTCAAAGAATTGGAACAGAATCCTAAGTATAAAGCAAAAGTAATCGGGTTTGTAGATGATGCGAAGCATAAAAAAATTGTTTCCGGGAAAAATGTTCTGGGTGATACATATCAGATTCCGAAACTCATTGAAAAATATAATATCAAAGTGATTTATATTGCTATCCCGTCTGCATCAAAAGCGGATATCAAGAGAATAGTAGCTCTCTGCCAGTCAAGCAGTGAAGTTGAAATCAAGATAATGCAGAAGGAAGATAACAGAATTCTTGACAACAAGACGGTTGAGTCATACCCTGTGAAACCTGTAAGCATCGCGGATCTTCTCGAAAGGGGAGAAGTTAATCTTAATGTAGAAGAAATTCTCTCCTATATAGGCGGAAAAGTTGTTCTTGTAACAGGCGCAGGAGGATCTATCGGTTCGGAAATTTGTCGTCAGATAGCAAGATTTGCACCGAAGAAACTCGTAATGCTTGATATATATGAGAATAATCTCTATGACCTCGAGCAGGAACTCAAGCGTCGCAAGGGACAAGGTCTTATCAGTGAGGAGACGGAACTTATTACAGTTATCGCATCAGTCAGGGATATTGAAGCGCTGAAGAGTATATTTGAGAAATATTCGCCCAATGCGGTATATCATGCAGCGGCACACAAGCACGTTCCTCTTATGGAAACTGCTCCTCTGGAAGCTATAAAGAATAATGTTTTCGGAACAAAGAATGTAGCCGAATGTGCTCTCGAATACGGTGCTGAAAGGTTTATTCTCATCAGTACAGACAAGGCTGTAAACCCCACAAACGTAATGGGCGCTACAAAGAGAATGGCAGAGCTTATTATGCAGAGTCGTGCACGTTCATCAAGAAATAAGGGGACAAGAATGGCAGCAGTTCGTTTCGGTAACGTACTTGGTTCAAACGGATCGGTTGTACCGCTTTTCGCAAGACAGATCGCTGAAGGTGGTCCCGTAACTCTTACACACAGGGATATCGAAAGATTTTTCATGACTATTCCGGAAGCTGCGCAGCTCGTTTTGCAGGCTGGTTACTACGCAAAAGGCGGAGAAATCTATATTCTCGATATGGGTCAGCCGGTAAGAATTCTTGAGCTTGCGGAAAAGATGATCAGACTTTCAGGATATGTACCGTATGAAGATATTGATATTGTGGAGATAGGACTCCGTCCCGGTGAAAAAATGTATGAAGAACTCAATCTTCCGGATGAAAGAATGTATAAGACTGACAACAGCCTTATCAATGTATGCGAGCCTATCGGACTTACGGAAGAAGTCGTTGATGAAAAACTCGTTCAGCTCTGGCAGAGAGTTCAGCAGAAAGATGCTGATCTTGCAAAAGAGACACTGTTTGATGTGATCAAAAAGGACAAAGAAAGCGTATAAATACGGAAATTTGCTATAATTGAAAGTTTTCTCATTGAAAATTTTTATATATAGTGTTAGAATGACAAAACAACAGATACAATTTATATTAAGGGGATTATTATGTTAGATATAAAACGCATCAGAAAAGAACCTGAAAAGGTTGCAGAATTGTTAAGAAGAAGAGGAGACATTGATATTACTCCCGTTCTTGAAAAAGACGAAAAAAGAAGAGAAATCATCGGTCAGGTTGAAGAATTGAAAGCGCAGCAGAATGCCGCTTCAAAACAGATTCCCGTGATGAAGAAAAACGGCGAAGATACAACAGAACTCATGGCTCAGATGAAGGAAATTTCTGCTAAAGCAAAAGTTCTTGACGGTGAGCTTGCACAGCTTGAAGCAGACATCAACGCCCTCCTTCTGTCAATCCCGAATACACCGAATGAAAATATCGTGATCGGTGCAAGTGATGCGGACAATAAAGAAATAAGAAAAATCGGTGAACCGAGAACATTTGATTTCGAACTCAAAGCCCACTGGGATCTTGGTGTTGACCTTGGTATCCTTGATTTTGAAAGAGCTGTAAAGATTGCAGGTGCGCGTTTCTCTATGTGGGTAGGCCTCGGTGCAAAACTCGAAAGAGCTATCATTTCATTCATGCTTGATATGCATACACCGAAAGGATATGTTGAAATTATCCCTCCGTTTATGGTAAACAGAGCATCAATGACAGGTACAGGTCAGCTTCCGAAGTTTGAAGAAGATGCTTTCAATGTAAGAAATAATGACTATTTCCTCATTCCGACTGCGGAAGTTCCGGTAACAAATATTCACCGTGACGAAATTCTTTCTTACGAAGATATGCCGAAATATTTTACAGCATACACACCGTGTTTCCGTGCGGAAGCAGGCAGTGCGGGAAGAGATACAAGAGGTCTTATCAGAAACCATCAGTTCGATAAAGTTGAACTTGTAAAACTTGCTCTTCCGGAAAATTCATATGATGAGCTCGAAACACTTACAGCAGATGCAGAAGCGATCCTCAAGGCTTTGGGTATTCCGTATAGAGTTATTGAACTTTGTACAGGTGATATCGGATTCTCTTCAGCAAAAACATATGATATCGAAGTATGGATGCCCAGCTACAACCGTTATGTTGAAATCAGCTCATGCTCAAACTTCGAAGATTATCAGGCAAGAAGAGCAAACCTCCGTTTCAGAGACAAAGACGGTGTGGTAAAATATGTACACACACTCAACGGCAGTGCTCTTGCTGTCGGAAGAACATTTGCAGCAATTCTGGAAAACTATCAGAACGAAGACGGTTCTGTTACAATTCCTGAAGTTCTCAGACCGTATATGGGCGGAATTGAGGTCATCAAATAATTATGTCAGAAGAGAATAACAGAGATAATTTAGAAAACGAAGTTGTGGAAATCGAAGAAACTGAAGAGGAATGCGTAATCTCTGACGAGTTTGCTGAAGAAAATTCCTCAGAAGAAACTATTCCTTCTGAAGTGATTCCTGAAGAAGATGATTCTGAGGAAGAGATATTAGCCGGAAATGATCCTCTCGCAGAAGAAACAGAAGGTCCTGATTCGCTCACAGAAGATAATATTGAAGAAACTCCTTCAGTTGTTGATACACCACAAACGCAAACTGATGAAATGCCCGAAAATAAGAAAAAAGGCATTGCCGGCAAGATATTCAAAGGTATCGGAGTCATTCTTTTACTTGTGTTCCTGGTTGCAGTAGGATTTATCGGATACAAGGTATGGGCATATCTTCAGATATATGTGTATGCAAATGTAAATCCTGTTCCGTCTACATTCTCCAACGAAACAATTTCTCTCAGTATTGACTCTGCTGAACTTATCGATGAGATAGCTGGTTTTGAACTTGATGAGGAATATGTGTATGTCGGAATCAAATACACTATAACGAATCTTTCTCAGGAAGCTGTTCAGTGGAAAGCGTTCCCGTATCTTTCTGTAAACGAATATGTTACGTCGGAAGATGAGAAAAAGCCGGGATATGTCCTCGTTGAAGATACAGCACAGGCGTATGAACTCAACGGACTCAGAAACTACGGTATACATCAGGAAGTTGATTTCCGAAATGCGATAGACGATCTTGCTGTCGGTGAGGTAAGAACATCTGCTGATATTTTCAAGATCCTCAAGACTGACTATCAGCAGAAAGGATATTTCCTTACAACAGATCTGTTTAAAGAGATTGTTGATTTACCCCAGCTTGAGAGTGAAGATATCATCACTGACGATTCAACAGTAACCGAATAAGTAAAATAAAACAGCGTATCATTATGATATGCTGTTTTTATATCTATCTGAAATTGTAATTATACATATGCAGCATCTCTCGTGAATGGCGCAACACCGGAAGCTCCCTGTTTGCAATGAGTCTGCCCAGTCTTGTCGATGAACACTTCTCATATTCTTCTATAGCATCTTCATAAGATAGCTTCAGCACTGACAGATGAAATATTTCGGTTTCATCACGTGTCAGGTTTCTTTTGCCGAAATCTGTAATCCTGCAAAGGAAATAATTGTTTATATTGTGTCTGTGAATCAGATTGTAGTAGTCATCTATTATGCCTATTTTGCATAATATCTCAACACTTGCGCCTAACTCCTCTTTAAGCTCTCTGTGCAGTGCAGTGCGCAGATCTTCTCCTGTTTCCACACCACCTCCGGCAGTTTCAATGGATGTCAGCCTTCCAAAATCATCATCTCTGCTGACACGGACAAAATAAAAATAGCCTTCATCATCAAATACAACAGCTCTTACGATTTGTCTGTCATGGTCAGTATATTCAAAAGGCCACTCGTTATCCTGAAAAGATAAGTGTATTTCATGTAAGCCATTATTCATTATGTAACTCCGTGTTGCGATATGTCATGATTATATCACACCAAAAACAAAAGGCACAACAAAATGTTGTGCCCGTATCGTGCATAACGCACATTTACATTGCTTTTGTTTTGATTTCTTCAACAAGCATTGCTGCTGCTTCTTCGATGGGGAGGTTTTTCTGTTCTTCTGTTTTTCTTGAACGGATAGTAACAGTTCTTTCCTGAGCTTCTTTAGCTCCTACAACGAACATATACGGAATCTTTGCAAGCTGTGCTTCACGGATCTTGTAACCTAATTTTTCGTTGCGGTCATCAACTTCAACTCTGATCTTGAGTTCTTTGAGCATATCTGCGATTTCGTGGCAGTATGCATTGTATTCTTCGTTTACGGAAAGAATCTTAACCTGTACAGGATTGAGCCAGAGCGGGAAAGCTCCTGCAAAATGCTCTGTAAGGATACCGATGAATCTTTCGATAGAACCGAATACTACTCTGTGAATAACGATCGGTCTGTGTTTTTCTCCGTCCGGGCCGATGTACGATGCGTCGAATCTTTCCGGAAGCTGGAAGTCAAGCTGGATAGTACCGCACTGCCATGTTCTTCCGATTGCATCGTTAAGGTGGAAGTCGATCTTCGGACCATAGAATGCGCCATCGCCTTCATTGATTACATAATCTTTGCCTGCTGCATTGAGGGCTTCGATGAGCTTGTTTGTAGCTTCTTCCCATTCTGCTTCTTCACCGATGTGTTTTTCAGGCATTGTTGAGAGTTCTACATGGTAGCTGAATCCGAAAAGCGAATAGAAGTAATCAGCAAGTTGGATTACACCAAGAATTTCATCTTTGATCTGATCTTTTGTCATGAAGATATGGGCATCGTCCTGTGTGAAGCAACGTACTCTCATAAGTCCGTGGAGGGCACCGCTCTTTTCGTGACGGTGTACATTGCCGAGTTCACCGACTCTCATGGGAAGATCTTTGTATGAAACAACTTTTCTGTTGAACAGGAGCATACCACCCGGGCAGTTCATCGGTTTGATGGCGAAATCTCTGTCATCAATAGTTGTGAAATACATATTTTCATGGTAGTTGTCCCAGTGACCGCTTCTCTTCCAGAGTTCAGAATCAAGGATCATCGGAGTTTTGACTTCGTCATATCCTCTCTTCTGGTGTTCTTCTCTCCAGAAATTTTCGAGTTCATTTCTGAGGATCATTCCTTTCGGGTGGAAGAATGGGAATCCCGGTCCTTCTTCCATGATTGAGAAAAGATCGAGTTCTTTACCGAGTTTGCGGTGGTCTCTCTTCTTTGCTTCTTCCTGAATGTGAATGTATTCATCTAAAAGTTCCTGTTTCGGGAAAGAGATACCATAGATTCTCTGGAGCATCTTGTTCTTTTCGTCGCCTCTCCAATACGCACCTGCGATAGAGAGAAGCTTGAAGCTCTTTATCATTGATACAGCGGGAATGTGCGGGCCTGCGCAGAGGTCCCAGAATTCGCCCTGTTCGTAGAAGGAAATAGCTTCGCCTTCTTCGATAGCTTCGCAAAGTTCTACTTTGTAAATTTCATTTGCATCCTGAGCTTTTTTAAGAGAATCTTCTCTTGAAAGTTCATAACGGATGATCTTCGGATTTTCGCCGATGATCTTTTTCATTTCTTTTTCGATCTTTGTAAGGCTTTCCGGTGTGAAAGCTTCTTCGCAATCAAAATCATAATAAAAACCGTTGTCGATAGCCGGGCCGATAGCAACTTTTACTGTAGGGTAAAGTCTTTTTACTGCCTGAGCCATAACATGGCTTGTTGTGTGCCAGAATGCCTTCTTACCTGCTTCATCGTCGAATGTAAGTAATTTCAATGTGCAGTCTTTTTCAATCGGAATGCGGATGTCTGTAACAACTCCGTCAACTTCTGCTGCAAGTACCTGTTTTGCAAGATTTTTGCTGATTGATGATGCTACTTCAAGGGAAGTAATACCGTTTTCGAATTCTCTGACAGCTCCGTCAGGGAATGTAATTTTGATTGACATATATTTTCTCCTATGAATTTATTTACTTGGGACGAATAAAAAAATCCCTGTATAAATACAGGGACGAATAATCCGTGGTTCCACCCAGTTTAGCTTACGCTCACTCATTATATCTTTAACGCAGAAATACGCACCGTCCTACTTTGTTCAGCGGTGAGCTCGGAAGGGGTTTTCGTAAGGCTTCAAATAAGACGCTTTCAGCATATGCATCTCTCTCTGGAAAAGAAGATTCTTACTACTCGTCTTCGTCACAGCTTTTGACACAAAACATAATATCACTTTA
Organism: Anaerofustis stercorihominis; assembly: GCA_015058295.1. Lineage (GTDB taxonomy): Bacteria > Bacillota > Clostridia > Eubacteriales > Anaerofustaceae > SVCP01. The sequence continues at coordinate 20,731 of SVCP01000009.1, forward strand.
ATTTGGCTTTGTCAAGGTGTTTTTTTAGTTCATATACAGTGTTAAGCATCAAAAAACAGGCAATAATATTCCGGGAGGTAATTATGCAGATTGTTAGCCATGTGAAAAATAATTTGACGGAAACGGTAATAGAAAATGAGGAGGTTTATGAGATCATCTCATCAGTGGTTGCGGAGACTGAAGAGTGAGGGCTGCTCTTTATTGCAGAGTATCCACCGATATGCAGACAGAGGGATATTCCATTGACGCACAGAAAGAACTTCTTGCATCATATTGTAAGATAAAGGGTATAAATAAATATTCGTACTATGTGGATGCAGGATATTCGGGAAGCAATATGCTTCGTCCGTCGCTCAGCAAACTTACAGCTGATTGTAAAGAAAAAAAGATCAGTGTCGTAATCGTTTACAAACTTGACCGACTTTCACGAAGTCAGAAAGATACGCTTTTTCTTATTGAGGAGGTTTTTATACCCAACGGAGTGGATTTTATATCCATAAGTGAAAATTTTGATACTGCATCTCCGTTTGGAAAGGCTATGATAGGAATACTCTCCGTATTTGCTCAGCTTGAGAGAGAAACTATCAGGGAGCGTACCCGCATGGGTATGAAAGAGAGGGTAAAAGCAGGATATTTCCCCGGGGGAGGTAAACTTCCTTATGGATATGACTACGACAAGAACCGGGGAATACTTGTTCCGAACGAAAGAAGCGAAGATGTCAGAAAAATGTACGAAATGTATATCAGCGGAATTCCGGTTGGGAGAATAGCAAAGCATTTCGGCATAAAGTACGATTCTCTCGTGAAAAACATACTGAAAAGCAAAATTAATTGTGGTATTCTTGAGTATAATGGAGAAGAATATCCTGCACTTCATAAAGCTATAGTCGACAGAAAGACATATGAGCGTGCCATGGAGATAATGCAGAGAAAAGGCAGGAGCGCTGTCAGAGTAAGTAAAAATCTTTTGACGGGAATAGTATACTGTGGTGTCTGCGGCGCAAAAATGCGTTATCAGAAATGGGGAAGTGCCGGGCATAAGATATGCTGTTATTCACAGCAGTCTGATAAAGAGTATATGATCAGGGATAAAAACTGTGACAATACGAAGCATTTTTCTCATATTATTGAAAATGCTGTTATGAGCGAGCTGTTTAAAATGTCACTTGATCCGAACAGAATAAATTCGGAAAACCGCAGACAAAAAGAAGACGATCTGAAATGCCTGCAGAAAAAACTCAGCGAAAACAATAAAAAGATCAATAATCTCATTGATTTTATAGCCAACGGAATAGCTGTAGATGAGGTATCTGAGAAACTGCAGAAACTGAAGGCGGAAAATGAAAAAATAGATTCAGAAATACAAAGCAAAAATAATATTACAAAGAAGATGCATCTGTTCAAAGAAAAAATATCGGGGCTCTCAGATGTATGGACAGAGCTTGATGAACAACAAAAACGCAATATTATACTTAGTCTGGTAGATAAAGTCGTAATAACCTACGACAGGATCGATATATTTTATACATTTGAGTGATGCTTGCGGCAATATATTATGCACTATGAATTTTGAATGCTTGCTTTTTCCCGTGCATACGTATATAATGTATATGTGCATGTACAGTGCATTGGAGGAAATAATGAGCAACGAATATGAAAAAAATTATGATAAAGACAGAGTACTTGAAAGTGGCATAAAATCATGCTCCGACTGTTCTGATTGCGGTGATTGTGACGGTTGTGACGGAGAATGCGGTGAGATCTATGATAATCTCAACAAAGAATCAAAGATCCGCTGTGTAGTTATGGTATGCGGTGTAAAAGGTGGCATAGGAAAATCAAGTGTATCCGGTATCCTTGCAAACAGATTGAGAACGCTTGGTTACAGTGTTGGTATCCTTGATGCAAATCTTTCGGCATCGGCAATAGGGGCTATGTATGGCGCTACACGCAAACCTATCGTCGGGGATGCGGGAATTATTCCTGTATTTACGGAAAACGGAATCGAAATAATTTCGCTGCCGTGTTTTATTAACAACGAAGCTATTCCCATGAGCCTCGGTTCAAAAGATGCAAAAGAATTTGCCCTTCAGTTTTACAGTGATGTTGTGTGGGGGATGCTTGATGTTCTTCTTATTGATTGTCCTTCAGACACAGCAGATGTAATGCAGGAGCTCATCAATATCGGAGAGCTTGACGGTGTTATTCTTGTTACGGACGCAGGGGAACTTTCAGGTATCATGGCTCAGAAAACTGCAAACTTTGCATGGATAAACAAACTTAATGTTGTAGGTCTTGTTGAAAACTATGCGGACCTTTATGAAGATAAAGCTGTAATAGATTCTCTGTGTCAGAACTTCGGGATCAATTCCAGGGACAGCCTTGATACGGATATGAGTATCCGCAGACTCAGTGATAACGGCCTTTTCCACGAATATGATAAAGATGTTCTCGGAAATATAGTTGATAAACTCATCTATATAAGTGAACACCATAATGACCGAGTATATGAGGTTGTTGAAGAATAAAAAAATCGGAAAAAAGCATAACTTCGGTGTTATTTTAAGCTTAACTAAAGTTTGCGGTGATATCATAATGCCAAGATAATATTTTTTCCTTTCCTTTTTTATATAGCTTTAGGAGTTTGCGTACGCTTGCTCCTTTTTGCTTTTATTGAGAAAGTTTTTTTGATTATTTGTACAAATTTTATATGCTTTATGTGCAGATAGGGTTTGGTTTATGATATAATGTACTGAGAATTTATTTTTATAAAAGTAAATGTACTGTCGGAGGGGCTATGAGAGCTACTGTTAATATCAATACGGATAAAATAAAATATAATGCAGCAATCATACTCAAGACATGCCATGATGTGGGAATAGATGTTGCGGCTGTTACGAAAATGCATTCTGCCGATATAAATATATGCAGTGCTCTTCTTGAAAGCGGAGTAAAGTATCTTGCAGACTCGCGCATAGAAAACATTGCGTATATGAGCGAGAACGGCATAGATGCGGAAAAATGGCTTATGAGGATAGTTGCACCTAGTATTGTTCCTGATGTTGTGAAATATGCGGATATGTCATTCAACAGCGATATAAGCACTATACGTTTATTGAACGACGAGGCTAACAGACAGGGAAAAAAACATAAGATAATGCTTATGTGGGATCTCGGGGATCTGAGAGAAGGATATTTTGAGACAGCGCATCTCCTCTCATGTGTAAGGGATATGAAAGATCTTGACGGGGTCGAACTGTCCGGTCTGGGAACTAATCTATCATGTTACGGTGGAGTGAAACCAACCAGAACAAATCTCACAAGACTTGTTGAAGTTGCTTCAATGATTGAAAATGAAACGGGAAGAAAGCTTGATCATATTTCAGGAGGGAATTCAACGAGCTATTCATTGATTCTTGAAGGAAATATGCCTGAAGGAATAACAAATCTTCGTATCGGAGATTCGTTCTATTTCGGCAGAGATGTGAAAAAACGAGAGTATATACCCGGTATGAAAAATGACTGTTTTATTCTCGAAGGAGAAGTAGTCGAAGTAAAGATAAAGCCATCGGTCCCTATCGGAGAAAGAGGTTATGCGGCACTGAACAGTCTGCCTGAATTTGAAGACAGAGGTATGATAAAGCGAGCTATTATCAGTGTCGGAAAACAGGACATTGATCTTGATATGACACCGATTGATGAAGGTGCTTTAATTCTCGGAGCAAGCAGCGATCATCTTCTGGTAGATGTTACGGACTGTACAAGAGACATAAAAGTAGGAGATAAAATGCAGTTTAATATGCTTTATACTGCAACAATGCGTTCTTTTACAAGCAAATACATTGATAAGAGATATATAAATGAATAATATTTATTTGGATAATGCAGCAACGACGAGAGTCTATGACGAAGTAATAGAATATCTTGCATCACAATATAAGGACAATTACGCGAATCCTTCGTCTGCTCATAAATTCGGATCATCTGCTGCTGCAGAAGTGGAAAAAGCCGAACATGTAATACTTGATTTTTACGGATTGAAAAATGATGACTGGAAAGTGATATTTACTTCCGGTGCTACCGAGTCCGCAAATCTTGCGATCAAAGGAACACTGGACAAATATGATGATATTTCAAAGGCTAAAATAATAACAACAGCCATTGAACACCCGTGTGTAAGCAAGGTTTTTGAGTATTGCAAAAGTAAAGGCGCGGAAGCTGTTGTTATAAACACAGATTCTTTCGGCAGAGTTGATATCACAGCTCTGGAGAATGCCGTTGACGAAAAGACGAAACTCGTCAGTATTATATTTGTCAATAATGAAACGGGAATAATACAGGATATTGCAAATATCGGAAAGATCATAAAGAAAAAAAATAAAAGCACGCTCGTGCATATTGATGCCACACAGGGATATCTTGAAAAGTTATGCTGCGATGATATTGATCTGATAAGCATTTCCGCTCATAAATTCCATGCACCCAAAGGTGTCGGCGCGCTTATTGTGAGAAAGAACATTACGCTTTCTGCACAGATGCATGGTGGGGGACAGCAGAATGCAATCAGAAGCGGAACCGTAAATTCTCCGCTCATCGGGGCTATGGGAGTAGCTCTGGATACATTGAAAAAAAATGATCCGAGGCAGTATGTGAAAGAACTGCAGGAATATCTTTATAAACAGATTTCCGATAAATTCGGTGAAGATGTGATCAATTCACGTATATACGAAGCAGACTATGCACCGCACATTCTCAGCATGTCATTTGAAGGACTTAACGGTTCGCATATTCTGTATAATCTGGAAGCAGTCGGGATATTTGTGTCCACTTCATCTGCCTGCTCAACACACTCGAAAGACAAAAGTGTCCTTGAGAATATGGGAATGACGAATAAAAGAGCCCAGGGAACAATCAGGGTGAGCCTGAGTGAATACAACACAAAAGAAGAAATAGATATATTTACTGAAGAACTCAGTAAAGTAGTAACAAAACTAAGAAAGCTGTATAGGGTAAAATAATGGACAAAAGGCTTATACTTGTCAAATACGGAGAAATTACATTAAAAGGACTTAACCAGCATTATTTTCTTGAAACGCTTATGAAAAATATCAGATACGCAATAAAAGGTATCGAAGATGCAAAAGTAAGCAAGATTCAGGGAAGAATTACAATAAATGATGTGAAAGCCGAAGATGAGGCTGAAGTTATCTCCCGCCTTAAAAAGGTATTCGGTATTGTTGCAATAGTCGTTGCAAGAGAATGCGAAGCAGATATGGATTCGATTAAAGCTGTTGCTCTTGAAATTATGAAGGATAAGGAAAACTGTACATTCAAGGCGGAAGCAAAACGCGGAAACAAGGCCTTTCCGTATACTTCTCCGCAGATTGCAAAGATGGTTGGTGCTCATGTTCTCGTCAATACAGAGACTATCACAGTCGATGTTCATAATCCGGATTATACCCTTACTGTAGAAGTACGAAATAAAGCTTATGTATACTGTGATGATATCCCGTGCGAAGCAGGTCTTCCCCTCGGCACAGGTGGAAGTGGTGCACTTCTTCTTTCAGGAGGTATCGACAGTCCTGTGGCCGGATATATGATGAACAGAAGGGGAATGAAAATCTGTTCTATCCACTTCCACTCATATCCTTATACAAGCCTTGAAGCTCAGAAAAAAGCAACGGATCTTGCACAGAAGTTGCGTCCATATAATATGGGGATGACACTTATAAATGTAAGTGTTACAAAGATTCAGGAAGAGATCATACAGAAATGCGATGAATCTTATCTTACGGTAATACTCAGAAGATTTATGTTCCGTATTGCCGAAAAGATATGTGAACAGAGAGACATCAGTGCCCTCATTACAGGAGAGAGTCTTGGCCAGGTCGCTTCGCAGACAATCGAAAGCATCAACTGTACAAATGCAGTGGTTTCGCTTCCGATTCTCCGACCGCTTATTGCCCACGATAAAAATGAGATTATGGCACTTGCCCGTCATATAGATACTTATGATATCTCTATCCGTCCGTTTGAAGACTGTTGCACAGTGTTCGTTCCGAAACACCCGCAGATAAAGCCATCATTGGAAAAAGTAGAACTGCAGGAAAGCAGACTTGATGTTGATGCACTTGTACAGGAGGCGCTTGAAGGAATCGAGATCGTAAGGATCCGCTGATTTTTATACAGTTTATAAATAACATTCAAATACAGAGAACAAAGAGAGGAGTAGTTGTATGAAGTTATCATTTTACGGTGCTGCTGAAACAGTAACCGGTTCGTGTATTATCGTGGAACATACCGGCGGCAAATTTATGGTTGACTGCGGAATGTTTCAGGGTTCAAAAGCCCTGAGAGAATTAAATGAGAAAGAATTTCAGTTTATTGTTTCTGATATAGACTTTCTCATTCTGACCCATGCCCATATAGATCATAGCGGTATGGTACCGAAGCTTGTGAAGCATGGATTTAATAAACCTATATATGCAACAAAACCCACAAATGAACTATGTGAGATTATGCTTGCAGACAGTGCTCATATTCAGGAAACGGATGCAGAATATGACACACGTAAAAACAAAAGAAAAGGACTTCCTCCGGTAGAGCCGATTTACACAATGCAGGATGCTCAGGATGCTATGAAGCTGTTCAGGGAAGCTGAATACAACGAAGAATTTTCTCCGCAGGAAAATATCCGCATGAGATTTAATGATTCGGGGCATATGCTCGGAAGCGCAAGTGTAGAAGTATGGGTCACAGAAGACGGAAAGACTGAAAAGATAGTATTCTCAGGGGACCTCGGAAACCATGACAAACCACTTCTCAAAGATCCTGCAATCATCACAGAAGCTGATTATGTAGTTCTTGAATCCACATACGGCGGAAGAAACCATACATATGTGGATGCTTCAGACAAATTCCTTGATATCGTAAGAAGTACACTTGCTGTCGGTGGAACACTTGTTATCCCTGCGTTTGCTGTAGGAAGAACACAGGAAATTCTTTATGAATTAAATTACTATAAAGAAAATAATCTTCTCGGTGCATACAATGATGTAAGAGTATTCGTTGACAGTCCTCTTGCAATAAAAGCAACAGAAGTCTTCAAAAACAACTATGCGGCTATGGATGCTGAAACAAATGAACTTGTGTCTGAAGGCGATGATCCGCTCGTATTCAGTAATCTTAATTTTTCTGTGACAGCAGAAGACAGTAAAGCTCTGAATACAGACGAAGAACCGAAGATCATCATTTCAGCAAGCGGAATGTGTGATGCGGGCAGAATCCGTCATCACATAAAGCATAATGCTTACAAAGAAAACTGCACGATCCTTTTCGTAGGTTATCAGGCGGAAGGCAGCCTCGGAAGACTGCTTCTTGACGGTGAAAAAGACATCAAACTTTTCGGTGAGAGAATAGCCGTAAACGCAAGAATCGAAAATATTGACTATTTCTCAGGTCACGCAGATCATAATTCTCTCGTGAAATGGGCAGGAAACTTCAAAAATGTGAAGAGCATAATCCTCGTTCACGGAGAAGATGAAGCTCTTAAAGCACTTTCTGATTCATTGCAGAGCGAAAACGGACAGAATGTTCATATCGCTCAACATATGTCAACAATAGATCTGTCAGACATGAAGCCTGTTGAAGAATCTTCACCGAGACTCGTGCTGAAAACTCTCCGTAGTGGTGTTGAACCGCCAAAGGCAGAAACATATATCGATACTCTCGCTCAGATGGCTCAGAACATTGCGAATACGCTTAAAGATAAAGAAAAATTACTGGAAGAAAATGCTTTCGACAAAATAAAACTATTTTTGGAATGTGTCAATGATATACTTTCCAAAGAATAGTATTCAAGGCAACTAAATAAAGTCCCTCGGACACTGTTCGGGGGATTTTTTTGTTTGTGAGGTAGTTAAATGTACAATACAGTGTATGAACAAAACAATGAAGATATTCACGATGATGCAAAGTTTTCCATCGGAGACCTTGCGAAAATGCTCGGCTGTAATAAATCCCTTCTCAGGTATTATGAAGAACAGTTTTCCCTGCAGATTCCGAGAAGCAAATCAAACAGACGGTATTACACGATTGTTGAAGCTGAAAAATTCCGCTACATATTAAAACTCAAGGACAGCGGTTTATCTAATAAAGAGATAAAAACTGTCCTTGAATCCGAAAGGATCGGAAATGCAGGGGATTCCTTTTCAGAAGAAGCAGAGCCCTCTGTTACGTCTGAAAGTACCTATGATAATGAGGACAAGCAGGAGCTGAGTGCATTGTTTGAGATAATAGCCGGGCTGCGTGATGAGATCAATGAGTTGAAAAAAGCAGGTATGATGAAGGATAAAAGTGAACTTGTTGCGGAAAACGAACAGCTTCGACAGAGACTGAAAGAAAAAACTTACGAACTCGTAAGTCTCAGAGAAGATATTCGTCTAAACACAAAGAAAAAAAGATTTTTCAGATAGGAGAAGATATGAGCGAAAGTATTGAGATAAGGGGTTCTACCCTTGTATTTACGGTTATGGGAGAACTTGATGATCATGTTGCAGTAAGGAGCAGAGACAGAATAGATAATCTGCTCATGACAAAAGGCATAAAAAATATAGTGTTCGATCTTTCGGAGCTATGTATGATGGATTCCGCAGGCATCGGACTTATTATCGGCAGATATCGTATCATCAAGGAAAACGGAGGAGACGTTGTTCTCGTCATCGGAAACTCTCCCGCAAAGAAAGTACTGAAGATGAGCGGATTACTGAAGATATTTAAGACATATGATACTTTGGATTCGGCACTTACTGCTGTTGAAAAAAGAGTATACGGATAAATGAATGGAGAACATTATGAATAATTATATGAGTATAAGGTTTAAGAGTGTGTCTGAAAATGAGGCTCTTGCGAGGGCCTCTATCGCATCATTCGTTTCTTCTATGAACCCGTCAATAGAAGATCTTGCAGATATAAAAACAAGCATTTCCGAGGCCGTTACAAACTGCATCGTGCATGGTTACGACGGCGGAGTGGGTATGGTGGAAATGAGTGCATATACGGAAGGGAAGAAACTGACCGTAAAGATAACCGACAAGGGGAAGGGTATACATAACATCGAGCAGGCAAGAGAGCCTTTGTTTACTTCCAAGCCGGAGGCGGAACGCTCCGGAATGGGTTTTACCATAATGGAAAGCTTTATGGACAACATTAAGGTCATCTCACAGGTCGGAAAAGGAACCACGGTGATTATGTCCAAAGTTTTGACGCAAAAGATGGAATGTGACGATGCAGGATGAACATAATTCAAAATATTATACAAAAGAGCTTATTCATAAGGCTCAATCGGGGGATGAGCAGGCACTTGCCACTCTTGTGAAAAATAACAGTGCCCTGGTAAACAGCCTCATAAAGAAATATTCATATCTGAAGGAAAATACAGAGGACCTGTATCAGATCGGGGTCATCGGACTGATAAAAGCCATAAAAAATTTTGATTTCAGCTACAATACGCAGTTCTCCACATATGCGGTATATCTTATAAACGGGGAACTTAAGAGACATTTCCGTGATGACGGCATAATCAAGGTGTCAAGAAGTGTAAAAAGCGTGTATCTTGCGGCAAAAAATGAAAGGGAACGGTTTATAAAGATCAATGGATATGAGCCGGGCATAAATGATATATCCAAAAATATAGGTTGTACTCCGGAACAGGTATCTGAAGCTTTTGAAGCCTGCAGAATGCCGGATTATCTTTCTGAATCAGTCTCGGGGGAAAATGGTGAAGGGAAAAGTCTTGAAGAGTATGTACCTGATGACAAAAATCCACTGGAAGACAGCTTGGAGCGAATTGCCCTGAAAAATGCTATATCATCTCTGCCTCCGAAAGAAAGACAACTTATTATGCTCAGGTATTTTTCAGGAATGACGCAGAGTAAGGTTGCGGAAATTCTTTCCATGAGTCAGGTGTCCGTAAGCAGGCTGGAAAAGAAAATAATAGAACGCCTCAGGGAGGGTATGGCAGATAAATAGCATTGCATCGCATAAAAACATAAATATGAATATGCCGGCCATTTGTGCGGAGTAATTGTTTCTGAACAAATCCTATGAGAACAATAAAAGGCACCAAATCGGTGCCTTTTGCGTATAGTAATATTTTTACATTACCTCCATACGGAAATATATTCATTTTCATCTTTAATTCTAATTCTCGCATAATGACCGTCAAAGGGTTCCGGGTATTCGATTGTCCGTCCGGCAGAATTATCTTTGTCAATTTTTTTCTGCAGTTCATTATTGATTTCTTTGTACGTTCTGTATTTCGTAACCATAAGCAAAAGCTCAATATCTTCCGGTTTATCGCTGTTTTCAGCAAGTTCCGTAATGAATGACAGTTTTGCCTTATTGCATTATATGATATGTAAAATTTTGATTCGTAATCGAGCCTGTCGGAATTTACAAATTTTTCTTCATCGAGAAGATACCTTATTGAAATTTCGAATCACATTAATACAGAAGCCAAGTCTGCATTAACTCCGTAAACCTGCATATGGGAATTCCTGCTGTAACATAAAATGAAAAATCATTATTGTAATAAACGTTTTATGTTACGCAGACAATATTTTTTTACGCAGAAGGCGTTTTTTGTACTCATCGGACAAAGGACGCCTTTTTGATATATAGTTCTTGCATTCATGGTATTTTGTGGTATACTAATAACTGCCCACTACATATTGTTTTTATTTTTTAAATTCCCCACAATATATAGTGAAATATATTCAAAAAGATTACTGAATCATAAAAGGTGAATTAAAGTAAAGAAAGGAGTCAGATATGAGCGAACTGAAAAATATCCTGCAGCGTAAATATACGACTTGTCTGCAGGATGACAAGACAAAAACAGTCTATGATCTGTTCGAATACGAAAAGATCGATGCAAAGATCGTGGATCATTCAACAGGCGATGTTATTGTTGATATGAGAGATCTGGAATTCCCTGTGGGATATTCCAAGAACGCATGCAACATTATCGCATCAAAATATTTCCGCAAAGCCGGAATCAATGATGAATTTGGCCATGAAACAAGTATGAAGCAGCTTGCAGACAGAATGGTAGGATTCTGGGCTGATGCTCTTATGGATGAAGGTATTATCGAAACAAAAGAGGAATGGCAGATATTCTATGACGAAATGGTATATGCCCTTCTTTCTCAGAAATGGGCGCCAAACTCTCCGCAGTGGTTTAATACCGGCATTAAACGAAACTACGGCATTGCAGGCGACAGCGATGATATGTACTACTATGACGAGAAACAAGGCAAGGTAGTATTAAGCCCCGACCGTTATACACGCACACAGGCTTCAGCATGCTTCATTCTTTCAATCGCGGATTCACTCATTGGTCCGCACTCTATCAGTGAGCAGTTCGTAACAGAAACAAAGCTTTTCAAAGGTGGCAGTGGTGTAGGGACAAACTTCTCCACACTCAGAGGAGTCAATGAAAAATTATCAAGCGGCGGTGTGTCAAGCGGTGTTATGAGCTTTCTCAAAGGTCTCGATCGTAACGCAGGCGCAATCAAATCCGGCGGAACAACAAGAAGAGCAGCAAAAATGCTTATTCTTGATATCGATCATCCGGAGATCGAAGAATTTATTTCCTGGAAAGCAAAAGAAGAGGATAAAGTCAGAGCCCTCGGTAAAATGGGTTATGATGTCAGCATGGATGGCGAAGCTTATTCAACTGTAAGCGGACAGAACGGAAACAACTCCGTAAGAGTAAGTGAAGACTTTATGAAAAAAGTCCTCAATCTTGATAAAGATCCTGACAGCACAATAAAAATCAACGGTATCGTTGACAGCTCAGTCAACAGGGAAAAGAGTGTAAAAGAACTTTGGGATCTCATTTCCCAGTGTGCATGGGCATGCGCAGATCCGGCACTTCAGTTTGATGATCTTTACAATGGCTGGCATACCTGTCCTGCAGGTGAAGACGGTGTTTACGGAGCAAAATATAACCGTATCAATGCAACAAACCCCTGCAGTGAATATGCATTCCTTGACGATACATCATGCAACCTTGCATCTATCAATATTTATAATTTCTTCAACAATGATACAAAAAAAGTTGATCTCGACGGATTTATTCATGTTGTAGGTCTTGTTCAGCTCGTACTTGAAGCAAGTATCCACCGCGGACAGTTCCCGACGGAAGATATTGCTAGAAAAACACATATGTTCCGTACGACAGGCCTTGGCATCGCAAACCTTGCGTCACTTCTTATGGTTCTTGGTTTTGCATATGACAGCGATGAAGCAAGAAACACAGCTGCAGCAGTTTGCTCGATCATGACAGGCTACTCATATTATGTTTCTGCCCTTATGGCGAAAAAAGTCGGAGCATTTGAAAAATACGATATCAACAAAGAACACGTACTGAGAGTTCTCCGTAACCATGCAAGATGCGCAGGTGCACTTGGTGGAGAATTTGAAGGACTTACATATGTTCCCTTCTCTGTTGACAAAAATATCCTCAGCAAAAACGGTCTCGAAGATCTCGCGAATGTTGCGAAAAACTGCTGGGAAATAGCTCTTGTTGAAGCTAACGAATACGGTGTAAGAAACGCACAGGTAAGTGTTATTGCTCCTACAGGTACTATTTCATTCGCTATGGATTGCGGTGCAACAAGTATTGAACCGTTCTATTCTCATGTTGTTTACAAAAAACTTGTAGGCGGCGGCGTTCTTGAAATCATCAACCCGATCATTGAGCAGACACTCGAAAATCTTGGTTACAGCGCAGAAGAGATCAGACTGGTAAGTGATTATCTCCTCGAAAAGAATGAAAGCGGAATGTTTGTTCATTATTCGCTTCTTGACTGTCCTGAAATCAGACCTGAGCACAGAAAGATATTTGAAAATGCAAATGAGATTTCTCCGGAAGGACATGTACTGATGGTTGCCGCTATCACACCGATGATCAGTGGTTCTGTATCCAAGACGGTAAATATGGTTTCCACAGCGACGACTGAAGATATTTCGGATATTTACAAGCTGGCGTATAAAACAGGTGTAAAAGCTATTTCGATTTATCGTGACGGCTGTAAAGCATCTCAGCCTCTTACGATGGGTGATGATTCAGGGGATGATCAAAGTGATCTTTCAAAATACACATATGCGGAACTTCTTCAGTTTGCGAAGAACTGCAGAAATTCACTTTCCAAGAGACTTCGTCCGGGCGGAATGCGAATGAGCAGAACTCACTCTGCGAAGATCGGTGATATCGAGCTTTATGTGACTATAGGATTCTATCCGGACGGAAACATGGCGGAATTGTTCGTTTCTTCAGATAAAGAAGGTACAGTTGTAAAAGGTTTGCTCGCATCTCTTTCAAAAGCTATCTCAAATATGTTACAATACAACGTGCCGCCGAAAGAAATCGCAAGAATTCTCAGAGGACAGCAGTTTGAGCCGAGCGGATTCGTATCACGTCATCCGTACATCAAGAGTGCATCCTCCATTGCGGATCTTATCAGTAAGATCATTGATATTGAGCTTGAAGATTTCAGCCGCTGTCAGGTAAAACCGCAGGATTTCATTCCTATCGTACCGAACAAACAGAAAGTAAAGGTCGTCGATATGAAACCTGTCGTAAATAAAGAAGACATTGAAAAAGGAGAACGTGTATATGGTGAACTTTGCCCGGAATGTTCTTCAACAAGACTCTTTAAAAACGGAACCTGCAAAGTATGTGCTGATTGCGGAAGTACAACAGGCTGCAGTTAGGAGATAATTATTTTGAGTATATTGGAAAATGAGAATGTAAAGATCTATAATATAGGCTCAAAGACAATATATGTATTGGGAACCGCTCATGTATCGGCTCAGAGTGCAGATGATGCGTATGAACTTATACATGAAGTGATGCCGGATTCTGTTTGTGTGGAACTTGACGATCAGAGAATCGAAAGTCTGAAAAATCCTAAAAAATGGAGTGACACAGACATTATCAGCATTGTCAAAAATAAACAGTCCGCTTTTATGCTGGCAAACCTAATTCTTTCTTCGTATCAGAAGCGTCTCGCGGATCAGTTAGGTGTTGCTGTAGGGCAGGAAATGATAGTCAGCATGAATGCGGCTGAAGAGATCGGTGCAAAAGTAGTTGCGGTTGATAGGCCAATAAAGACGACATTGATGCGTATATGGCGCAAAATGAATCTTAAAGATAAGCTTAAACTCATTTTTAATGTGGTATTTGGATTCCTTGATGATGAAGATATTGACGAAAGCGACCTTGAAGAACTGAAATCCCAGGATATGCTTACATCAGCTATGTCAGAGTTGGGAGAAAGTTTTCCTTCGCTGAAAAGATATCTTGTAGATGAAAGAGATGAGTTTATTGCCCGTTCTGTTCTCAATGCTCCCGGTGAAAAAGTTGTTGCCGTTGTAGGTGCAGCTCATACGGTAGGGATGGACAGAATAATAAAAGAAAATGACAGTTCTGTGGATCTGAAAGAGTTGTCAGAAGTTCCTAAGCCGTCAAAATCGGGAAAGATAATAAGCTGGAGTATTCCCGTTGTACTTATCGGAATGGTCATATTTACTCTTTTCAAAGACCTGAGTGCTGGGCTTGGACAGATAAAATCATGGGTTATTATAAACGGGATTTTGTCTGCATTGGGTACAGCCCTTGCGGGAGGACACATACTCTCGATCCTGACTGCATTCATCGTTGCTCCAATAACATCTCTTGATCCGATACTTGCGGCAGGATGGTTTGCAGGATTGGTTGAAGCTTATGTCAGAAAACCTGCAGTAAAGGACTTTGAAGCTCTCAGCGAAGATCTCAACTCTATCAAAGGTCTCTGGAAAAACAGAATCACAAGGCTTCTGCTTGTAGTTGTGTTTGCAAATCTTGGAAGTACCATTGGCACATTTGTAGGCGGGATCGATATATTCTCTGTATTCAAAAAATTTCTGTAGGGTAAATCCTGATCAGATAAGGGAACAGTGTAAAACTGTTCTCTTTTTTTATGCGGCATATTGATTTGATTGCAGAAATAATATAAGATAATAATGAACAATAATTAAAAATAATAATGCAAAGGAGATAATCTATGGATAATGTGAAGTTAAACAAATCTGTCATTCTCGTACATAACCTTCTGAGGATCATGCGGGCGTTCTGCGTTGTTGCGGGAGTTATTATGGTGCTCGTGATGATTTCCTTTCCGGGAATCTGGGAATTTACGCAGGTGATGCTGAGCAATCCCTCCTATTCAATCGGCATGGAGCCTGCACTGCTCAATCAGCTGCTTGAAATGAAAGACAGGGTGGCACCATATTTCTGCTCGATGATTGCGACAGGAATCCTGGGCATAGTGGTTGAATTCTTTTATCTGAAAACGCTTATCTCCGTTGTCGGGGAAATGCGTGATGGAGCTATTTTCGCGGAGCATTACGGAACTGAGCTCCGCAAAGTCGTAAAGCTTATAATCATTCAGATCGTTGCGACATTCGTTCTGGGTACGGTACTCACTTTTGTATTTGCACCGGAGCTGATGCAGAACCCGTCGGCATCCATTACGTTCAATTTCAACGGTTTATTCACGGCTGCATTCGTGTATTTCGCTTCATATATCCTCGATTACGGGTATTATCAGTCAACAAAGTCCGTTGAGCCTGCATGTACGGATATTACTGCAGAACAGGAATAGGTGATATGCGGAGGTTTGTGCACGGCATAATATTATTTGTTGAAAATACAATATGTTAGTCTTGACCTTTTATTGTTGATGATATAAAATGTATGTATACACTTTCTTTAGTGTTTATGTTATTTAAGGAGAAATTAGATGATCAAAAAAACTTACAGTGAACAGGAACTCAGAGTTGTAGACACAAAGCCCGGTTTCGGCGGCGCACCCGGCACACCTATCTACAACACACCGATCTCTTACAGAGAAAATACAAAAGCTTTGTATTTCGAAAAGGATCCGGCATGGATACATACTTTCAGTGATTCTGACGGAATTCAGTCTACACTTTACAATCTCAATTTCGGACGTCCCCGTGCAGATAATGACGGTATGATCGACGTATTCGGTGCAAAATGGAAATATGTTGAAACAGCAGGTGGTTCTATTACGGAAACAGGCAGAGAAATTCTCGTAGATGTAAACGACTGGAAAGAAAAAATCAAAATGCCGGATGTTGAAAGCTGGGACTGGAAAACAGACCTCGCAGGCGTTGACAACAACCCCCGTTATGCTCAGGTATTCACATTCGTAAACGGTTTCTGGTTTGAAAGACTTATCTCTCTCATGGACTTCGAAAACGCTGCTATGGCTCTCGTAGACGAAGATCAACAGGACGCTGTATATGAACTTTTCGGCGCTATGACAGATGTTGCGTGCAAACTCGTAGACCTTATCTGCGAATATGCACCGTCAGTAGACGGCTTCAATGTACATGATGACTGGGGCAGCCAGAGAAGCCCGTTCTTCTCAGAAGAAATCGCAAGAAAACTCTTCCTCCCGCACATGAAGAGACTCGTTTCCCACATCAAATCTAAAGGCAGATTCGCAACACTGCACTCCTGCGGTTGTGTACAGGACAGAGTTGAAATCTTCATCGAAGCAGGATTTGACGGATGGCAGCCGCAGCCGATGAATGATGTTGCAAAACTTTATGAACTGTATGGCGACAAGATGGTATTCGAAGCTACTCCGGAAGCTTTTGATATTGAAGATGATGAAGCTGCTGTTGCTTCAGCAAGAAAATTTGTTGACTACTACTGCAACAAAGGCAAACCGGCAGGTATCGGTACAGGCGGACGCCCGATGATGGCAAGCAAAGCTTTCAGCGAAGAACTTTACAGATATTCAAGAGAAAAATATCTCAAATAAATCATATTTTTCAGCCCGACTGTATGTCGGGCTGGTGTATTTGCAGTAAATGTACAGAATTATTTTTTATTGTGTACAGCTGTATTTTATATTGAACAGAAATAAAATATATAAACAAAAAGGAGAAAATCATGGCAAGAATTAAGAAAGACTTCAGCCCGGAAGAACTCAGAGTGGTTGGTCAGAAACCCGGCAGAATGCCCCTTGATCTTTACAACACACCGATCTCTTACAGAGAAAACATCAACATGACATATTTTGACAAAGATCAGTATTGGGTTCCGTCATTCAGCGAACTCGGAAGCGTTCAGTCTACACTTTACGCTACAAAACTCTCCCGTCCCGGTGCAGACAATGATGGTATGGTGGACGTATTCGGCGCAAAATGGAAATGGGTTCCGAGCGCAGGTGGTGCTATTACTGAAGGAGGATCACCGATCTTCACAGATGCAAACGAATGGAAAGACAAAATCACTATTCCCGATGTGGACACATGGGACTGGGAAGCTGACCTTGCAGATAAACCGGCAGATGCTCGTTTCTCAAATCAGTTTACATTCCTCAATGGTTTCTGGTTTGAAAGACTTATCACTCTCATGGACTTTGAAAATGCGGCTATGGCTCTCGTAGATGAAGATCAGCAGGATGCTGTAATCGAAATTTTCGAAGCAATGACAGATATGGGTATCAAGATCGTTGATAATATCTGCAAATACGCTCCGTATATTGATGGATTCTCAATCCATGACGACTGGGGTGCTCAGAGAAGCCCGTTCTTCTCAGATGAAATCGCAAGAAAGCTCTTCCTTCCGTTCATGAAGGAACTTGTAGGCCACATCCACTCAAAGGGCAGATATGCTACGATCCACTCCTGCGGACATATTGAAGACAGACTTCCGATCTTCGTAGAAGCAGGTCTTGACGGATGGCAGCCGCAGAATGCAAATGACATCCACAAGATGTATGATCTTTACGGTGATAAACTCGTAATCGAAGCATGGCCGGAGGCATTTGACCCTGCTGATGAAAAAGCAGCAAAACAGGCAGCAAGAGATTTCGTTGACTACTTCTGCAAACCGGGCAAACCGATTATGCTTGGCTACAACGCAGGCGCAGCTCTCAGCAGTAAAGTATTCAAAGAAGAACTTTACGAATACTCAAGAAAACATTATCTCAACATGAAATAATTATTTTAAACATCAAAACCGTCGGGGATCCGACGGTTTTTTATTGTCGTATTTGGTTATTGCAGAACATCTTCAAACAAAGCTTTTACAGAATCTATTCTGCCTTTGCTGAAGGGGCTTTTTAGACCTGCATCATCAAGAAATGCCATAAAATAGCTTTCTTCTGTATCGATGTTATCTGTGAACAGCTTTTTTCCTTTTCCTGAGCGGTCAAGCTCCATTTCATATATCTGCATTGCTGCATCATTGCTGAGTACATAGCTTATAACATACATAGGATGAGTGTAATAATGTGATATTCCCACAAATTCACGGTTATCATACCCCACACTTTCAAATCCGTAATCCTCAGCTATATCCTCGTATATATCACGCAGATTATCAACTGTCAGTTCATCATCTAAAAGGGAATACAGCTTCAGTTCAAAGTCTGCATATGCTGCCTGTTCCACATATGTGCACAGACTGTCTGCCATTTTATATTTCATAAGCTCTTCTGAGTCTTCGGTATAACATAAACTCAGGTATTCCATACCCTGTGAAAATATTTCAGCAACATCGGCTCCCGCATAACTTCCGTATGAAAGAAAGTCATTACAGAAATGCCCGAATTCATGCACAAGTGTCAGTTTGTCTGCCTGTATAAGTGAAGAATTCATGAATATAAATGGTTCAGCATAACTTGTAAGATATACTTCGAATGCAGAACCGTATTTATTTTCTCCATAAGATATATCATAAAGACCTGCAGTTTGCATAAGCTTAAACGCCATATTTATCTCTCCACCCATATTATCGGCTGCTTCCTCCAGATATCGGAGAGTTTCTTTTTCGGATGCGTATGAATACGCTGCATTCCAGACATCGGAATCAAATAATTCCGAGTAAAGAGGGGATAATTCTTTACTTATATCTGCAAGATATGCTTCGACATCTGAGGAATCGTAATCCCTTGCGTAATAGTAATTATTTGCGAACTGTGTGTAATCATCATATCCCCAGTACTGAGCAATATCCTGTCTTACATTTACAAG
This sequence comes from Anaerofustis stercorihominis, assembly GCA_015058295.1. Classification (GTDB taxonomy): domain Bacteria; phylum Bacillota; class Clostridia; order Eubacteriales; family Anaerofustaceae; genus SVCP01. Next base: position 39,853 of record SVCP01000009.1, read on the forward strand.
ATCAATAAGAAGTTCTGCAAGTTCATCGGCACATGCATCATAATATTCATCGGATGCAAATTCGTATTCAGAAGATTCTTCCGAAATATCATAATATTCATTCTGTAACTGTGCTTCTTTTGTGAGCAGAGAATTCAGTTCATCGTCCCACAAGTTTTCACCGTCATATGCTTCAAAATATCCTTCGCCAAAGAATTCCTCTTCAAGCTGATCACGGCAGGGAGATTCTGCAAGCTCGTAATACAGGTTCTCAAGGGATGCGTCCACCTGAGGTATGTTTTCCGCAAAGAAATTACATTCGTCTTCCCAGTATTCATCGGTCAGGTCGTGACAGTATTTCAGATCTGCCAGCGAATAATATGTATAAAACCAATCGTATTCGTCGTAATAATCAAAGACGCATTCAAGAATATACTCTGCATCATAGCCTTCTGAGGCTTCGCAGGCTTTATTATATGCATCCATAACATCATCGGGATCGGGGCGCTTATATACCATATCATCGTATGAAACGACCTCGCCTGTTCCAAGCATTGCTTTTAGCAGATTTTCTTTGAAGGAAGCATTTCCCGGTGTACATCCGGACAAAATGAGTATAATTACTGTAAATATTGCAATAATACGTATTTTAGATCTGTTCATATGTCACCTCTTTTTTATATTTTATCATATGCTCTGTTTGTAAACAACTCTCAGTAATATTAAATGAACTCCGCAGTTATAAAGTAAAAGCCACCGGAAATATCCGATGGCAATATATCAGGCTGTTTTTTTCTTCTTTTTTGATATGATTTCAAATGGTAGAAACATAAGTATCCATACAACGAATATAAGTGCCGCAAATCCGACGAGATATCCCGGATTTCCCATAACTTCTCCCATAATTTCCAGCGGAGAATTTTCCTGAGGTCGGTTTATAAACATGAAATTCGTACCGGCAATCATATTGAATATGTAAATAAACGGAGCAATCGCAAGAAGTGCGCCTGCACACTTCGGAAGCATTTTCATATCGGGCTTTATATCCCCCGCATACAAAAGCATCACAGGATATGCAAACAGCTGAATATGCACTGTGAACGAGTGTATATGCGAAAAATTAACAACGGGCAGTGTCCACCACATAGGGAAAAGCAATGCTACAAGTGCTCCGGGCATACACAATGCATATAACATCTGGTTTTCGAGCTCTTTGTTGTAATATGCGTGGTGCAGTATGACAAATACATTTATACTGCACAGGTGCAACGGAAGATAATCAAGTGTGTATCTGCCACCAATAAGCAGACATACCGTTTCAAAGATGTCGTTTGCCACAATGCTCCATGCAAATATTTTCCTGTATTTCAATCTTTTTTCTGCAGACTGTTTTTTATATGTAACGCACAATACCGCAGTTGATATTGCTGCGATTGCAAGCCACGCAATGTGTATCGGTCCGTAGTGTGTAAACCCCAGTCCTTCCGGAATTGTTTCCATTGTCTCTAAAAAGTATCTGAACATTATAGTCTCCTGTGTTTATATCTGACGAATGTAATAATACCACATTTCTGTGTAAAGACAAGACTTATTTATGTTTTTATCGTAATAAAATATAAACATATACATCAATTTTTCTGATAAATCAGCGATTTTCTATTGACATAACAGTGCTGTGGGACTATACTGTTTAGGTTGTTATACAATATGGAGGAAATATGATAAGAGACGATTTACGAAATATCGCAATCATCGCTCACGTTGACCACGGAAAGACAACTCTTGTTGATGAAATGCTCAAACAGTGCGGCGAATATCGTGAAAATCAGGCTATTACCGAGAGAGTAATGGATTCTAATGACCTTGAAAAGGAAAGGGGTATTACTATCCTTGCGAAGAATACATCCGTTGAATACAAGGGCATAAAAATAAATATCGTTGACACACCGGGACACGCAGACTTCTCGGGAGAAGTAGAGCGTATCTTTAAAATGGTAGATGGTGCAATCCTTCTCGTAGATGCTGCGGAAGGACCTATGCCGCAGACAAGATTCGTTCTTGAACGTGCTCTCGAAATGAAAAAGAGCATTATTATTGTAATAAATAAAATAGACAGACCGGATGCAAGAATTTCTGAAGTCATTGATGAAATCCTTGAGCTTCTCATTGATCTTAATGCGGATGATAATCAGCTGGACAGTCCTATCGTTTATTGTTCAGCAAGAGCAGGTACAGCTACCCTTGAAGAAGGTGGAGAAGGCACAGATCTTATTCCTCTTTTAGATACTATCATTTCACATGTTCCGTGTCCGGAAGGAGATGAGACGCTTCCTGTTCAGATGCTTGTTTCTTCCATCGACTATAATGATTATGTGGGAAGAATCGCAATCGGCTCAATCGAAAGAGGTGTTCTCAGACAGAATCAGGAAGTATATATCACTGATTATCATGAAAAACACGCTCCGTATAAAGCGAAGATAACAAATATGTATCAGATCGATGGCCTTAAGCGTACGGCTGTTACAGAGGCAAGTGTAGGTGATATCGTTTGTATTTCAGGTGTTGCTGATATTACTATCGGAGACACTATCTGTGATGTGAACAACATCGAGCCGCTTCCGTTTGTAAAGATCGGTGAACCGACCATCGAAATGCTTTTCTGTGTAAATGACAGCCCGTTTGCAGGAAAAGAAGGCAAATTCGTCACATCTCGTCAGATCAGGGACAGACTTTATAAAGAACTTCTCAAGGATGTATCCCTCAGAGTTACTGATACAGACAGTACAGACCGTTTCCTCGTCGCAGGAAGAGGTGAAATGCATCTTTCTATCCTCATTGAAACAATGAGACGAGAAGGCTATGAATTTGCTGTAGGCACACCGAGAGTTCTTGTTAAGGAAATCGACGGAGTGAAATGCGAGCCGTATGAAAAACTCATTATCGATGCCCCGAAAGACAGTGTGGGCACTGTTATCGAAAGTCTCGGTATGAGAAAAGGTGAGCTTGAGAATATTATCCCCATGGGAAGCAGAAGCCGTCTGAGCTACATTATCCCGTCAAGAGGTCTTCTCGGATACAGAAGCAGATTCCTTACAGAAACAAAAGGTGAAGGCATTATGAACTCTGTATTTGACAGCTACAGGGAATATAAAGGCGATATCGCAAGAAGATATACAGGCTCTCTCATTGCGCATGAAACAGGCACTTCCATTACTTACGGTCTTTTCAACGCACAGGAAAGAGGAAGTCTCTTTATTCCGGCAGGTGTTGAAGTTTATGAAGGTATGGTCGTCGGAGAATCTCCGAAGAGTGGAGATATTGTTGTTAATGTATGCAAGAGAAAACACGTTACAAATATCCGTGCAGCAGGCAGCGACGATGCACTCAGACTTGTTCCGTATAAGAAAATGTCTCTTGAACAGTGCCTTGAATTCCTTGGCGAAGACGAACTTCTCGAAGTAACACCGAAAAATCTCCGTATCAGAAAAACTATTCTCAATAAGGAACTTCGTCTTAAGAGCGAAAGGCATCACTGATCATGAATACGGAAGAACTTATCCTCAGCGGATTCTGTAAAACAAAGAATCTTACCAATACTGTCATAATCGAAGTTGAGGCAGGGGAGAATGGAAATACTATCGTGTATGCAAACTGCAAATATACGAAGTGTGAACATTTCACTGTATGCGAGATTATGAAAAATGCTGCAAATTATGAATTTAAATAAACAAAAGGCATCCGAATGATGCCTTTATTTTTATGATCTGAATAATAAAAAAGGAACAGTCTGACTGACTGTTCCTTTTATGTATATCGTATTTACCGATAAATTAAGCCTGAGCGAGCTTTTCAGCAGCTTCTCTTTCAGCGTTTGCTTTAGCGTACATAGCAGCTTCTTCGTCTGTAAGTTTGTAGAGGAGGAAGATGATTGCTGCAGCAGCGAGACAGCAAATAGCCGGTACGAATGTGATAACGCTCATGAAGCCTTTGAGTGAAGCGAATGTACCAACGCCATCAACTACTTCATAACCTGTCCATGCAAGAGCGAAGCCCTGGAGTGTACCACCTACAGCGAAACCGATTTTTGTCGGCCAGTTCATTACTGTAACAGCCATTGTTCTGTTGTCAACGCCTGTTGTGTAGTAACCGTATTCACCACAGTCGAGGTAGTAGTTAGCCATGAACGGTGTGTACATGTACATAGCTGACTGGCATACGCACATACCAACTGTCATAACAACGAGGTTAGCTTCGTTTGCTGAGTTAAGACCAAACATACCCATGAATGAAAGACCTGCAGCGTAGATTACCCAACCTGCAACGAGTGACATTTTCTTACCGATCTTTCTACCGATCTTCGGAACTACCATAGATGCGAGGAATGCACAGACAGCTCTTGCTGTAAGAGGAATTGTCATAAATGCGAAGTTTCCTGTAGCTTTGAAGTAGTATGATGTAAGGCCTGTGTAGAGCTGTGTACCTACTGTGAATACTGTGAAGCCGGCGAAAACAATGAGCATCTGTTTGTTTGTAACAACTGAAGAGATCATCTGTTTTACTGTCGGAGACTGTTTCTTAGCAGCACCTGCCGGTGTTGGCGGATCGTACGGCTGACCTTCTTTGATGAAGATAACGTTGCAGACAACGAATGAAAGTGAGAATACGAGTGTTACGAGGAAGTAACCGAGTGACGGTGAACCTGTAAGCTTTTCAACGAACTGGATACACGGAAGTGTGATTGCTGAAGAAATGATTGAAACTGCAGCACCAACCTGAGCCTGACGAGCTGTGAGAGTTTTTCTTGCTTCCATGTCTGCACCTGCAAGCTTCGGAATAAGAGCAGCTCTTGATGTTGCGTTGAAGTTCATTGAACCATGGAACATTACGTAGAATACGCAAACGATGAGAAGTCTTACTGTCGGGCTTGAGATGAACGCTGTTGTGTCGAGCATCTGAACGATGTTACCGAAGAAGAGTGTAGCTGTGAGAAGTCTGATCCATGACATGTATTTACCATGTTTCATGTTGACTTTTTCGATGATACCGCCGGCAACGATAGAGATGATGAAGTCGAATGTCTTCGCAATACCCATACCTGTTCCGAGAGCTACCGGGTTGATTCCGAGATAGTCTGTGCAGAACATCATAAGGTACATTGTCGGAACTGTGAATGCCATTGTCAACGTACCCTGACCGAGAGCGTAGGAGTTGACAAGAAGCGGAGAAAGTTTTTTGTTTTCCATTATGAGGACTCCTTATAAAAAATATGTTTCGGCATTTCAGATTTTCAATGAGACAATAGGCTGACTAACTATCGCCCGCAACACTGATGTGTTATATTTTTTTTGACGCAATTCAAAATCTGTAATGCACTTTTCGAATTATAAAGCTGAATATAAAAAAAGTCAACCTGTCATTTGTCGGAAAAAGAAGGCCTGAAAACTGCACAATGTTGCAGTAAAAGGTGTATTCAAAATTTTGTATTAATTTATCGAAATATAATAATTTTCAGTAAATTTAATAAATGAGACGTTTTCAAGGTATATGCTTATAAAGAAAAATACATATGGATTTTGCCCATATAAATTTAATATATTTGTTTGTATCTGATTATATGGATATTTTCTCCAAAATTACTGTAATTACGGATTTTTATCAGAGAAAACGGAGAAATCAGCATGTGAAAATTTTTTATGAAGAAAAAAATATAAATAAATTGTGATTTTTTTATTGATTTGTGCCGGACATTCTTAACCGGACTTCAAAAAAATTGGTCTATCCATAAGAAAACTCCCGGAATTTTCCGGGAGTTCATATTATGTATTGAACATAAACTATTATTTAGCGTAAGCGATTCTGCTCTGTCTGTAGAGAGCTTCAGCAAATTTCGGGTGAGCGCCTCTGAGTGAAGCGTAAATCGGGTATTTGCTGTATTTTTCAACGTATGCTTTAGCAGCTTCTTCAACTTCTTCGTCTGTAGCGTCTGCCGGGAGAACCGGAGCTTCGATACCGAGCATGATGTCTTTGCCGTATTTTTCATAAAGCATATCTTTGTCGTTCATCGGCTGACCTGACCAGATGTCAACACCGATATCGATCATTGCAGGAACGAGGAGTTCGTTGCATCCGCAGGAGTGGAGCTGGAAGATAAGGCCGTTTTCATGGCAGAAGTCAGCAACTTTCTTGATGTGCGGAACGATCATTTCACGGCATGTAGCGAGTGAGAAGAACGGTGAACGCTGTGTTCCCCAGTCATCGTGGAAGAGAACTTCACATACGTTTGCGCCTTCCATGTACTTTTTGATCATAGCAATGTACATATCAGCGAGTTTGTCGAAGAGATCATGGATAGCATCCTGCTGATCTTCATCGATTACTGCCATAGCAGCGCCTTCGAAGTCCATGAAAGAGATGAGTCTTTCGAACATACCGTTCTGGAAGCAGCATCCGACAACTCTTGTTTCATCTTTGAACGGAGCGTTGAGTTCAGCCATTTCGTTCCACGGCATAGCATCGATATCCGGGAATGTGATCTTGTCATACCATTCGTTTGCATCAGAGAGTGTCGGATCACCCGGTTTAACCATAGAACCGCCAGCTACCGGTACGAATACCCATTCAATACCGAAAAGGTCCGGTCCGCCTTTTTCTTCGAGAGGCTGTGCAGGACCAAGGTCTCTTACTTCAGCACGAGCTACATGGTCAAGGTTAACTCTTGATTCGATGTTAACGATATCGTTTGAGTTTGCCATCCACATCGGTTCGCCTTTGAGGGCTTTGAACATATTTTCTCTTACTGTGATCGGTGTGTTCCAGATGGGTACTTCAGCCGGAGCATTGTCAACTGATTTGATGTTAAGGAATGTGCCTTTAACTTCTAATTCAGCAGGATTGAAAGGTACTTTTGTCATTTTCGTTTTCTCCTTAGTGATAAATATTTTTAAATCTCGTCCGATTAAAAACACAACAAACAATGTTTAACAGACTTAATTCAATATTCCTATGCATTCATTATAACAATTCAGAATATTTTTGCTATCCGAACTCTGTATAAAATAAATTGATTTTTATTGACACATTGACAGTAAGAAAATGTAAGATGAATTTTAATATGCACCGACAAAGTGTTGTAGTAGCTGTTTCATTCAATATTTTAGATTGATGCTGAAAATCAAAGATACCCGCATATATGCGGGTATCCGGATAGTGTGCTTATCATGCGAGAGACATATCATAATGATCTTCAAGAAGATAGAAAGACAACATTATATGAAGTCTTGTTCTCTCATCGTCAAGATCAATGTTGCATATTTCTTCTATACGTTTGATCCTTGCGGCAAAAGTGGATCGGTGTATAAACAGCGAATCACTCGTCTGTGTTGCGTTGTACTTATTCAGAAAGAAAAGACGAAGAGTCTTGCAGAATTCCGTATTTTCCTTTTCGTCATATTGGATAAGAGTTCTTATAGCCGGGTGAAGTACGTCTTTCAGCTCGAAATCCAGGTAACAGTGTTTGAGCATATAATCCAGAGAATATTCTCTGAATCTGTAGTGATTCTCCGGAGCTCCGCTTTCCTTGCCATACTGGTATGCCAATACAGCCTGATTGTAGTATGTACGCAGATTGTGAAAATTATCAAATACGTTGCTCGCTCCGGCTTTTGCTTTCAAATTTCCGAGGACAACTTCAAATTCTTTGCCGAACTGTTCCTCGGTTATATCTGCCGGCTTGGAGCAGTTGACTACCCAGACGATTCCTTTATCTGTTACAACGCCTCTTGTAGAGCCCATATGAACCCTGTTCCACTTGTTTTCGAGGAATGTGGCAATATATGCAGATTTGATGGCAATGTTTACATCCTCTTCATACGGAATATAGTAAACCGCATATTTATCATCCGGTTTCCACTGAACAGAGTTGAGTGCCGATGTGATCTCATTGTAATCATATGTATCATCTCCGTTTATGAGGGAGCGGATGATTTCCTGCATAGATTCGTATGAAGCAGAACGCATGGGCGATACGGCAAATCGTTCATACAGTGTCTCGAAATGCCTTGCAAATATGCGGAACAGTTGTTTGTCCGCAACGGTGATTTCGTTTGTGTAATCGCTTATGGCGATCAGTTTCCCCCTGTAATCGGAATTGTAGAAAATGTTAAAATGCATGCCGATCTTTCTTACGGAAGGATTATCAAACAACTCGACTTCACCTTTTTCCAGTGTATCGGAAAGACTTGAATCGGAGAGAAGCGTATTTATAAGCACCTGATTGTTCTCGCTGAGCATATGTTTGTCTCCGAGTTCCGGAGTAAGTGCTATAGGAGTAAACCTGTTGTTCAGAAGAACGAGAGAAAATCTCAGATGCTGTCTTCCCACAGAAAACAACCTGTCGATATCCATATCTTTAAGAGCTATTCTTGCCATCTCGTCATCCCAGTATGTAAGCGTCTGGAAAATAAGCTGAATCTGATTGAACAGAACGTTTATGGAAACACTTTCGTCCACGATGATTATATCTGCTTTGATGTCGGTATAGTCAAACTCCGGATAACCGATAGAGACAATCGTGGACAGGTGAATATCACCCAGTGATATATCTTTTCCGTAACAAATGTACATGTAATCCGGATACATTAGTTCACCTGAATAAAGCAAGGGTGCTCTCAGACCATTGTCACTGAAATTTTCTTTACTTTTCTTTGGCGCAAATATGCTTGGTAACTGCTGATATACCATACTTGCCGTAACTTTCATAATCGATTCTCCGAACAGATAATTGCAGATAAAGTCCTCTGTGTTAGTCTTATACAGTAACTTATCTGTACACATATTATAACTGAACAATGAAGCTTTGCACAAGAATAAATTAAAAAAAATGATGGTATCTTTTACTAAACGAATGTGAAATGAGGATCTTTTTATTATGTGTATGGTTGTATTACGTGAAGTGATAGAGTATCGGTAAATATTTGTGTTATATTCACAAAATTCAATTGTGGGCCGGCATGTATTTTCATACTCCCGGGACATACAAATTCCCGTTTATATCTGTTACAATTTGTGTAGTTTAAACATACAAAAGGAGAATATTATGGTAAAAATACCTTATTCAGATGATGAATTGAAAGTAATCGGTACTCATGTTTCGGCAAATTCAGCTTCACCGAGATGGAAAGCAATGATGGGAGAAACACCAAAATATAATACTCCCATTACGCCGAAAGAAAATATGTGGAAAGTTATCAACCGCGAAGGTGGTATGTGGATTCCTACTGGTAACGATGTAACATATGTTGAATCAAGAATCAACCTTGACCATGTAGCCCGTGCTGAAGTTATGGACCAGGGCGAACCGCAGACAGATGAAGAAAAAGGCGGAAAAGACCTTTTCGGAATTGAATGGGTATATGTACCTGTTGCCGGCGGTTCAATGGTTAAACCGGGTGAACCGACACTTGCTGATGCAAACGAATGGTACGACAAGATCACTTTCCCGGATGTTGACGCTATGGACTGGGCAGCTATGGCAGAACTTAATGCTCCGTACAAAGGACAGACAAGATGTGTAGGTGCAACATTCCAGAATGGTCTTTTCGAAAGACTTATTTCTTTCATGGACTTTGAAGGCGCAGCTATGGCTATTATCGATGAAGATCAGCAGGATGCTATCCACGCTCTCTTTGCGAAACTCTGCGATATGTATGAATCATTTATCACACATTATCAGGAAGCAATCGGTATCGACAGCGTTATGTTCCATGACGACTGGGGCAGCCAGAGAAGCCCGTTCTTCTCACTCGAAACATGTCGCGAAATGCTCGTTCCGTATCTCAAGAGACTTGTTGATTTCTGTCACTCAAAAGGCATTTGGTTCCAGCTTCATTCCTGTGGATGTAATGAACTTCTCGTTCCCGCAATGATCGAAGCTGGCGTTGACTACTGGAACGGTCAGGATATGAACGACAAAGACAAACTTTATGAACTTTACGGCGACAAGATCATCCTCGGTATGCCACTTCCGGCAGTTGCTCCGGATGCAACGGATGAAGAAATCGATGCTGCCGCAAAAGCGTTTGTTGACAAATTTGCTCCTACATTCAACGAAAAACCGATCATCGTTTCCACATTCTTCGCTCCGAAGAAGATGGTGGAAGCAGTATATAAATACTCAAGAATTGCTCTTGCTCAGTAAACAATGGTTAATAAACAGGCACTCTTCGAAATGAAGAGTGCCTTGTTTATTTCATGTGCTGCTCATATTTATATGTTAGTATATGATTATCTGCGAGAAATAAAAAATAAGAGGTATAGACCTCTTATTTCGCACCTATAAAAAAATGGTGCGAGAGACGGGACGCAGCTCTGTACTTCGCTTTGCTCCGTTTGACCTGCCGTGCTCCTCGACGCCTTGCTTACGCTCGTCGCACACTCACCTGAAAATGATTATCAATCATTTTCTTAACGGCTCGGACCCTCTTAGGCTTCAAGTCCCTTTGTGTTCATTAATAAAAAAATAAGAGGGATAAACCTCTTTTTTCGCATCCATAAAAAAATGGTGCGAGAGACGGGACTTGAACCCGTACGCCATTCGACACACGCCCCTCAAACGTGCCTGTCTGCCAATTCCAGCACTCTCGCAACAAAATGTATTATAATACCGGTCAAGAAAAATTGCAAGTGTTTTTTTTATATTTTTGTTAATTTTTTTTTGAAAGTGAATAAATGAAACATGCAGGCAGTATATTTATGTTAAAAATGCGTAAAATATTGAAATCGACAAACAAAAAGTATATAATGTTACAAAACGTCGGAGGTGTAACTATGGATTACTATAAAGATGAATATAAAAAAGATGAATGTGATTTTGTGTGCGAAGCAGCAAAAGCAGGACTCGCTGTACTTGCATTTGCCGCAGCTTCCGCACTTGTTTATACAGGAATGCATCTCATCAAAGATAAAAAAGAAGAGAGTGATCTCGGCGGAAAGCTCCTTAAAGTAAATTATAAGTTTTCAAAGGAGTTTTAAATAATATCTCTTTTATTGTCCAAAAACAAATTAACACTTGATATTATGCTTTTTTGTGGTATAATATCCGTGTTGTGCTGATGTGGCTCAGTCGGTAGAGCAATTGATTCGTAATCAATAGGTCGGAGGTTCGAATCCTCTCATCAGCACCATTTTTATTTTTGCAAAGTTCAGAGAAACGTGTTTAAAGCGTTTCTTTATTATTTACAGAAGGATATTCGCCCGCTCTCATATCACGATATTTTATTGAACAGTAAGTGTGTTGCTTGCTGCTGTATTTTACAGAAAATACCACATTTTATCAGGCGTGGATGTGTTATAATTATCTCACAATATATTCCTTGTGAGGTGGGTTATGGAAACGAAGATCATCCGTAAAAGTATTTCTGTTCTGACAGGAGCAATACTGATTAATTTCATTTCTTTAATTCTCGCAAGATATATGTTTTTATACGGAAAAGTCCGCGAGGACAGGATTTTGTTGGGTATGGCACTTTGCATTATTCCTTCAGTACTCACTGTGAAAAGTATGTCCTTTTATTGCATAAGTGAATTTTGCGTTGAAGAGCGAAATGTATTCGGTCATCCGGTTATGAGAGTACATATAAATGAAATCTCTGCTATATGTAGATACGAACAGTGCATATACTTTTTCAAGGAAGATATAAAAGATTTTGGACACGAACATACAATAAAGATTCCCTACAATGACCGGCTATGGGAAGAATTAGTCAACCTTTTTCCGTTAAAGATCTGTACAGGTATTTGAGAGAGTGCATATGTTGCGCTCTTATTTTTATGTACGCAAAAGACAATCTTGTCCGCAAAGTATTTATCTGTTATAATAAAATTCATAAGAAAAATAATTCGGAGAAATTTAATGAATATAAAAAAACATCAGACAATCGAAGTGGAAATTACGGAAAGAGCAAGTGTCACAAAGACCATCGCATATTATGAAGATCACAAGATCCTCATTGACGGTGGGTATGTCGGACAGAAGGCTCTCGTAAAGATACAGAAGATGCGTCCGGCAAGATGGGAAGCTACATTTGTTGAAGCGGTGGAGAAGGCAGATTATGAAGTTACTCCCGACTGCGTACATTTCGGCAAATGCGGCGGATGCAAATTCAGAGACTGCTCGTATGAAAAACAGCTCGAGATTAAATCAGATTATGTAAAAGGTCTTTTTGACAAAGCTCAGCTTCCTTACGAATCATATGAAGGAATCACCCCTTCTCCTATCGTAAGCGGATACCGCAACAAAATGGAGTATTCCTTCGGAGATGAAGTAAAAGGCGGAGAACTCTGCCTGGGCATGCACGAAAAAGGCAGACATCACAACATCGTAAACCTCAGCGAATGTGCTATTTCTCCTGCTTCATTCGTTTCGATACTCACAGCCGTAAGAGAATATTTCCTCGAAAGGGAAGTGCCGTTTTACAACAAATTCTCAAAACAGGGGATACTTCGTCATCTCGTAATAAGAAAATCATTCGCAAACAAAGAGCTTATGGTGAATCTTGTTGCGACAAGTGAACTTAAACTGAACGAAGAAGAATTCGTGAATATGCTTTTGGCCCTTGATATAGAGGAAAAGATCGTGTCTGTCTTGCTCACGACAAACGACGCAGGAAGCGATGCTGTGGTTGCGCAGGGAGTGAAGCTTCTTTACGGACAGGATTATATCACAGAAAATATACATGAGCTCGGTTTTAAGATCACGCCGTTTTCGTTCTTCCAGACAAACTCCCTCGGAGCGGAGAAACTCTATGATAAGGTTATGGAATTTGCGGGAGACCTGAGTGACAAGACAGTATTTGACCTCTACAGCGGCACTGGCTCCATCGCACAGCTTGCGGCAAAGAGAGCAAACAAGGTATACGGCATCGAGATCGTGGAAGAAGCCGTCGAGTCTGCAAAGATAAACGCTGAAAAAAATAACCTTACAAACTGCCACTTTATCTGTGACGATGTCGCAAAAGCCGTGGCAACCATCGGCGAAAAGGCAGATCTTATTATTCTTGACCCGCCGAGAGCAGGTCTTTCACCGAAGGCTGTGGAAGAAGTACTCGCATATGAGCCGGAAGTATTTGTATATGTTTCCTGCAAGGCAACTTCTCTCATCGACAACCTTCCGTCGTTCCTTGCCGCAGGATATAAGATCACCCGTGTGGCAACTGTAGACATGTTCCCGTATACGGAGCATGTGGAGACCGTGTGTCTGCTGTCAAGGAAGTAGATTTAACTTACCAAAGAAGGTGATAAGATGATTCATAGTGCTGAATGGATAGAACAACCCTGTTCAGGGCAATATGTCGAAAAAATTTATGATATAAAAAGTCCATGGAATTCCAGCAAATGGACTTGGATAAAATTTTCGGATGAAGATGGGGAATGGTGTGGTGAGTTTAGAGGAGAGTACAGAGGAGTATCTATTTCTAATAATTTGGGAGTAGTGGTTGTCCTGACGTCCGATTATATGTTTAAGTTGGATATAAACACTGCAGAATTAATTGGATAT
>SVCP01000066.1 GCA_015058295.1 Anaerofustis stercorihominis
TGCTGAAGAAAGAAGACAGATCGTTAAAGACTTCTACTTCGATTACGTAAAAGACTACTACAAAACACACAAATAAAAACAAATCTGCGGCAATTAAGTTTTGATTTAAAAGGAGAAAAAATGACTACAATTACACCAAAAGAGAATTATCTCAGGATGCTCAGAGGTGAGATTCCCGAATACGTTCCTTCAAACTATTTTGTTGCGAAGGATATGGTATCCGAAGAACTGCTCACTCCTGTTTCTGCACCAAACGGTCCTATTGTGACATCTCTCGGCGTTGAATATATCGGAAGCGAAGGCATAAACAACGGTGCTATGCCTACTCCGGGTAAGATTATTCTTCCGGATATCACAAACTGGGATAAATATATTCACGTTCCGGATCTGAGTGACCGTAACTGGGAAATGTATTATAAAGCTCAGGAAGAAAGATTCGACAGAAACAACCGTCTTCTTTCGGTAGGTGGCGGTGACTACTTCCTTACAGCAGTTTCATTCATGGGATTCGAAGATACTCTTCTTGCAATGTATGAAGAGCCGGACGCTCTTATCGAGTTACTCGAGTATGTATCAGACTTCTATCTTGAAGTACTTAAAAAACAGATATACTACCTTAAACCGGATATTCTCAGCCTTATGGATGATGACAGTGCATATCATGCGCCGTTTTTCTCGCTGGAAATGTACAGAAAGATCTACAAGCCTTTCCATAAGAAACATTTCGATCTTGCTCTCGAAAATGGTATGATGCTTGAAAGACATGACTGTGGTAAGTGCGAAATATTCATTGAAGACTGGGTAGAAATGGGCGTAAGGGGATGGAACCCGGCTCAGCCTATGAATGATCTTAAAGGAATCAAGGAAAGATTCAAAGGAAAACTTGCTATTAACGGCGGATGGGACAGCCAGGGTGTCCTCGGCAGTCCGCTTGTTGATATTCAGCTTCTTAAAGATTCTCTCGCTGAGTATGTTGATACACTTGCTCCGGGTGGCGGATTTGCATTTGGCGCAAGGGTAGGCGGAGATCCTACTGATCCGGCTTCTATTGAAAGAAACCAGATCATCAAAGATTTCTACTTCGACTATGTAAAAGATTATTACAAGAATCACTAATTTACACACAGGGCAGCTTATGCTGCCTTTTTTTATTGAAAAGCGCACTTTTTTTTGTTATTATATGTGTAATTTAATTGAATTGATTGTTTTTTACGGAGGAACATATGCATATAAGAAAGACTGTTGAAAAAGATATCGAAAGAGTGCTGGAAATATTTGATGCTGCAAAGAAATTTATGCGTCAGAATGGAAATATGAATCAGTGGGTAAATGGCTACCCGTCAAAAGAAGATGTCATGCTCGACATAAACAATGACAGAAGCTATGTTGTGGAAGACGAAAACGGTGAACTTGTTGCCACATTCTGTTATTTTGTGGGTGTTGACCCCACATATAATGAGATCTACAACGGAAGCTGGCTCAATGACAAACCGTATGGAGTCGTTCACAGAATTGCTGTCGAATCGCAGACAAAAGGTACAGGCTCATTCTGCGTTAACTGGTGTTTTGAACAGTGTGGCAATCTGAAGATCGACACACACGAAGACAATTTCCCTATGCAGAACATGCTTAAAAAGAATGGTTTTACACAATGTGGAATCATTTATCTTGAAAGCGGCGATGAAAGAGTCGCATTCCAGAAAAGTAAATAAGTATCAGCTTATCATAATACCGGCCTTCCTTTTACGGAAGGTCTTATTTATGTAAAAAAGCTGTGCCACAGGGCAGAAATGTAGTATAATAAATGTACTTATTTACGAAAGCAGGATCATTTATGAAAATATCAAAAAAAGACGCACTTATGTGGTTTGAATATTTTGCGGAATATTGTCCCGAAGAGGAGCTTATGCCCTTACATCAGGAAATCGTTCTCGCAACCCTCAGGCAGATAGAAGAATCTGTTGAAAATAAGATCAGTTCTATGATGAGTGAAATAAAGGAGCTGAAAACCCTTGATAAAAGAACGTATTTTGTCGGCAACGAAGAAAAATTTTCCGACGGTTGCCGTTCATGTCTTGCGGGACAGGGTCTTAACGCCATCAGAAAAACAAATAAATGTAACATAGAGTGTAAATTCTGTTATAACTATGGGGAATTGCACCTTCAGCCGCCTGTCGGTGAAGGCATGTGGGAAATCGGAGGCAGTAAATGCAGGGAAGATGATATTGAAATGCTTCTCTCTGTATGTAACAGACCCTCAGGGGTGTCTTATGTATATCTCGAGCCGTTTATGGAAATTGAAAAATATTACGGCATAATAAGAAAATTCGCCGATGCGGGAATCCATCAGCATATGTATACAAACGGAACACTTGCTACGGAAGAAAATATAAAAGCTCTGGCAGATGCGGGCCTGAATGAACTGCGTTTTAATCTCGGGGCAACGAACTGCTCCGATAAGGTAATAAAAAATATAGCCATTGCGAAAAAATATATTCCTTCTGTCGGAATAGAAACTCCCATGACTCCCGAGTTTTTCGATTCGTTTATGAAAAAGAAAGATGCCGTCCTTGCTACGGGCGTTGACTTTATTAACTGTGCGGAGCTTCATCTGAATTGCAACAATCTTGAAAATTACCTCGGAGAAAATATGTATATGTCCCGCCACGGATATCTTTCTCCTGTTTGGAGCCGGCAGATCACGATGCAGCTTATGAAGCTTGCCGTTGATGAAGGATGGGATATTGCTGTGCATGACTGTTCCAACAGAACAAAATTCATCAGAGGACTCAATCAGCGAGCAAAGGAAGGTGCGAACTTCGGTGCAAATAATTACGGAAGTGAATTTGATATAGTTCCGTATATCGCTTTTCTTCCCATACTGCGTGATGATAGTTTTGAATTCCTTTCGGAAGAACCCCTGCCGAAAGAATATATGCCCGGATATATGATATATTAAAAAATAATCCCACCGGAATTTCGGTGGGATTATCTGTCTTATTGCCCGTATATTGCATTCATTATCTGTACGGATAATTCTTCTCCGATGATGCAGAATTTGTTCTTTCCGGATCTCCGGACAGGAATTGTTAATTTTACAGTTGTTTTGTTGTCTTTATTTTCGGCAATGGCTTCTTCGTACGCTTTTGCTATATCTTCAGTCAGATCTTTTTTATCCGCATTTTCTGTCGACGCTGTCATCACAGATAATTTATCCACTGCACATTTTTCTGTATTGACCGCAGAAAAACTCATTATTGTGACTTCCACATACTCAGTCTTTTTTTCTTTTGTTATATTGCCGACGGAATATGTACAGTTTTCTCTGAGCGCATCTTTTAGTACATCGGGCATCGTCGGGACTGTATAATAAAACGAATCTGCATAATTTACAAGTCCTTGTGTGTCTTCTGCCAGAATACAGTCAAACATTTTTATTACAGGTTCCTCTGCAGGAATCGATGCACAAGAAGTAAGAGGTAAGAGCATAAACAGAACAGCAATGTATATAAATATTTTTTTCATAATTATCCTCCGTAGTTGTACTTTATCACAAATTATTCTTTTATTCAAGAGTTCATTTTGTTGTTATAAACGGTAATTGTGTTATAATAAACCGAAAAGGAGTCATAAATGAAAAAGTATATATTATTTGACCTCGACGGCACCCTTACTGACCCTGCGCTGGGAATTACCAATTCCGTTATATATGCATTAAAAAAATTCAATATAACACCTCCGGAAAATGAAGAGCTTTACTGTTTCATAGGTCCGCCTCTTCTCGAATCATTTGAGAAGTATTATTCAATGACGAAAGAAGAAAGCCTTCTTGCACTTCAGTATTACAGAGAATACTATGCTCCCACGGGAATGTTTGAAAACCGTGTGTATGAAGGAATGGAAGAAATGCTTGACAGCCTTGTAAAGAGCGGAAAGAAACTTTTCGTGGCTACATCAAAGCCGGAAGTATATGCAAAACAGATCCTCGAACACTACTCCCTTGCGAAATATTTCACTTTTATCGGCGGAAGTACCCTTGATGAAACGAGAGTAAACAAAGACGAAGTTATTACATATGTTCTTGAAAATATGCCTGTGCATGAGAAGGATGAAGTGATAATGGTCGGTGACAGACATCACGATATCAACGGAGCAAATAAAAACGGCCTTGAAAGTATCGGCGTACTGTACGGATTCGGCTCCCGTGAAGAGCTGAGTGAAGCGGGAAGCAACTATATTGTTGAAACTGTGGAAGAACTTAAAAATTTATTGCTAGAATTGCAGTGAGTATCTGTCATTTGACCGAAAAAAACTTGAATAAAGCTGAAAATGTGCGAATTAATGGGCTTTTGTGGATTTTTCGCTTCGGTGTGTTGTTGACTTTAAGGAATTATCCTATTATAATTAAGTGGATGATGAGAGGTGTGTGGTGAACACTATGGATTTTCTTGAAAACTCGTTGTTGAAATATTGGTCCAACATCGTTATATCGAATTCGCCTAAAAAGACACCTTTGAGGATCCTTCAGTTAAATTGCGATGAAGGTTATCTCAGCCTTTCTCTTTCGGCGCATTCTCATCTTGTGACAGGTGTTGACATAGATTCTGACAAGATAGCAAGGGCGAAAAGTCGTCGCATAGAAGAGGTCGCTGAACCGGATTTTTATGTGGGAGATGTTTTTAGTGACAGGTTCAAGTCAAATACATTTGATGTGATCGTTGCCAGAGGCGTTTTCAGCGTATATAAAGATGATTTCAGGGATCTTGTTTCGAGAATAAAAGATATTCTCAAACCCAAAGGAAAGCTTCTGATATTCGATTGCGATTATACAAAGGCGGATCTGAATACGGTAACGACCACGGAGGACATAAGAGATTTGTGTAAGTCTTCTGCGGAGGCTGCCGCATCCAGACAGAGTAATTCCGAATACACAAGCAGTGAACTGTTCGACTCCGTTGTATATGAGCTGGGTCGTGCAGGATTCAAGGTCAAAAACAAGATAAAGATCAAAGATCCCAGTGCGTACAGTGAGGGGGAAGTTTCTTTTTACGGCAAATATCCCATGTATATGCTTGAAGGAACAAAAGCCGATAACGAAGAAGACGAAGAAAATGAGATTTCTCTTTTCTGGCAGAAGAACAATGATGTCGGAACGGACAGATGTATCAAAGATCTTCATTCATTCAAAAGAAAAGCATGGGGAGATATGATCGAACGGTATGCACCGAAAAAGAAGAAAAAGCTTCGCATACTCGACATCGGTACATCAAGTGGTTTTCTGGCAATTACAATGGCTCTGAGAGGGCATGATGTATGCGGTATTGATATTTCCAACAGCAGAATTGCCGCAGCCGTTGCAAATGCTGAGAGAATGAATGCGAAAGTCAATTTTATCTGTTCAGAAGCAGATGATCTGCCTTTCGGAAACGAAGAATTTGATCTTATCATCAACAGGAATGTTGTATGGAATCTGCCGAATCCCGAGTATGCTTTTTCTCAATGGTACCGTGTTCTTGTCCCGAGCGGCAGGGTGGTGTATTTTGACGGCGACTGGGTAAATCAGCCTATGAGCGATACTGACAGTGAATATTTTGACTTTAACAGAGCACAGGCTTATGACAAGGCATCGTTTTCTTTGTTTGATGATTCGGAATCGGGAAAGATATTCTCCGTAGAGAATTCAACAAAGAAAAAGCGTCCTGAATGGGACAGAAGAACATTGTCAAAGTGGGGGCTTATTCCCCTTGCGATAAGATGCGATGTGTCGGACCAGTTGTGGGACGATTATGAAAGAGGTTTATATTTCCTTACACCGCAGTTTGTCGTTGTTGCGGAAAAAATGGTAAGAACGGACTTTGATGTACAGTCGGCCTACGGCAGTGCAAATGAACCGATTAAATAATTATTTTGGAGGAATACAATGATTTTATTTATGCATGAAGGTCATCACGACCATGAACACGGACATGACCATCACCACGATGGAGATATGGGAAGCGGAAAAGAAATGAAAACTCTTGCGGCTCTCATCGCTCACTGGGTACATCATGGTGAAGATCATATTGACGGATATAAGGAATGGGCTGAAAAAGCTATGGAACACGGCAGAGAAGATGTTGCCGATGAGATCAATGAAGCGATTTCAATGCTCGAAAATGCAAACGAAGCATTCAGAAGAGCAAGCGAACTTATGAAAAATGCATAATTTTATCCCCGCATAAGCGGGGATTTTTTTGCGGAAAGCTTATATATCTTACACAATGTGGGAAAAATCAATATATCTGAAAATAATATTTTCTCACGGAGGATATGAGCATAAAAGATTATTTTAAAGGATTGTATTTCAAATGCTGTACAGACGACAGGACAATAGCATTTATTCCCGCATCACATTCGGACGACAGAAATGAAACGGCATCACTGCAGGTAATTACCGATGATATGTCCGTAAGCCTGAGTATAGACGAAATAACATTCTCCGGAAATCCCTTTGGAGTATTAGCTGACGGATGTGAGTTTTCGGATGAAGGTATATATGTTGATATATCCGAAGGAGATATGAAAATAGAAGGTTCACTTCGCTTTGATTGCATTACGCCAGTAAAATACGATATAATGGGGCCGTTTTGTATGGTACCGTTTATGCAGTGTCGTCACAGCGTGCACAGTATGACTCACAACATCAACGGATATATGAATATAGGTGATATACGGTATGATTTTGATAACGGTGTCGGTTATATCGAAGGTGACAGCGGAAGATCATTCCCGAAAAGGTATATCTGGAGTCAGTGTTGTTTTGATGGCGGTTCGCTGATGTTTGCTGTTGCGGATATTCCCGTATTGGCTTTTTCTTTTACGGGCATTATAGGAAATATTCTTCTTGACGGAAAAGAATACCGTATTGCCACATATCTCGGTGCGAGAGTGAAAAATATAGATGATGATACGGTCGTTATCGGGCAAGGGGAGTATGAGTTTACCGCAAAGCTGATAAAACGCCGTGAAAAGCCCCTTGCAGCTCCTCATCATGGAAAAATGAGCCGTGTGATATATGAGAGCGCATCCTGCAGTGCATATTACAGATTTTCAAAAAAAGATAAAATACTTCTGGAATTCACAAGCGACAGGGCAAGTTTTGAGTTTGAGTATGGAAAATAAAAAGATGGACCGTTGCAGTCCATCAGAACATCCGCAAACAAAAAAGTTGGCAGGGGCAGAAGGCCCGCATCCCATCGCTTGATGCAAGCTTGGTCTGCCGTCCTCCTCG
>SVCP01000067.1 GCA_015058295.1 Anaerofustis stercorihominis
CACTTCTTTTATAGCTTTTCTTCTGATGATTACGCTGTCCTGTGTGGGGATTCTGCCTTTTGAGCTTGTTGACAGGAGGTAGCTGAGTTTACCGCTTTCGATGAGCGAAGCTGTAGTTTCAATATCTGTGCCTTTTCCTTCGTGAATCTTTGCAACAACATTTACTTCAAGGCCTGCATCTCTGATAACAGCAGCTGTGCCTTCAGTTGCATAAAGTGTGAATCCGAGTTTCGCGAATTTCTTCGCAAGAGCAGCAATTTCAGGCTTGTCTGCATCTTTTACAGTAAGGAGAACTCCGCCTTCGGTATCCATTCTGCAACCACGACCTACAAGACCTTTATAGATAGCTTCTTCCCTTGTCTTTGCAATACCGAGAACTTCACCTGTTGATTTCATTTCCGGTCCGAGCATTGTATCGAGGTCCTGAAGTTTTTCGAATGAGAATACAGGGACTTTTACGCAGATGTAATCACTTGATTTATAAAGGCCTGTACCAAAGCCCATATCAGCAACTTTTTCACCGAGCATAGCTTTTACAGCAAGATTAACCATAGGAATTCCCGTAACTTTTGACATATACGGAACCGTTCTTGATGCACGGGGATTAACTTCGATTACATAAAGTTTGCCCTGATATACAACGTACTGGATATTTACAAGACCTTTTGTACCAAGGCTTACCGCAAGCTGTTTTGAGCAGTGAACCATATAATCTATCATTTCCTGATCGAGACTGTATGCTGGATATACTGCGATTGAGTCACCTGAGTGGATACCTGCACGTTCTACGTGTTCCATAATGCCGGGAATAAGAATTTCTTCGCCATCACAGATAGCATCAACTTCGAATTCCTTACCCATCAGATATTTGTCGATGAGTACGGGATTTTCGATGTTGTTTGCAAGGATAATGCTCATATATTCAACGATGTCACTTGCATCGTATGCAATGATCATATTCTGTCCGCCAAGAACATATGACGGTCTCATAAGAACCGGATAACCGAGTTCTTCAGCCGCTTTGAGAGCTTCTTCTGCTGTCATTACAGTATGACCTGCGGGACGTGCGATATCAAGTTCTTCAAGAAGGGCATCGAAACGTTCTCTGTCTTCTGCCATATCGATTCCGTCTGCAGATGTACCAAGAATGTTTACCCCATTTTCAGAAAGAGCTTTTGTGAGCTTGATAGATGTCTGACCACCAAACTGTACAACTACGCCGTAAGGTTTTTCCGTATTGATAACGTGCATCGCATCTTCCGGAGTTACCGGTTCGAAGTAAAGTCTGTCTGCTGTATCAAAGTCTGTGGATACGGTTTCCGGGTTGTTGTTCATGATTACAACATCAAATCCCTGTTCCTTCAAAGCCCATACGCAGTGAACAGAAGCATAGTCGAATTCGATACCCTGGCCTACTCTGATGGGGCCTGAACCGAATACGATAACAGTCTTTTTATCCGGATCTATATTCTTCTGTTTAAATTCAACAGCTTCGTTATCTGTATTGTATGCACTGTAGAAATAAGGTGTATTTGCTTCGAATTCTGCGGCACATGTATCAACTGTCTTATATGATGCAACTGCAGGTGTTGTAACTTTTTTGCCTGAGATCTTTTCGATGGTGCTGTCAAGATATCCCATCTTCTTTGCTTTCAGATACATTTCATCAGTAAGCGTTTCTGCACTCTTCATTTCTCTCTCGAAGCTGATCATATTTGCCAGTTTCGCAAGGAACCACTCATCAATAAGAGTGAGATAGTGCATTTCATCTACTGTATATCCTCTCTTCAACGCTTCGAACACGGCGAAAAATCTCTGATCATCGCAGGCATTGATCTTTGCGATAAGCTCATCGTCTGTATATTCATGGAACAATGTTGTGTTCATTGTATCGTGAGAGATCTCAGCACCTCTTACAGCTTTGAGAAGGGCTTCCTCGAAGCTCTGACCGATGGCCATAACTTCCCCTGTAGCCTTCATCTGTGTACCGAGTCTTCTCTTTGCGTATACGAATTTATCGAACGGCCATTTCGGGAACTTAACTACAACATAGTCAACTGACGGTTCAAAACACGCATATGTTGTCTTCGTAACAGCATTTTTGATCTCATCAAGATTATATCCGATAGCTATTTTTGCGGCAACTTTTGCGATAGGATAACCTGTTGCCTTTGATGCAAGTGCAGAAGAGCGTGATACACGTGGGTTAACTTCGATTACTGCATAATTAAAGCTTTCCGGGTCGAGTGCAAACTGTACGTTGCAACCGCCTTCTACTTTTAGTGCGTCAACGATTGCCATAGCAGCATTTCTGAGCATCTGATATTCTTTGTTTGCAAGAGTAAGTGCCGGAGCAACAACAATAGAGTCACCTGTGTGGATGCCTACAGGGTCAACGTTTTCCATACTGCATACTGTGATGGAATTACCTTTTGAGTCTCTGATAACTTCAAACTCGATTTCCTTCCAGCCGGCAACACTCTTTTCGATAAGTACCTGGTGTATCGGTGAAGTTCTCAGACCAATGAGGGCCGTACTTCTGAGTTCGTTAGCATCAGATGCCATACCGCCGCCTGAACCACCGAGTGTAAATGCCGGACGCACGATTACGGGGTAACCGATCTCATTTGCGAATTCAAGTGCCGCATCAACATCTGTCACGACAAGTGACGGAATACACGGCTGATTGATGGATTCCATCGTATCCTTGAACATCTGTCTGTCTTCAGCTTTGTCAATAGTGACAGGATCTGCACCGAGGATCTTTACATTATGTTCCTGCAAAAATCCGTCTTTTGCAAGCTGCATACAAAGAGTGAGGGCATTCTGTCCTCCGAGAGTCGAGAGTACACTGTCCGGTTTTTCTTTTTCAATAATACGTTTAACGGTTTCAACAGTAATCGGTTCTATATATATTCTGTCAGCGATCATACTGTCTGTCATGATTGTAGCCGGGTTGGAGTTTATGAGTACAACTTCAATTCCTTCTTCTTTAAGGACTTTACAAGCCTGAGTTCCCGCATAGTCGAACTCTGCACCCTGACCGATAATGATCGGACCTGAACCTATAACAAGTGTCTTTTTGATATTTTTGTTAAGTGGCATATTTTATTCCTCCCCGTTTTTATTACATTTTATCTTTAAATTCGTCCAATAAGAATGATGTATTCTGCGGACCTTCATTGAAATCTATAGAGAACTGTACTGTAATAACTTTTCCATCATCATACACAAGGCCTTCGCATGTTCCGTCGTTTACATTTACAAATCTGATAGATGCATCTTTCACGGAATCTGTCGTAACGAAATATCCGTGATTCTGGGCTGTAATATAAACTCTTCCGGAAGCATTGTCTTTTACAGGCTGATTTGATCCGATATGCCCGTATTTAAGTTTACCGATTTCAAATCCGTTCGCAAGAGCAATAAGCTGATGACCAAGAGCAAGACCAAACATAGGAACATCGGCTTTGATAAGCTTTCTGATTTCTTCAACAGCGGCGCTGTTTTCTCTCGGGTCACCCGGGCCGTCGGAAATAATGATTCCGTCAGGATTAAGGGAAAGTACATATTCGGCAGTTGAGTCATACGGCACGCTGATGACATTAAACCTTTCCGTAAGCATATCAATTACGGATTTTCTTTCTCCCATATCGTAAAGAACAACGGTCTTTTCCTTGTCTGATATGTATCTCTTTTCTTCTCTCTTGGATACTACGCTTACAGCATCCTTTACCTTATAGTTTCTGATTTCTTCAAGTTCCTTTTCAGAAATTTCCTTGTTGAATGAGATCTTCGCATTCATCGCACCGTTATCTCTGATGAGTTTAACGATAGCTCTTGTGTCAATACCTGCAAGGGCAGCAACTTTATTTTTTATCAAAAATGAGCGCAAATCGCCTTCACAACGGAAATTTGAAGGCACTTCACAATATTCTCTGACGATATATGCAGAAATATATACTTCGTCAAATTCCTGGTCTTCACGAATAACTCCGATATTTCCGGACAACGGGAATGTAGAAACGACCATCTGTCCGTAATATCCGGGGTCTGTAAGAAGTTCAATGTATCCGGTCATTGATGATGAGAACACCAGTTCCGCAATTACTTCTTTTTCATAACCGAAGCTTTCACCCTCGAAAACTTGTCCATTTTCCAAAATAAGATATGCTTTGCTCATTTTTACTCCTCTTATTATTTATATTATGCAAGCTCCGTCAGTAAATATTTTTGCGTATAATAATGCAATAATAAAAAATAAAAATACAAGATTTCGCAAAAATATTCCGATTTTGTCACCTACTGCACAAATTGCCTAATTATAGCACATTTATTATCATATGAAAAGTACCTTTAATAAAAAATATTACTTTTTTTATTAAAAAATGTAGTAAATTATCATCCTGGCAAGTTCAAAAAATCAGAACTGATTCTTCAAATATTCAAAAAAGAGAACGACATAATCGTTCCCTTTATGAATTCATTATTCTGCTTCTACATAAACAATTTCTGAATCTTCAGCGTTCTTTCTTACACTTTCGATTCCATTTATGCAGCTTGCTTTTGCCTTGTAGCCTTCTGAGCGACAGATGTTTTCGCCGTTTTTAGCTTTAAGTCTGAAACGGAATTCTCCGGCTTTGTCTGTGTATACTTCAAATTTCGGGTGTTTTGCTTCCTCAAAACCTTCGATTGTCTGATCTTCGAGGTTAGCTACCGGAGCATTGTTGATTACACTTTTCACACCGTTTTCACAAGCATCTTTTGTCGTGTACACTTCGCTTGTCGCAATGATTTCACCGTTCTTTGCTTTAAGATTAAAGACAAAACCTGTTTTGCCTTCCTTGATTTCAAATTTACCCATATTTTCCTCCTGAATAATATATTGCTTTTTATGTTATTTTAAAGCAACATCCTGAGAATGTCAACGGAAAACAAAAATACTATCTTTTTTCATGAGAAAATCAAATATGTTTACGCGAAGATATATTAAATCGATTAAAAATATTACATTTATTGAGTTTTAGTAGTAAAGTTATGTTATAATGATAATGCAATATGTATTTATGTTGCATACGATAAAAATCAGGGAAGGTGAATATATGGATAAAGTTATTATTACAATCAGCCGTGAATACGGAAGTGGCGGAAGAATCATAGGGGAAAAAGTTGCAGAAATGCTTGGTATTCCTTTTTATAATCACAATCTCATCGATATGATCGCACATGAAAGCGGACTTGATAAAGATTACATATCACAGTGGCAGGAAAGAGTTTCTAGCCCGATGCTCTGGGGATGGGATGCTGCAATTGCAGGTTTTATTCCGGAAATGACAGCAGGATATTACAGCAATGAACTTAAAATGTTCGAAGCTCAGAGCAAGATCATCAGAGATCTCGCTGAAAAAGGCTCCTGCGTTATCGTTGGCAGATGTGGCGGTTATCTTCTCAAAAACGATCCGTCATGCCTGAGAGTCTTTATCTACTCTGACAAAGAAAGCCGCATCAATAGAATCCTCGAAGAATACGATGCAGAAACATTGGATCAGGCAGAAGACATGCTCAAATCCGTAGACAAATCACGTGCTGCATATCATGAAAAATACACACTCACAGAATGGGGCGATTATCTCAACTATGACATTGCTCTGGACAGCAAACTGGGTATTGACGAATGTGCAAAAATCATTGTCGAAGCAGCAAAAGCAAAAATCAATAAATAAAAATATCTTCTATTCAAAGAGCGTCGGCAGACGCTCTTATTTTTGTGAGAATATGTACTGTTTAAATCGAAAATCGATATTTACACAAAATAATCCCAGTGATATAATATACCAATAATCAAAATGGAAGGAAGAGCTATTATGAAAGCCGGTCATAACGATCGTAAAAATACAGCACTTAAAGAAGGAATCAGAGACGGTATTCCCATCGGGCTCGGTTATTTTGCAGTTTCGTTTTCTCTGGGAATCGCCGCAAGGAATGCAGGGCTGAATGCATTTCAGGGATTTATTGCAAGCCTGCTCACAAACGCATCCGCAGGGGAATATGCGGGATTTTCGGTAATAGCACAAGATGCACCGTATTGGGAAATGGCACTTATCATACTTGTTGCAAACGCAAGGTATCTTCTGATGAGCTGTGCTCTCAGTCAGAAATTCAGGCCCGGAACAAAGCTCATTCACAGGCTTGTTATAGGGTATGATATTACGGATGAACTTTTCGGAATCAACATCGCAAGACCGGGATATATTGAACCTGCATATTCATACGGAGCGATCCTCGTTGCCGCTCCTGCATGGGCAACGGGAACAGCCCTCGGAGTCATTGCGGGAAACATGCTTCCGGCAAATGTAGTAAGCGCCCTCAGTGTTGCGCTTTTCGGAATGTTTATTGCAATAATCATTCCACCGTCAAAACAGAATAAGATCGTGGGAATGTTTGTACTTATCAGCTTTGCGGCAAGCTACCTGTGCGGAGTACTTCCCTACATAAAAAACATGTCTGAAGGAACAAGAACGATAATTCTTACAGTTGTAATATCTGCAGTCGCTGCATGGAAATTCCCCATAAAGGAAGAAACGGAGAAAACAGATGAAGCATAACATATATGTTTATATTCTGATCATGGCAGGAGTATCTTATCTTCTCAGGGTTCTTCCCCTTACGCTTATAAGAAAGCCCATAGAAAATAACTTCATAAAATCATTCCTGTTTTATGTACCGTATGTAACCCTTGCGGTAATGACCTTCCCTGCCATAATTCAGGCAACAAGGCTTCCCCTCGCAGGAGCTGCCGCACTGATTATAGGTATCACAGCTGCGTGGAAAGGGGTAAGCCTGCTTGGAGTATCAGTTTCCTGCTGTGTGGTGGTTTTTATCCTGGAAGCTTTTCTTTAGCTGAAATTCTCATATACCGCATATTCCGGAACGTAACATAAAAGGTGATTCCAGAAGATGTCAGTCGTAAACACGATGTGTTTCCGACTGACGTTGATTTTTACGGATAAAAGAATTATAATAGAGTCAGACAAACTTGAATTTGACGAAGGAGATGTGCAATGAGCAACAAAGACATTATAAAATATTTTTACGAAGTGGTTGTCTCCGAAAACCTGCTTGATGAGCTTCATAAATACATCTCAGAGGAC
>SVCP01000068.1 GCA_015058295.1 Anaerofustis stercorihominis
GCATTCGTAGCTTGCCAGGGTTGCAAAGAAGTTGCAAAAGATAAATTCAACTACTACGGCGCTAAAGACTGCAGAGAAGCTGCAGCAGTTATGGGCGGCGAAAAAGCTTGTGAATACGGATGCCTCGGCTACGGTTCATGTGTTGCTGCTTGTAAATTCGGCGCTATCAAGATCAACGAAAAAGGTCTTGCTGAAGTTGATCCGGAAAAATGTACAGGTTGCGGCGCTTGTGTAGCTGCTTGTCCGAAAGGCGTTGTTAAATTCGTTGAATACGGCAAAGCTGTCAAGATCGCTTGTAACTCAAAAGGCAAAGGCAAAGCTGTTAAAGTTAACTGTGAAGTTGGCTGTATCTCATGTAACCTTTGCGTTAAAAACTGCCCGTTCGAAGCAATCACAATGGTTGACAATCTTCCGGTTATCGACTATTCTAAGTGCAGAGAATGTCTCGTTTGCGTAAGCAAATGTAAAGCAGGCGTTATCGTTTCTGACATTGAAAGAAGAAAATTCACTATCAAAGAAGAAAACTGCATCGGTTGCGGTCTCTGTGCAAAGAACTGCCCGATGGAAGCTATCTCAGGTGAAAAGAAAGAACCGTATGTAATCGATCAGGAAAAATGTATCGGATGCGGAATCTGCTTCGACAAATGTAAGAAAGACGCCATCATCAAAGGCTAATCTTTAATATCAATTATAAATTCCCCGTTATTGCGGGGAATTTATTTTTTTACGTAGATGCATAATAAATGTAAAATAATACACAATTGCAAATTTCTGTTGAAAAATTCTGTGTTTTAATATATAATAATCGGGATAAGTCGCTTTGGTGCGACAATGTATCCCGTTGAAGGGGAGTAGCCTGTGATTTGTGTGTCAACAACCGCCGTAAGGCTGGCACATGGAGCATTATTATGTTGGCAAGACCTTTGGCATAGCATTGCTATGATGAAGGTCTTTATTTATAACCAAAATTTCATTTATATGAAGGAGTAACAATGAAGCACTATCTTGAAGACGTCAGCTCGGTTTTTGAGGAACTGAAAACGACGGAAAATGGTCTTACATCTCAGGAAGCTGCAAAAAGGCTTCAGGAGAATGGTAAGAATAAGCTTAAAGAAGCGGAAAAAATAAGCACATTCCGTAAATTTATCAATGCACTTGCAGATCCGATGATCATTATGCTTATCGTTGCTGCGGGCATTCAGGCTGTTGTTGCCGTACTCGAAGCAGGCGGTATTCCGTCTCTCGGAGACTTTGCTGATGTATTTGTAATTTTAGTAGTAGTAATCATCAACTCAATAATGAGTCTTGTTCAGGAAAGCAAATCCGAAGCGGCTATGGAAGCTCTTATGCAGATGACCGCTGCAACGAGTAAAGTACTCAGAGACGGCGAAGTTCATGTAATCAAGAGCGAAGATATCGTTGTCGGTGATGTTGTTGTGTTCGAAGCAGGTGATGCTGTTCCTGCTGACTGCCGTATTATCGAATCACACAGCCTCAAGGCCGAAGAAGCCGCACTTACAGGTGAAAGTGTTCCTGTTGACAAGATCATCAATATACTTATGCTCAGGGACGGTCAGGAAGACGTAACTCTCGGCGACAGAAAGAATATGCTCTACAGCGGTTCAACAGTAGTTTACGGCCGTGGTAAAGCAGTTGTAACATCCGTAGGTATGGATACGGAAATGGGTAAGATTGCAGACGCACTTTCTCAGGCGCAGAATGAACAGACTCCGCTTCAGAAGAAGATGGCGGAACTTTCACACTTCCTTACAAAACTCGTAATCGGTATATGTGTACTCGTATTCGTAATCGGTATTGTTGAAGGCGTAATGCTTTCAAACGAACCGTTCTCAATTGCATTCCTCGGCGAAATCGCCCTTGACACATTCATCGCGGCTATCGCTCTCGCTGTTGCAGCAATTCCGGAAGGACTTCCCGCAGTAGTTACGATCATTCTTTCAATCGGTGTTACGGCTATGTCAAAACGTCAGGCGCTTATCCGTAAGCTTACTGCCGTTGAAACTCTCGGCTGCACACAGATTATCTGTTCAGATAAAACCGGTACTCTCACACAGAACAAGATGACTGTTGTAGATGAATACACAGTTGACAAGATGCTCCTTGCAAAAGCAATGGCTCTTTGTTCAGATGCAGAAATCAAGCCGGGTGAAGAATTCTCCGTAGGGGAGCCGACAGAATGTGCTCTCGTAAACTATGCTAACAGCCTCGGTCTTCCCAAATATGAAATGAAAGAATCTTTCCCGCGTATCGGCGAAGCTCCGTTTGATTCCGGAAGAAAGATGATGTCAACAGTACATAACGAATCAGGAAAGATCGTTCAGTATACAAAAGGTGCCTGTGATGTAATGCTTGACCTTTGCACAGGATACCTTACGGAAAACGGCGTTGTTCCTATGACACAGGAACTCAAAGATGCCGTAAACAAAGCAAACAAAGCTTTTGCAGACAGAGCACTTCGTGTACTTTGTGCCGCATACAGAGAATATGATTCTGAACCTGCTTCATATGATGCGGGAGAACTCGAAAACAATCTCGTATTCATCGGTATCGTAGGTATGATCGACCCGTGCAGACCGGAAGTATATGGCGCTATCAAGGAATGTGAACTTGCAGGTATCAGACCGATTATGATCACAGGCGACCATAAAGATACTGCTGTAGCAATCGGTAAAGACCTTGGAATCATCACAGATGAATCGCAGGCAATTCTCGGTGCTGAACTTGATAAATTCAGTGACGAAGAACTTGTTGATGAAGTAGTTAAATATTCTGTATATGCCCGTGTTCAGCCGGAGCACAAGACGAGAATCGTCAATGCATGGAAAGCAAGAGGCATGGTAACAGCCATGACAGGTGACGGCGTAAACGATGCTCCGTCAATCAAAGCTTCCGATATCGGTATCGGTATGGGTATCACAGGTACAGACGTTACAAAAGGTGTTGCTGATATGATCCTTGCTGACGACAACTTCGCAACAATCGTAAACGCCGTTGAAGAAGGAAGAAAGATCTTCGACAACGTATGTAAGGTACTTCAGTTCCAGCTTTCAACAAACCTTGCGGAAGTTATCATTATGTTTGTAGCAACACTCATGAACTTCACTATCTTAGAACCTGTTCATCTTCTCTGGATCAACATGGTTACTGACTCCCTCCCGGGCCTTGCTCTTGGTATGGAAGTCGCAGAAGGCAACGTAATGAAACGTAAGCCGAGAGATTCCAAAGACGGTATCTTCTCCAATGGTGCAGGGGTAGATATGGTATGGCAGGGTATTTATCTTGCTGTTATCGAGCTTGCGGCATATTTCATCGGCTATCACCTTGAAGTCGGTTCATTCGAAGGCATTATGTCAGGAAACATCTGCGTAAACGCTATGGCTATGGCATTCCTCGTTGTAAACTTCGCAGAAATGTTCTGTGCTGTAAATATGCGTTCACAGAGAGAATCGCTCTTCTCCAAGCATATGTTCACGCACATGAACTGGTGGGTTGTAGGCGCTGCTGTCGTTACGACATTCTTTACGCTTGCGGCAATCTTTATGCCCGGTCTCTCAAGCGTATTCGGAATCGAAGCAGGTACATTCCATCTGAATGAACTCCTCATTTCCATCGGACTTGCTCTTACGGTATTCCCGGCATTTGAAATCGGAAAAGCTGTAAAGAGAGCACATGCAAGAAAAAGAGAAGCTTAATTGATCCTTAATTTACTTTTATAAACAAAAGACCTGTCTTATGTGACAGGTCTTTTTGTGTGTAAAAACGTATCGCCGAAGGAAATTGTATATTCCCCTTGCATCGGGAATTATGTTGTGATAAACTGATTTACAGTTTTATATTACCTATAATTTATAAACAGGAGGCATAAATGAAAAAATATATTGAAGAATTCAAACAGTTTATATCCCGCGGCAACGTAGTGGATCTTGCAGTGGGCGTTGTTGTGGGCAGTTCTTTCACAGCAATCGTAACATCACTTGTAAACGACATCATCATGCCGGTTGTTGGTATTGTTCTTGGAGGAGTAAATTTCACAGAACTGAAATATGTCATCACTCCCGCAACGGAAACCGTTGCAGAATCTGCAATTAAATACGGAAACTTTATTCAGACTATCGTAAATTTCCTTCTTGTGGCATTTGTAGTGTTCAACGTAGTCAAACTTATCAACAACCTTCACAGAAAGCAGGAAGAACCTGCGGAAGAAGCTGTTGAAGAGATCGTTGAAGAAGTTACTGCCGAACCGGACGAAGATATTCTCCTTCTCAGAGAAATCAGGGATCTTCTCAGCAATAAATAATTATACGAAATATATGCCGGGCGCTGTTATGTGTCCGGTGTTTTTTATCAGGAAAAATATTTGATATTTTCAGAATTTTTGCACACAAATTAAGTTTAATCATTGCCAATATCAATATATGTGGTATAATAATGAAATATATAGTACATCAATTTTTAGGGTTGAAATTATGAACAGAATGTATGCATTAAAAAGTGTAAGGGCAAAAATCGAAGAGCTCTGTGAAGGGTACGGGTATTCGTATACCACTATACCTATGTTTGCGGATGCTTATCTTTATGAACAGTACAAAGGGGTGCCTGACAATAAGTACATAAAATTTATTGACAGAAATGCCGGTGTTAAGGTTATAAGACCTGATGCTACTTTTCATATTCTTAAGGATCTGAGACAGCAAGAGTGTGCGGGTATTGAGAAACTTTATTACTCCACAGAGATCATCAGGGAAAATTCCGTCAGCAGACAGTACGGGATCGAATGTTTCAATGATGAAACAGCCCTTTGTGACAGCGAGGTTATCGCCATTGCCATTGAAACGCTCATTGGCTGTGGTTTTGACAACATCAGGGTCGATATCGGCCATGCAGGCTTTGTAAGTGCGCTTATTGAAGAAATTGATTGTATTGACGAAAACAGCAAGCAGGAAGTATCAACACTTATAGCGAAAAAAAATACGGTACAGCTTGAAGACCTTCTCACGTCTCTCGGAGCAACAAAAGCTGAGATAAAAAAACTCAGCGAGCTGTGTATGCTTTTCGGAGAATATGAAGAGCTTATCAGAAGGGCGGAAGAATTTTCCGTAAACGAAAAGATGCTTGTTGCAGTGGAAAATATCAGGCAGATATATGATTGTCTCAGTGCATACGGCTATGAGAAATATGTATTTCTTGATATGGGATTTGCCAATGAAATGGATTATTATTCCGCTATGATGTTCAAGATTTACACGGACAAGGCTGCAAAGGCGGTCATAAACGGCGGAAGATACGACGAACTGGCAAAACGTTTTGCAAACAGAACATCTGCTTGCGGTTTCGGTGCAGATATGGATATTATTGCAGGTATTTATTCAGACAAATGCCGTGATGACAGACCATATGTGAAGATCTATTGTCCGAAAGAGTATTACAAAGAATTGATAGCTTATGCTCAGCAATTCCGACATTGTGGCTGGAAAGTTGATATACAAAACAGCCGGAATGTGATGTATGAATACAAAGGAGTGGTATATTCCGGCATTCCGTCACTCAATATACTTTCGGAGAGGAATAATGAACAGTGAAATGATACGACTTGCCGTTGCCAAAGGCAGAGTTGCGAAAGAAGCAGTAAAAATGCTCGCAAAACACGGCATAGTTTTTGATGAAGATGTAGATAAAACAAGAAAGCTCATCCTTCGTGACAGAACGGACAGTTATGAGCTTGTACTTGTAAAACCTGCGGATGCGCCTATATATGTGGAAGAAGGCGTGTGCGACTGCGGTATAGTAGGCAGGGATATCATTATGGAAAACGACAGCGATGTGTTTGTCCTTTTTCCCCTTGATATAGGCAAATGTTCGCTCTGTGTTGCCGGCAAAGAAGGCACTGACATAAGAAAAATAACCAACCTCAGAGCCGCATCAAAGTTTGTGAACAGTGCAAAGAGATTTTTTGATTCGCAGAATATAGAACATTCCCTCATAAAGCTCAACGGTTCTGTGGAGCTTGCGCCTATTCTGGGAATGAGCGATGTTATTGTGGATATTGTTGAAACAGGAACAACACTTAAAGAAAACGGCCTTGTTGTTCTTGAAAAGATTACGGAAATAACTTCCGTATTTATCGTAAACAAAGCCGCACTCAAGACCAAATATAAAGATATAAAGAAATTAATGGATATATTAAGGGAGGCAGAATAATGAAAGTCATAAACGTAAAGAAAAATTCCGATATTACGGAGCTTGCGGGACTTACGAAGAGAAACCGTGAAAAACTCAAAGACGTAGCCGCTGCAGTTGAAGTTATTATCAACGACGTAAAAGAAAACGGAGATGCTGCCCTTAAACATTATGCGGAAAAGTTTGATAATGTAAAGCTTGACAGCGTAGTCGTAACGCCGGAAGAAATCGAAGAAGCATATAACTCCGTTTCTCCCGAACTTATTGCCGTGCTTGAAGAAGCCAGAGACAACATCAGGGCATTCCATGAAAAGCAGGTTTACGCACCTGTAATGCTTCAAACGGAAGGTAAAAAGCTCTATCAGATGGTAACACCCGTAAAAAGAGCGGGACTTTATGTTCCCGGAGGAAATTATCCGTATCCGTCAACGGTACTTATGGATTCTGTCCCTGCTATGGTTGCAGGCGTAAAAGAGATCGTTATGATCACACCTGCAAAAGGCGACGGAAAAGTAAACGCAAATATTCTCGCAACAGCCAAAGTATGCGGAATTACCGAAATATATAAATCCGGCGGAGCACAGGCAATCGCAGCTCTGGCTTACGGTACGGAATCGATCAGGCCCGTAGATATGATCTGCGGCCCGGGCAATGTATACGTTACAGCCGCAAAGAGAAGCGTATTCGGTGATGTGAATATAGATATGCTGGCAGGCCCCAGTGAA
>SVCP01000010.1 GCA_015058295.1 Anaerofustis stercorihominis
CGCATCTCTCAGAAGATTCAAAGATGACGTAAGGGAAGTTGCCGCAGGATATGAATGCGGTATCGGTATTGAAAAATACAACGACATCAAAGAAGGCGACACGCTGGAATTCTATAAGATGGAGGAAATTCCGAGATAATATGTCAACATACAGAGTTGAACGAGTCAATCAGATAATAAAAGACGAATTATCATCTTTCATCAATTATGAAATGAACGATCCCCGTATCAAGGAGGCTGTAATCACCGTAACAGATGCAAAAGCAACTCCTGATATGAAATATGTCAAGGTGTTCGTAAGCATCTACGGATGTGACGAAGAGAAGAAAAAAGAACTTCTCGGCGTACTTGACAAAGCGAAGGGATTTATGAGAAAGCATCTTTCGGGAGTACTCACAACGAGATTTACTCCGCAGATCGTTTTTGAGCTTGACACTTCACTTGATTATGCAATGCACATCGAGAAAGTGCTTTCAACGCTGGATATAAAGCCTGCAGAGGAAGATGATGACGATTTTTGGGATGAATTTGATGAAGACTGAATATGAAATTTCTTCGTATGAAATACTTTGCGAAGTTGCGGATAAGCTTAAACAATGCGAAAAAATAGCAATATTTGCGCACACAAATCCTGATGGTGATGCTTATGCATCCGCCATCGGGATGGCTCTTGCGCTGAAGGGAATGGGAAAAGACGTAAAGTACCTTCTCGGCAGTTCAAAGCAGGACTTTTCGTGCATCACAGGGGAAAGCGAAGCTTATGTACAAAGTGATTTCGTGCCGGATAAGAGCTATACGGCCCTTTGTGTGGACTGTTCCACATATGAATATGCGGCTAACAGCGAAAGAATAGGTCTCTGCGGAGAAGTGATCGTTATTGATCATCACGAAACAAATACTCTTTACGGAGATATAAATTACGTTGACAAAACCGCAGCGGCATGCGCGGAAATAGTATATTTTCTTATGAAGAAACTTGACTGTGAGATCACACCGCAGATAGCAAATACACTCTATCTCGGAATCGTCACGGATACAGGCAGTTTTGCTTATTCAAACACAACAGAGAGAACTCACCGTGTAGCGGCAATGCTCAAAGAATATGGAAATGATTTTCATAAGATACATGATTATCTGAAAGTTACCTCAATGAAGCAGTTTCTTGCTTTCAGGGAAGCCCTTTCGAACACTGATTTCTACTTTGACGGCGCTCTTGGAATAATGTCGCTTACGAATGAAGACGAGGTGTTCTCTCAAGGGGATATTGACACAGACGGGTTTATTGATCCTGTGAGAGATGTGGAAGGTATCCGTCTTGCGGTCTTTACGAAAGAGATAGGGGAAAATATTCACAAAGTCTCTCTCAGAAGTATGGACGACAGGATGAGTGTAAGCGAATTTGCCGCAAGAAACGGCGGAGGAGGGCATCCGAAAGCCGCAGGATTTAATTTCAACGGAGAATTGGACGAACTGCTTGCGGTGATTACGGAGTATTACAGGGAAGAATGGACGGAGTAATATTGGTAGACAAGCCTGCGGGAATGACAAGTTTTTCTCTTGCATCGAAAGTCAGAAGACTTACGGGGGCGAAGAAAAGCGGCCATGCAGGCACACTTGACCCGCTTGCAACAGGGGTCATGGCTATACTGCTGGGAAGCGCCACAAAGCTCAGCGAATATCTTTCGAGTGAAGACAAAAGATATACCGCAACAGTAAAGTTCGGCATCTCCACCGACAGTATGGACAGTGACGGGGAGATTGTTTCTCAGAGGGAATGTAATTTTACAAAAGAAGATCTTTTGATTGCCATAGAGAAATTCAAAGGTGATATTACACAGATTCCTCCGAAATATTCCGCCATAAAGGTGAACGGAAGAAAGCTTTATTCCTATGCAAGAAACGGAGAAGAAGTAGAGATACCTTCGAGAGAAGTGCATATATTCAGATTCGACCTTGTTTCGTTCGATGCGGAAAAATACGAAGCGGTGGTGGATGTGCTCTGCTCGAAGGGTACATATATCCGCTCCCTTGCCAATGACCTTGGGGAAGAACTCGGCTGCGGCGCACATCTTACGGCGCTCCGACGCACTCAGAGCGGGGATTTTTCCATAGAGAACTGCGTTACGCTTGCGGAACTTGAAAGTGACCGTGACAAAGCTGCGGAGAAAGTGATTTCCTGCGAAGATGTGATATCATTTATGAAGCGCATAGACATAAAAAACGAAGGTCTGAAATCTCTCAGAAACGGCAATCCCATTGATCTTTCTCTTGCCGAAGGGGAGCCTTCCGCAGAAGAAGAGCTCGTAAGGCTTTTCTGTGAAGATGAATTTTATGCTGTGGGAAAACGTACGGAAAATGTATACAAAATCGTTAAGATGATAAAGGCGGTATCCTGATGGAAATAATTACGGATATAAATACGAATATCAATGCAGGCCCGATAAGTGCGGGAGTGGGTTTTTTTGACGGAGTCCACCGCGGACATATGGCTATAATCGACAGGACAAAAGGAGAACTTCCGAGAGCAATAATCAGTTTTGTCAATCAGCCTGCGGCTTTTAT
Source organism: Anaerofustis stercorihominis (assembly GCA_015058295.1). Classification (GTDB taxonomy): domain Bacteria; phylum Bacillota; class Clostridia; order Eubacteriales; family Anaerofustaceae; genus SVCP01. Next base: position 2,563 of record SVCP01000010.1, read on the forward strand.
CAGCGAAAACAAGCTTGCTCACAGACTCATGAGCAGTGAGGAAAAGGCAGATATCCTTGAAAAAGAAGGGATAGATTATCTTTTTCTGTTTACATTTGACGAAAAGATGAGAAATACCTCTGCGGAAGAATTCTTCGAGAAGGCAATAGTCGGCAACAACATAAAAAAACTCATCTGCGGATTTAATTTCCGTTTCGGAAAAGGTGGAGAAGGAGATGTAGAGCTTCTTCGCAGCCTCTGCGAAAAGGAAGGAATCACACTGGAAATTGTTGAAGCGGTAAAATGCGGCGATGAAGTGATTTCAAGCTCGCTTATAAAGAAATATCTTTACAAAGGTGATGCAAAGAGAGCGGCAGAACTTCTTGGACGAAATTTCTACATAAAAGGCACCGTATCCAAAGGCAAGCAGCTGGGAAGAACACTTGGTTTTCCGACGGCGAATATATTTGTTGATGATGAGATAATCGTGCCGAAATGGGGAGTGTATCAGACGTTTACTACGGTTAAGGGAGTTCGTTATCCCAGCGTAACGAATATCGGAAACAATCCTACAGTCGGCGACAGCCTGAGGCTGGAAAGTCATATAATAGATTTCTCCGGAGATATCTATGGTGAAGAAGCCACAGTTGAGTTTGTTGACTTTATCCGTCCGGAAATGCGTTTTTCCGGAATCGAAGAGCTGAAAGCACAGGTTCACAGGGATATTGATGAAGTCAGAAAACGCAATATGTAATTTATGAGTATATGTTGCAAATAATGAAATATGACGGGCTTTGAAGAAAAAAATGCGTTTTTATTGAAAAATTTCTTCAAAGTTGTATAATGAAAAAGATGTATGTTTAAATACAGATAATAAAAATCGAAAATATAAATACAAACGGTATAAATCGGGAAAGGTAAAGAAATAATGAACAGAATGCATCCTTACGGATTGAATGAACTCAGAGAAATGTTCCTTAACTTCTTTGAAAGCAAAGGACATCTCAGACTGAACAGTTTTTCACTTATTCCGCACAATGACAAAAGCTTACTTTTGATCAACTCAGGTATGGCACCTCTCAAGCCGTACTTTACAGGACAGGAAACTCCTCCGAGAAAGAGAGTTACAACTTGTCAGAAATGTATCCGTACGCCGGATATCGAAAACGTTGGTAAAACAGCAAGACACGGCACATTCTTCGAAATGCTCGGCAACTTCTCATTCGGAGATTATTTCAAACACGAATCAATCAGATGGGGCTGGGAATTTTTGACAGAAGTAGTAAAGATTCCTGTAGATCTTCTTTATGTAACAGTATACGAAGATGACGATGAAGCTTTTGCTATCTGGAGAGATGAGATCGGCGTTGAAGAAAGAAGAATCGTCAGAATGGGCAAAGAAGACAACTTCTGGGAAATCGGGACAGGTCCCTGCGGTCCGTGCTCAGAAATTTATGTTGACCGTGGCGAACAGTACGGCTGCGGCAAAGAAGGTTGCTATGTAGGATGTGATTGTGACCGTTACGTTGAAGTATGGAACCACGTATTCACACAGTTCGACAAAGATGACAACGGCGTATACAATCGTCTTGCAAACCCGAACATCGACACAGGTATGGGTCTTGAAAGACTTGCTGTTGTTATGCAGGGCGTAGGAAGCCTCTTCGAAGTAGATACAGTAAGACACGTCCTGGATTATGTATGCGAACTCGCAGGCATCAAATATAAAGAAGACGAAAAGAACGATGTTTCTATCCGTGTTATCACAGACCACATCAGAAGTACTGTATTCATGCTTTCTGACGGTGTTATGCCTTCAAACGAAGGAAGAGGATACGTTCTCAGAAGACTTCTCAGAAGAGCTATCCGTCACGGAAAGATCCTCGGCATTAACGGAAAATTCATGCTTCCGCTTGCTGAAAAAGTAATCGAAACATCAAAACAGGCATACCCGAACATGGTTGAAAACTACGATGCGATCATGAAGATCCTTGATGTTGAAGAAAACAAATTCAACGAAACCATCACATCAGGTATGAACCTTATAAAAGAACTCATCGACAGCCAGAAAGCAAAAGGCGAAAACACAATCTCAGGTGATGACGCATTCAAGCTTTATGACACATACGGATTCCCCCTCGAACTCACACTCGAGATCGCAGAAGAAGAAGGTATGAGCGTAGACACAGACAGATATGCTGTTGTAATGCAGGAACAGAAGCTCAGAGCAAAAGCCGCTCACGCAAAACAGGGCATCGAAGGATGGAAAGATGAACTTACAGAAATCGTAAGCGAATTCCCCGCAACAAAATTCGTTGGTTATGACAATCTCGTATATGAAGCAGAAGTTATCTGCATCGTAAACGGCGGAGCAAGAGTAAACGAAGTTGAAGAAGGTGCTGAATGCGTAATCTTCACAGCTGAAACACCGTTCTATGCACAGAGCGGCGGTCAGGTAGGTGACACAGGCGTTATCGTTTCAGATACATTCTCTGCACAGGTAACAGATACACAGAAAAGCGGCGACAAACACGCTCACTATGTAACAGTTATCGGTGGAACACTCAAAGAAGGCGACAAAGTAACACTTAAAGTTGATGCAAAACGTCGTACATCAATCGCGCGCAACCACACATCAACACACCTTCTCCATAAAGCACTCAGAATCGTTCTCGGCAACCATGTAAACCAGGCGGGCAGCGAAGTTTCTCCTGACAGACTCCGTTTCGACTTCTCTCACTTCGAAAAGATGACTGCTGAAGAAATCAAGAAGGTTGAAGATCTTGTAAACGAAGCGATCCTCGACTGCATTCCGGTTGATATCATCAACACAACTATGTCAGAAGCAAAAGCTCTCGGCGCAACAGCACTCTTCGGCGAAAAATATGCTGATGATGTAAGAGTTGTAAAAGCCGGCGACTTCTCAATGGAACTCTGCGGTGGATGCCACCTTCAGAACACAGGTTTTGCAGGCCTCTTCAAAATCGTATCTGAAGCAGGCGTAGCAGCAGGCGTAAGAAGAATTGAAGCTGTAACAGGTATGAAAGCATATGAATATGCTCAGAACAACGATACACTTCTTAAAGAAGCTGCAGCAGTTGCGAAGACAAACATTGCAGGCGTAGCAGGCAGAATCAATGATCTCAACGCAACAGTTTCATCTCTTAACAAACAGCTCAACGAAGTTAAAAAGGCACAGAGCGCAAACGTAGCTGATGATCTTCTCGCAAAAGTTGTTGAAGTAAACGGAACAAAGACACTCGTTGAATACGTTGAAGGTCTTGACATGAACGAGCTTCGTGATCTTTGCGACAAACTCCGTGACAAGATGAATTCGGGTGTTGTAATGATCATCTCAGTAAAAGATGAAAAAGGCTCAATCATCGCGGCAGCTACAAAAGATGTTGTTGCAAACGGCTTCAACGCAGGCAAATTCGTTAAAGAAGTTGCTGTAAGTGTAGGTTCAGGCGGCGGCGGAAGAGCAGACATGGCTCAGGCAGGTCTCAAAGATATCACACTTGCAGGCAAGGCAGCAGAAAACGCTAAAGAAATTATCAAGAATATGCTGTAATTAAATTTACACAAACGGGGGCTTTCGGGTCCTCGTTTTTTTTGTGGCCCGCCGCAGGCGAAACCGGCGGTGCCGGTTTCTTGTGAAAAGCGGAGCTTTTCACGCTCATCGCTGTGCGATGAGCTGCCTGCGGCGGGTATGGGCGGGGAAAGGGCACGGAGTGGGGCGGAAAAGCAGACTTGATTTAATAAATTAAGTCCAAAACTTGTCCGACTGCTTTGCGTATACACATTTATTATGTTATAATGTACAAAATCGTTTTCGGAGAAAAAAATGGGTTTGTTGGCTGTTATTGTTGCAGGTTGTGTCATACTTTATGTATTAGTGGAAATGTGCGAAAAAAGCGGTATGAACAGAAAAGACGAATACTACGAAATTCCATCAAGGTATAATGATGCAGAAAATTTTTTATCTGATGAAGCGGACAGAAGGAAGTAGGCAGACGGGATGCAGGAAAAACTTGTATGCAGATGGGCAGTATCGGGAGATATTGACCGCATAAGAAAAATGTATTATGATGTGATCGATCATATGCCGCAGACTGTGTATTTTGACTGGGAAAAAGGCAGATGGCCTTCAGACGAATATCTTGTAAGTTCCATTGACTGTAAAGAGCTGTATATAGGTGAATCCGGTGGAGAGATCGTATGCGCCGCAATACTCAACCACGAATATAACGAAGGTTATGACGAAGCACCCTGGCAGATTGATGCAGATGAAAACGATACACTTATGGTACATACTCTCGCCGTATCTCCGTACTATCACGGAAAGGGGATTTCCGTACAGTTTGTCAGAAGCATAATCGAAGCCGCAAGAGAAAAAAATCTCAGGGCTGTGCGCCTTGATATTATCGTGGGAAATGTTGCCGCAGGGAAGCTTTACGAAAAGTGCGGATTTAAATTTATTCAGCATTTTGTATCGAGGGTAAAGATAGAGGAAGTATACTTTTTTGAGTATGTGTTGTGAATCCGGAGAGTGAATTGAGAAGTATTCACCTGAAAAATATGTCTTTCATCTGAACTTTATGCACAATCTATGGTTAAAGAAGGCCCGTCAAAACAATTTGACGGGCCGTGCTCATTTAGTGGCAGTGTGTGCATAATCTATATAACTCAGGGGTATGAATACTGTACGAGAGTCATATAATTTGTTGCATGAATTGCCGGAGTAATCAGGAATCCTGAGATTTTACTGCCCTGATCATAGTTTTCCTGATATTTAAGAGAGATATTCCGGGCAGTAGATGTGCCACTGATGCGGATCATTGTACTCATATGCATACTCTACCAACCCGTCACACCTGCATGTGCTAAGCTGGTTTGGCTGAACTTTACTGCCATTCATATTGGACGTATTGTATTTAATCTGCCAGCCCATATCGTAGGCAATATTGTACGCATCCAAGTCCAATGCAGTATCGACAACAGCATCTCTCTGTGCATCTGTCATCCCCGGCATCGGGCGGTATACTCCGACAAAATCATCCTGCGGATGCAACCCCATAAATGTTGATCATGATACAGCCGATACCGTAGTTCCGCTTGTTGCGCGAACTACTGAATTTCCGCTTGATGAAGATGCATATCTCATCAACCCCGCATGAAGGTCCAGGTATGTATTTTTATACCTGTATACCTAAAATGCCTTGCAGTTGGTTGCTGCAGAAACACTTTGAACTATCATAAACAGTATGCACAAAATGAGCAGTAAGATCGTTATTTTTTTAGAGAATCTTTTCATACGTTACCTCCATACGGAAATATATTCATTTTCATCCGCTATTTTCGGATAATGACCATCAAATGTCTCCGGATATTGTATTGTCCATCCGGCAGAACGGTCTTTATCGAGTTTTTTCTGAAGTTCATCCACGATCTCTTTGTAAGGTATATATTTTGTCGTTGTGAGTAAAAGCTCAATATCTTCTGTTTTATCGCTGTTTTTGGCAAGTTCCAGTAATGAACGACAATTTTGTCTTATGACTTTACGACAAATATAAGCACTTGTCTCACTGTCAAGCCGGTTCACAGACAGGAAGCCTTCTTTCCCCAGAATATATTCTGCTGAAATTTTTGTTCCTGTTTCGGCAAGATTCAAGACCGCTACATGCACAGGGTTGTTCCATAATTCTTCTGAAATACGTCCGGCGTAATTTTCGTGAATATAGATGCACAGTTGTGCGAACTTTTCTGTTTTGTCAAAGAGCTCATCATCACTTCTCAGGGCAGTATTTTCCTGTAACTCTGTTTTTTTAGCCATAAGCGATGCACAAAGCTGTTCCGGGCTGAAATTTTCATAATCCGCAAGAACCTTGTCTGCAATTTTTTCTGCTCCGGAAGAGTCATATATCCACAGATGTTTTAATGCATGATATGCCACTCTCTGATTTTCGGTTGTGAAAAACAAAGATTCGAGCAGTGGATAAACCTGCGCATTTTCGTCGGGAAGTGCATAAATTGCTTTTATGCGCACATCTTCGTCTTCATCTTCGTCGATGAGCATCTTTGCAAGAGAAGTAAAATCAGCCATATTTCCCATTTTCTCATCATAAAGGTCAAGCATCGTGCTGCGTACAAGCGGGTTGAGGGATGAATTCCCTGCCTGTTTCAGAAGAAATTCTCCGGAAATGCTGTCGAGGCGGAGTCCGAGCTCAAGAACATGGTATAAACCGTCGTTTTCTCCGGATGATGACATAAGAACATTCATTTCGTCAATTATTTCTTCTACTGTCATATCCGTAAACTGCTGCATAAGCTCAGATTGTGTATCAGCCTCAGACATTCTGTTGATAATCCGTGCAAACTGCGGAATCACAAAGGCCGATGCACTGATTAAGAGTGCAAAGACCAAAACTGTAACCAATATTTTTTTGCGCTTATTGATTTTCATATCTATGTCCTTTCGTTATTTTTTATTGTTGACAGAAAATAACCTGCCCATCGGATTCACCTCATTTATCATACAGAAAAGGATCTCCTTTTCTGATTAATACAATTATAGCATGAGATGAACTTATTTTTCAGGTATATATAAAATATTTAATTGATTATTAAGATTTGTTTTAATTTATATATATTTGTTTAATCTTAATCTGCCGCATTGACACATGATGCCGTATTTAATGAGGACAAACCGCACTAAAAATATTTAAAACACTAAAAAAAGTCCATTTTATGCGGACTTATGATAAACAAAAGGAGTGTACAGATGCACACTCCCCTGAAATTATTGATTATTTTTTAGCATAGAGTTCTTCGCCGTAGATGTTGATTTCTTCGCGTGTCATAGCGGATTCTTCCCTGTTTACCATGATAGCGAGGGGGATAAATCCTCCGCCGGGGCCGTATGTATCGATTGCACGACGGACTTCCGCTCTGATAGCATCTCTGCTGATACCTTTGTGGTCGATTGCCGCTCCGTCAATACCGCCCTGGAATGCGATTTTTCCGCCGTAGAGCTTCTGCATTTTTACGATGTCGTTCTGCGGGATGCAGCCGTGCCATACGTTTACTCCGAGCTCGATCATATCTTCAACGATATCCTGGCATACGCAGTCAGCATGGTGCTGAATGATTACGCCCTGTTCACGCAGATAGCCGTAGATCTTTTCGTAACGTGGTTTGAGAATCTTTCTCCATGTTGTGGGGTTGAGGAAGAGGCTTTTTTTGTTGCCCCAGTCGTCGTGGAAGTGGATCATGTCGATGTTGCCATGTTCAACGAGGGCTTTTACATATTCGAGTTTATAATCTGTAAGTACATCAAGCAGTTCGCACATTGCTTCCGGCTCTTCAACGTAGTTGATAAGAGCATCTTCGAATCCCATAAGGTAGTGGCTCAGTTCGAACAGACCGCTGAAGCAGTGTCCGCAGAAGATGTAGTTTTCTCTGTCAAATTCTTTTGCGAATTTTTCATATTCCGTCCAGTCAAGGTCCATCTTTGAGGGCCAGGGGATATTTTTGAGATATTTATCCCACTGCGTAATGTCTTTGATAACCTTGTTTTCTTCTGTGATATGCGGGTTTGCCGCCGGTGCGCCGGGGATCCATCTCCATGTGATGCCCCAGTCGTCAACTGTATCCTGATTGGGTACTCTCTGGATACCTGCCGCTCTGATGGGATCGGTTACACGGGGACCTGTGTAGTAACTGTCTTCGCAGTAATACTCGGGAACTTCGCCACGGAGTGCCATCATAAAGTTCTCTCTCGGAGAGATTTTTCCTTCGAAATTAAATGCCATGTTTTTATTCTCCTTGTGTTTAAATCAAATAATTCTTTGCGTTAATAATTATATCATTTATCATCTGAAAAATATATGTAAGAAGCATACAAATTAAATTATAGGATAATATACAGAATTGGTTTATAAATACTAATATTGAGGGGCTGTGCTTCATATAAATAAAAAAAGAGGTAAGAATGGACAGGTACATAAAACAGTATAAAAGTGCGGTGATTTTTGCGGGAGTATATATCGTTTCCGTGTTTTTGTTCAGCGTAGCCGCATATCATATGGATCTGCGGGACGAAGCTCTCAGCATAGCATCATTTGTCATAATGAATGTATGTATTCTTCTGTGCAGTGTGTTCAGTGCAAAAAAAGCCGAGAAAAAAGGCTGGCTGACGGGAATTGTCAGTGCTGTGATATTTACAGCCATCATACTTTTCGTGAGTATTGTACTGGGCGGAGGAAGTATAGATATACATAAGCTTGCAGTAAGGCTTCCCCTTTATCTGTTTATCGCTCTTGTCGGGGGAATTGCGGGAATAAATCTAAAATAAGTTTGCAATGGAAAATAATGTGTGGTATACTGAAGTGTATATGCGGATGCCGTTGAGTGAGGAGAATTAAACGGTAATAAATGCCTATGAAGAAGCTCTTACAGCATCCTTATCTCGGTCTTGAAGAGACTATACGCCTCAGGGCAGAAAGGGAATAATACAAGATACAGGTTATAATGAAAAACAAATCACTTGTAAAACTCACATCATTAATTATTGTAGCCGTTTTGCTCGGCACATTATTTTTCACAGGTCTTCCTGTAAGCAAACTGTTCGGTTATTATGATGTAGCCGCAGTAAATGATCTTATCAAATACGGTCTTGATTTCACGGGCGGTATTTATATCGTTCTTGAAGCAGATGAATCCGAGGGTGAAGTTTCGGATGATACTTTAGACAAGGCCATAGCTACTATCCGCAGCCGAATCGACGGAATGGGTGTAAGTGAACCGACAATCACAAAACAGGGTTCAAACCAGATCAGAATTTCCATCGCTGACGTAACTGACCAGCAGGAAGCTCTCGAAATGGTCGGTAAGACAGCCCAGCTTGAGTTTATTGATCCGGACGGAAATGTTATCCTTACAGGGGAAGATGTCAAAGCAAGCACATATGACGAAGTAAAAGATGAATCAGGTCTTATGGTGGCTTATTCCGTAAAGCTTACATTCACTGATGACGGAAAAGAAATCTTCGCAACAGAAACAGCGGAACATATCGGACAGCAGATTCAGATCGTCCTCGACGGTGAAGTTATCAGTGCTCCGCAGGTAAAAGAAACAATTACTGAAGGCGAAGCATGGATCACAGGTATGGAAGATAAGGACGAGGCAGTAAACCTGGCAGTTCTCATCAGGGCTGGTGCACTTCCTGTAGCTTTCGAAGCAGTTCACGTCGAAACAATCGGTCCGACACTCGGCGCAGGTTCTCTTTCAAAGAGCCTTGTTGCAGGTCTTATCGGTGTAATTCTCGTAATGGCATTTATGGCGGTTGTATATAAACTTCCGGGTATTGCCGCAGATATTGCTCTCGGACTTTATATTATTATTTATCTGTATCTTATGGCGGCGATGAAAGTTACTCTCACACTTCCGGGTGTTGCGGGTATCATTCTCTCCATAGGTATGGCAGTTGACTCGAATGTAATCATTTTCGAAAGAATAAAAGAAGAGATCCTCGTCGGCAAGAGTGTTCGTCCTGCGATCAATGCAGGTTTCAAGAGTGCTATTGCGACGATCCTTGATGCGAACGTTACGACCATCATCGCAGGTGCGGCACTTTTCCTGTTCGGTTCAGGTACGGTTCAGGGCTTTGCTGTAACACTCATCATCGGTGTACTCGTGAGCCTTATCACAGCTGTATTCTTCACAAAGAGAATTCTTCTCTGGATCGTTGATATCGGAAAAGTTGATTCTCCGAAGGCATTCGGTGCGAAAGAATCAAAACAGTTCAGCCTTCCTGTTGTAAAACAGGGCAAGACATTTGTTGCAGTAGGTCTTGCGGCAATGATCATCTTTGCGGCATTTACAGGTATTTCAGGCTTCAACCTCGGAATCGATTTCGCAGGCGGTTCTATCATCCAGGTAGATATGCACAGTGAATTTGATGTTGAGGATGTGAAAGCTCTTATGGCAGAGTTTGACAGCGGATGCGATGTTACGACAGCAGGTGATGACGGAACATACGTTATGATCAGCTCAAGCAAAGATTATACAGACGAAGAAAAGAACGCTATCATGGATAAATTTGCCGAAGAGTATTCCCTTGAGTATGAAGATCTCCTTTCATTCAACAAGGTGGCTCCTTCAATCGGTAAAGATCTTCAGAAACAGGCTCTTACAGCAGCACTCGTTACGGTGGCATGTATTCTTATTTACATCACTATCCGTTTCGAATTCCTCTTCGGTGTTGCGGCTGTAATCGCTCTTGTCCATGACCTTCTCATAGTTGTTGGTATCTTCTCTGTACTGAAACTTCCGGTGAACTCATCATTCATTGCGGCGCTTCTTACTATCCTCGGTTACTCAATCAACAACACTATCGTTGTATTTGACAGAGTCCGTGAAAACCGCAAGCGCTACGGCAAGAATATCGGTGAGCTCGTTGATGTCAGCGTAAATCAGACATGGACACGTTCACTCAATACCACAATCACAACCCTTATCGCAGTAGGTGCCCTTTACATCTTCGGTGTAAGTACTATCAGAGAATTTACTCTTCCGATGCTCCTCGGTTTCATCGCAGGGCTCTTCTCATCAGTCCTTCTTGCAGGAAATCTGTGGTATATGTTCAAAACAAAGAAAACATCAAAATAAGAGAACTGAATTTAAGTTTAAAACAAAAACACAGACCGGTTTCCGTATGATGCGCAAGCCGGTTTTTTTGTTGTCTGCAAAATACAGGGACGGATGCGGTGCTTTTAACGTATCTTCAGAATCACATACAGGCCCGTACTGCATACTATAAAAGCGAAAAGGCAGGTGAGTGATATGGGAAGAAACGAAAAAGAGCTCAGGGAATTGCAAAACATGATTGAAAAGCTGAAAAATGACCCTGATAAAACGGAGCAGCTGAAAAAGGAAATAAAAGACAGGGATCTTATGGATACTGCAAAAGCTTTTGAGAAGCAATATGCAGGCAAGATCAATGATTTTATCGCATCGATGAATGAGCGGGGCGAGATGACAAATGAGGAAAAAGCAAAAATGGTGCTTGAAATGAAAAACAAACTGCCGAAACGTTCTCAGGAGCAGTTTTCGCAGGTTCTGGGAGCCATGAAGGATTACTTAAAGAAAATGTGAGGTGAAAATATTGATTTTTAAAGATAAAGACAAACGAAGAAAAAAACGGCAGGAAAGGACAGAAAGAAACCGTGAAAGGCGTATGCAGAGAAGATTGAAAAGAGACGAAAGACAAAGCAGGAGAAGAAACAGAAGAAACTGCAGTAATGATGCCTGCTGTAAATGTAAAGATGAATAATATATCTGTGTGATATTTGTATACTGTACTCTGTGAACAGTGTTTGTATCATACTGTATGATGCCATAACATTGTCGGCCCGCATAATATATGTTATAATCTGTTTACAGATAAAGGAGAAGTATCATGCATGCAGAAGAAATAATCATATCATCGGTAAAATGCAGTATATACAAAAACGGCACAGGCGCAAGTATAATATATTATTTTACTTCTCATAATGAGGCGGAGGCAGTTGCTTCACGTCTCAGAAAGCTTACAGGTAAAATACCGTGGACTCTTGTCTGCATACATGTGCAGTCATGGAACGACACACTTTCGCCATGGAAAGCAAAAGGATCAGGGGACGAAACATTCGGTGGAATGGGGAACGGGACTCTTTCGTGGCTTTTGGGGAAATGTATTCCCGAAGTCGAGAAAGACTGCGCATATGAAAAACGGTTTATCGGAGGATATTCCCTCGCAGGGTTGTTTTCTTTGTGGGCGTTTATACAGAGCGGTATGTTTTGCGGGGTTGCAAGTGTGTCGGGATCTCTGTGGTTTGAGGGATGGGATGAATATATCAAAGATAAAAAATATCCGGCTGAAAGCATAGTGTATCTGAGTCTCGGGTTAAAAGAAGAAAAAACGAAAAATCCTCTTATGGCACTTGTGGGGGAACGGACGAGAATACAGTATGAATATATTATGAGGTCCCCTGATGTGAAGGATCATATCCTTGAATGGAACAACGGCGGACACTTTACGGAGCCTGATATACGGACTGCGAAGGCGTTTGCGTGGCTGATTAAAAATAACAGCTTGTCGGAAAAGTCCACATCGTAAAATCATTGGTGGTATTTCGCGATTGATTTTGCCTGTTGCGTTTTTTCGGGCAAGGTGAAAATAAAAAAACCGTCAAAACTTTTGACGGTTTTGAGCTGTCGTCTGACAGCTTTATTTTTTTGCTCTGATATTTTCGCTCATATCCCTGAGGACAGATACCCTGTCCATGAATACTTTCAGGATAACCGATGTTGCACTTCCTGCCATGACTCCCGATACGATAAGTACGGGCATATAATATACAATGAGGGAAGTCTGCGTTAAGAGTGATGCGACGATTATCTGTGCGACGTTGTGGGTTACTGCACCTGCGATGCTGAGAATGAGATATGATGCCTTTTTTCTTGTGAGCGTCATAACTATTATCATAACGATGACAGAAGATACTCCTCCGCTGAAGCTGAGCATACCTGCTGTGACACCACGGGTGAGAAGCACGAAAAACGATTTGAATGCGCTCATCATAACGGCATATTTTGCACCGAGAAAGAAAAGGCAGTACATAGTCACGATATTTGAAAGCCCAAGTTTTACTCCCGGTGGCAGAAATGCTGATGTGGGTATAACTGCTTCTATATAATTCAGAACCATTGCCACAGCAAAGAACATTCCGAGAAATGCAATGGTGTTACTTTTCTTGTTTTTCATATATTCCTCCGATACAGATTATACACCACAATCTTTTTTTTGTACAGAGTGTTGTTACGGGAAATTTATGCGGATATTTACGAAAAGTTCTGAATTTATTGAAAAAATCCTTTGAATTAGCTTTACTTTATTATCAAAATATTATAATATGTAATGGAAAAACGAGTTAGGAGAGGTTTTTTTTATGAAAAAAGTTATAGCTTTGTTGACAGCATTTATGATGCTCTTTAGTTTGGTTGCCTGCGGCGGAAATGATGATGACGGTGCAGACAATTCGTGGAAAAATATTGAAGAAGCGGGCAAGATCGTGCTCGGGCTCGACCCGTCATTCCCGCCGATGGGATATCTTGACACACAGACAGGTGAATATGTCGGTTATGATATCGACGTTGCTAAAGCTGTTGCTGAAAAACTTGATGTTGAACTTGTGTTACAGCCCATTGACTGGGGTATGAAACTCAATGAGATCAACAACGGAAACATTGATGTTATCTGGAATGGTTTTTCATGGACAGAACAGAGAGCTGCGGAACATTCTCTTTCTTTCCCGTATATGAAAAACAATCAGGTAATACTTGTGAAGACAGACAGTCAGTACAACACACTTGAAGATCTTGTAGGTGCAATCATGGGAGTTCAGGAAGATTCATCCGCTCTTCACGCACTCGAAAATGATGCAAACAAGGCATTTGCAGATACACTTAAGGAAACAGTAATCATCGGAGACTATGCAAAGGCTGTTCTCGAACTTCAGAACGACACGATCAATGCCATTGCTATAGATGAAGTAGTTGCAAGATTCTATCTTGACAGCAACCCCGGTGCATACAGAATTCTCGAAACAGCTGACGGAGTGGTATCTCTTGCTGTGGAAGATTATGTAATCGGATTCCGTCTCGGAGATGAAGCTTTCGTTGAAAAAGTTGAAGAAGCTCTCATCGAACTTTCTGCAGACGGCACACTCGCGAAAATTTCTCAGGAATGGTTCAGTGCTGATGTAAACACTGTTCCGACAACAAAGTAAATTTTCGTACATAATAAAATATCAGGTTCTCACATTAAAACACAGCGGTGAGTTTCTCACCGCTTGTTTGTTATTATCAGGTATTATATATTACAATGAAAGCCGGTGAATAAAATGGGCGGTAATGCTATAAATTACGGGCTTCTGCTTCAGCAGATGCTCTCGGCAACATTTGTTTCTCTTGAATTATTCTTTTTTACGACAATTGCAGCAATCCCTCTCGGACTTCTCGTTACGGTAATGAGAATGTCACGGGTAAAGATAATAAATATTCCCACGAGGATATATATTCTGCTTATGAGGGGAACACCACTCATGCTTCAGCTTATGTTTATGTATTATGCGCTGAAACCTCTCTTCGGCATACAGCTTCCGAGAATGACTGCGGCGGTAGTGGCATATATACTGAACTATGCGGCGTATTTCTGCGAAATATTCCGAGGAGGAATTGAGGCTATCGACAACGGGCAGTATGAGGCGGCAAAAGTCCTCGGTTACACTCAGGTGGATACGTTTTTTAAAATAATTCTTCCGCAGGTAGTGAAGATAATACTGCCTTCTATGAGCAATGAATTTATCACCCTTGTAAAGGATACGGCCCTTGCGCAGATAATTGCCGTAAACGAACTGATGAAGATAACGGAATACTGGGTTACGGGCTCGGTAAATATGACGCCGTTTGTCATTGCCGGAGTATTCTATCTCACGATGAATGCGGTGGTGACGAGAGTGTTTGATTTTATGGAAAAGAAACTCAGTTATTACAGATAGGTGTGTTATGGACGTATTGAGAGCAGACAATATAAGAAAAACTTTCGGAGATACTGAAGTACTCCGCGGTATATCTCTCAGGGTGAAAAAGGGGGAGGTGCTTGCAGTCATCGGGCCGTCGGGCTCAGGAAAAAGCACACTTCTCAGATGCATAACCCAGCTTGAGAAGGTTGATGAAGGAAGTATAGAGATTTCAGGGATAAAGTTTGTGGAAAACGGTGTGTACGGCGACAGCAAAACATGCCGTGATGCGCTTCTTTGCAGCGGGCTTGTATTTCAGAACTTCAATCTGTTTCCGCATTTCAGTGTACTGGAAAATGTTATGCACCCACCGGTGAATGTACTGAAAAAGGACAAGGAGGAAACAAGACTCCTTGCCATGTCTCTTCTTGAGAAAATGGGGCTTGCGGATAAGGCCGATTCTTATCCGTTTCAGCTTTCCGGCGGGCAGAAACAGAGGGTATCCATTGCGAGGGCACTTGCGATGAAGCCGGATATTCTGATGTTTGATGAACCGACAAGCGCACTTGATCCGGAGCTGACAGGTGAAATACTCAAAGTAATGAGAGATCTTGCAAAAGACAATATGACGATGGTTGTGGTAACCCATGAAATGAAATTTGCAAGGGAAGTTGCGGATTATGTCATATTTATGGAAAACGGTGTAATCATCGAGGAAGCAAAGGCGGACGAAATTTTCAACTCCGCAAATGAAAGAACGAGAGCTTTCCTTGAGGGTTATTCGGGACTGTAGTATATTTAACATTTATAAGGCAGGGAAACCTGTCTTTTTTTATTTGCTTCGGATAAGTGAGGTTCTGGGTGGGGTAAAATATTCAGTAAGTGAATAAAAAACGGAGGAAATTATGAAGGAAAAAACGATAACAGAAGAAAGAATGAATTTATTCCGGGAGTATCTTCTGCAGGAAGAGAAAAGTGAAGCTACGGTGGAGAAATATATGCGGGATATCAGATTTTTCGCGCATTTCGCAGGAGAGGAAGCTGTCACAAAGGATATAGTAAAGCGTTACAAGGAGCATCTTATAAATGCGGGATATGCGGTGAGTTCGGTGAATTCCATGCTTGCGGGGCTGAACAGCTTCCTGTCATTTTTCGGGTGGGGAGAATGTAAGGTGAAAAACATACGTCAGCAGAGGGATGTGTACTGCAGGGAGGAGAAAAATCTGACGAAGGAGGAATATCTCAGGCTTATCGGGGCGTGCGGGAAAAACTCACAGCTGAAGCTGATAATTCAGAGCATATGTTCTACGGGGATAAGGGTGTCTGAGCTGAAATATTTCACGGTGGAAGGACTGAGAGAGGGAGAAATCACTGTGAGGTGCAAGGGGAAGGTCAGGAGAATACTGATCCCGTCGAAGTTAAGGAAGATGCTCATGGGGTATGCCAAGAAATGCGGGATAGCTTCCGGGTGCGTTTTTGTGGGGCGGAGCGGGAAAGCGCTTCACAGGACGCAGATATGGAGAATGATGAAGTCATTGTGCAGGAAAGCGGGAGTGGAGGAGAGCAAGGTATTTCCGCACAATCTGAGGAAATTATTTGCGAAGACGTTTTACAGGATTGAGAAGGACATTGCGAAGCTTGCGGACATATTGGGGCACAGCAGTATAAACACTACGAGGATATATATTATGAGTACGGGGGTTGAGCATCTGAGGAAAATTGAGAAGCTGGGGCTGGTGTGATGCTTGGCTGAATGAACGAATACTGAGGTTTTTTTCTATTTGTCAATCCCTCCCGACACGGCAGAGCCGTGCCACCCTCCCTTACTAAGGGAGGGCTTGGACAATCCCCCCCTGCAAAATCGAAGATTTTGCTTTCTCCCTTTACATAAGGCGGCATAAAAAAATAACATAATTCACATTATGTTACACTTTCTCGTTATAAGTACGCAGATGCACCTATGTCATCGATTACGAGTATACCACTGAAGGACAAAAAATGCAAGTACCAACAGTGAAAAAACGGATTTAAATTAATTGTAAAGTAAATTGATACAATTCATCTTACATATGACATCAAAACGACACCCTTAAATCATTTATTTTTAACAATGATTATAAAGGGTGTACCTTTATATGCTCTTTGAATTGCAATTCATTTATTAGTCGTATTTTCACTGATGCACAAAGTAACATAATGTGAATTATGTTGCGTGGGGACAATCCCTCCCTGAACGGCGGAGCCGTTCTTTCTCTCCCTTACTAAGGGCGGGCCGACCCTCTCAGTCAGCTATGCTGACAGCTCTCCCAGGGGGTGAGCCTGTACTTGTATATGATGCCGTATGGCTACATATAGACAATCTTGAAGAAAGGAGAAAATAATATGAAGACAAGAAATAAGGCTTTGCTCACAGTACTTTGCGCTATTTTGCTGGTAGTTGTTTCTGTAATGGGAACACTCGCGTACCTTACAGATGATGATTCTGTAGTAAATACATTTACAGTGGGAAAAGTTGAGCTGATACTTGACGAAACAGATGTGAAAACTGACGGAACAAAGGATACAAATGAACGTGTGAAAGAAAACGAATATCATCTTATTCCGGGACACACATACATCAAAGATCCGACAGTAACAGTAAAAGCTGACAGTGAAGATTGCTATGTAAGAATGTTTGTTGAAGTTAAAAACCTCAATCAGCTTACAGAAGTTCTCACAGCTGAAGAATACTACGGAGCATATGGAAACGGTAAGGTATTCCTTTTACAGACACTTTGTGTAGATGAAGAAGGTAATCTGACATGGGATGCTGATAAATGGGCATTTGCAGGTTACACAGAAGCAACAGCTGAAGGTGGTGCTGTTACAGGTACATATGAATTCCGTTATGTAGAAACTGCTGATGACAAAGTTGCAAAAGCTGATACAGACACAGTTCTTCCGGCATTGTTCACAGACATCACACTTCCGGGCGCACCGTTTGACAACGAAGAAATGGTAGGTCTTGAAACTGTAAAGATCAATGTATATGCACAGGCTATCCAGGCTGACGGATTCGACACAGCTGCAAAGGCATGGGCAGAATGGAACTAGTTTTTATTGCATGAACTGATTAACGAAAGGAAGAGTTATGAAAAAGCTTAAGAAAACATTACTGGCATTGATCCTTGTATCGCTTGCTGTATGCGTTGTGGGAACAACACTTGCGTGGCTTACTGATGACACCGAAGACGTTGTAAACACATTTTCACCGAGCAACATTGACGTAAAACTCGAAGAAACACCGAATACGAATACTGACGGCGAAGACGGAAATGACGCATGGTTCGGAAAGATGGTTCCCGGCTGGAAGCTTGACAAAGACCCGAAAGCATGGGTTGAAGAAGGAAGCGAAGAATGTTATCTGTTTGTGAAAATCGGAACAAACGAAGGTTACAGCATTGAAGCAAAAACTGATGCAAACGATAAAGTAACATACCATATCGGAAATGTTGCAAATGGTGAATACATCGTTTACGCAGTAGATTCGCAGTGGGAAGCTGTTCCGAATACTGAAAATGTATTCTATATGGTTATCGACGAAGAATCCGAAATGGGTGAAGGCGAAAACAAATACAACATTCTCGGTGCCGGTACATACGTTGACCCGATGGGCGGAACTGTAGATGTAACGATCAGCTGGGATGACAACCAGGTGGCTACAAAACCGTCTGTAACAGAACAGATGATGGAAGAATTGGAGGATCCGGCAAAGTATCCGCAGCTCACATTCAAAGCTTACGCAGTACAGCTCTGGAAAACAAACAAGCCGGCTGCAGGTGCAACAGATGCTGAAATAGAAGCAGCACAGTTCACTCCGGCAGAAGCATGGGCACTTGCGCAGCAGTAAGGTGCTCCGTAACAATTAAGTTGTAAACGGCGATGATCAGGCCGTTTATATAAAAATTTATTTCGAAAGGAAACAAAAAGACATGAAAAAGAAAACAATGGCAATCGTTCTTGTTGTATGTCTTCTCGCTACAGCTCTTGTAAGCGGAACACTTGCATACTTCACAGATACAGATGAAGCCACAAACGTATTCACAATGGGTAACGTTCAGATCGTACAGAACGAACAGCAGCGTGTTCTTGGTGAAACAGAAGCAGATACAGATCATGAATGCACACAAATACAAGGAGATGGACTTGAAACATTCGAAGACAATAAGGTAGCATTCCCCGCTGTTCTTAACAAACTTCAGCCGAAGGAAGATATCACAGTTAACGGTTACGATTTCACAATCCGTAAACTCGAAGGTAACTACATTGACAAAATCGTTAACGTATACAACACAGGTTCAAAAGATGCTTACGTTCGTACAATCATCGCTATCCCGAATATGAACGGATATGATGATTCTCTGGATGCTTCTGAAAATCCGTTCCACTGGAACTATCTTGATGCTACAGACTTCGAAGATGGTGTAGGTTGGGACTGGAATGGTTCTGATGATGCAGATGTTGCTCCTCAGTTAGATAAAGTTCCTGACGTAACAATCGGTGGTAAATCTTATGATATTTATGTAGCTACATACAATGAAGCTCTTGCGCCGGGAGCGTTCACATCTCCGTCAATGGTAGGTTTCTATCTCCATGACACAGTTAACTACGGTGAACATACTGAAGTTGTAAACGGTAAGGAAATTTACCATGAAGAAGGTTACTTCTTCATAAAGAAAGATGGTTCTGTAAAATCTCTTACAGACTGGATCAAAGCTGATGAAGATGGCATTGCTACACTTGATATTCTCGTAGCTACACAGGCTGTTCAGACAGAAGGCTTTGATGATGCTTGGGAAGCACTTGATGAAGCATTCAAAGACATCACAAAGACAAACCATCCGTGGATTGAAGAATAATTTAATTTTAATTTAACTTAAAATTACATACCGCCCTCTCGATGAGAGGGCATATGAGAGTGGCCGGAGGGGATTTCCTTTCGGATATTCTCATATGAGAGAAAAGGTGTGAATTTACAACTATTTTTGTGCAACATTTTTATTTCAACAACGGAAAGGGGAAAAGTATGAAGAAGAAAATACTTGTTTTATCTTTCGTCATGCTATTGTTCGCTGTTGCGACAGGCAGTACACTCGCTTATTTCAATGCGGAGGATACGGCTCACAACGTCATCACATCCGGCGGCGTGGATATTGATCTGACAGAGTGGAGTGACGAAGATATGACGATTCCTTATCCGACGGAGAAGGTTCCGGTTATGCCGGGGACAACTGTGGATAAGGTGGTTGTTGTAGAGAATCTTGAGGACGATGCATGGATTCGTGCATCATATGTCGTTACGGTTTTCGACAGCAAAGGCGAAGTGATGGATCTTGACAAAGACGAGCTTGACAGGATCATACATATCGCAACAGGCGAAGACTGGACAGAAAAAGACGGCTGGTTCTACTACAACAAGTCAGTAAGCAGAGGCGAAGTAACAACTCCGCTGTTTTGTGAAGTGGTCTTTGACGGCCCTAACATGACGAACGAATATCAGGGCTGCGAATTCACTATCGACGTGGAAGCAGATGCAGTTCAGTCAGCAAACAACGGTGCAACAGCACTGGAAGCTGCAGGCTGGGAGTAAGGAGGTAGAGTATGAATAATTTCAAACGAATTTTAGCTGTACTTTTGTGCCTTCTTATGGTTGTTGCGGTGATGCCGGATATTTTTGCCGGAGAAGAAATTCCCGATGTACCTGAGTGCGATAAGGGCTGTGGTGAAGGTGTTATCTACTCACACAATAATGACTGTGCTGTAAAGGTATTTTACAGAAATCTGTATGACGAAAAAACAGCGGCAGAACTTTATGAGTTGTGGGATTCTCTCCATGAAGATGTTCAGAATTTCTATCTGAACGATTATTCGTGGAACAGCAAGATCAGCAGTCGTGAAAAACGAGCTGAACTGGTTTCTTATCTTGACGGCACGGCTACACCTCCGACAGGTGGGGATGAAGAAGATCCGGAAATTCCCGATGTGCCGGTGGATATCGAAGGTGAAAATATTGAGATCAGCGGGAAAATTCCTGCGGGATCGAAAGTTGTGATGGGAGAAACTTCCGAAAAAGTCGCAGAAATGCTTAAAGAAAAGCTTCCTCCTTGCGAAGATCATCACTACACAATCGAGTTCTTTAATATCAAGATACACGACAAAAACAATAAAGAGTGGCAGCCGAAAGAAGCTGTAACAGTTACTCTTACGCTTGAAGCATTCCTCGGGGATAACACAAACGTGGAAATTTTCCATATTCTCGATAATGAAGATGCGATCAAAAAAGCGGAAGACAACGAAAGAACTGTTGAATCTTTCAAAGATGATGACGGAAATGATGTTTATTATACGATCATGTCTTCAGACAATGGGGAAGTAACCATCATTGATGAACACACAGTCTCCTTTGAAACGGATTCTTTCTCTGATTATGCAGCACGTGCAGGGGGGTATGCGCTCGATGCATCTGCATACAAAAGTGACAGGGAGGTATTCTGGGACGTTGCGGAATCTAAGGGAAGCAGTTATGGTCAATATACAGGCAGTGCGACCAGAATAAAATCCGTGTATTTTAATGGTAATCCAACTACGGGAAAGGTAGTTAAGGGAAATTCTGGCGGAAAACCTTCAGTAACTGATAAACGGTATGATTGGAGAGCATCCGGAGTTTCAGATTATGCGGAATCAGTAGGTACATATTATTCAAGCAATACTACTAGAGAACTTACGATTGTTCCCGGTGACGGATACTACGTTAAGAGAGTTATCATTGCATGTACTGCAAAGGAATTGATTCCGGGATATGGACCTTCAACAGTTATTAGTGATCCTTATGGCTGCGGAACATGGCTTGCAGGAAACCAATATGACCAGATACTCAATTTTGAGTATACAGGTGCGGTTACTATTGATGTTCCGAGGCTTGCGTTCTGCCATTTGAGTAATAACTCTCCTTCTTTTACGAATGCTTATTTTATTCTTATTGAAGTAGGTGCATTGCCCAGTCCGTTGTATGTAGAGTATAACTATGGAGATATAGTAAAAAATCTTACAAGTGCTACAAATAAAAACGCATTTACCGGATCATCAAAATGGCTTGCTGAGTATAAAGATGCATCAGGTAATGTATTAAATGGCGGTAATTACGATCCGGATACACAGTTTACGCAGTTCAGATATAAGACTAGCGGAGATGATATTGATAAACAAGCGCAGCAGGCAGCACAATGGAAACATTATGCGAACGTAATCACTCCGGCGGCTATTGCTGCAGCAGAAGCTGAAGGCTATTTATTTAAAGGCTGGTATGCGGAGTATTATACAACATGTAATGCGTCTACACCGGGATCAAATAACAACAATTATACATATACATTTGGCGGAGAGAGGATCTCTACAGCAGACTATCAACCGGGCGATCAGGTGCCGCTTTCACGTCATGTGAAATTAACTGCAAAATGGGAAAAAGCGGAGACGTATACGTTGACTGTAAATAAGGTTACGGTAAATGATACGGATACCAATGCTGAATTTACATTCAATGTAGAGATCGGAAATAAGAAAGAAAGCTTTACGCTGAAAAACGGTGAATCCAAAACGTATACGGCGATTAAAGGTACTTCTTATAAGGTCGAAGAAGTTACAAACAGCAATTACACAACCAAAGTCGATGGCGCACAGAGTGGTACTCTGAACAGCAATGTGACTGTAACATACACGAACACAAGAAAGGTTGCGGATGTTACGGTTGAGAAGAAAATCGTGAAGGAAGGTAATCCGGATCACGTAGGAAGTAACTTTACGTTCAGTGCGAAGCTCTGGGCAGACGGCAACAAAAACAGACAGATTCCGTTCCCGGAAACGATCGGAACAGGAATCACACGAAGCTCTGACGGACTTACAGCAACATTTACGCTTGAGACGAACGGAAGCAAAGTGACATTCAAGAACCTGCCTGTAGGTGCGGTGCTGGAAGTTACGGAAACAAATGTCGAGAATGCTGACGAAACCACAAACGACTGCAGTCCGTCAAACAACGGAAAAACAGCTACATATGCTATAGAATCCACAACAGCAAAGACTATCACTTTCACAAACACATATGTGCAGAAGGTCGGTTCTGTAAAGGTTGTGAAGAATCTTGTGGACAATGCTTATAACAAAGACTTGATCAGAAAGTTTGAATTTACAGCAACGATGAAAGACGGTTCTGCATTTACTGACGGAAGCAAAGAAATCACGTTCAGTCTCGGAGACGGTGAATCAAAACAGATCGATAACATTCCTATCAATTCGACGGTTGTGATCACAGAAACTGCAGTTGATGGTTATACAACAACAAATACTGCAGGAAACGGCAGCGTAGCGGAAGTTACTGTAACACAGACACTTCACACAGTTACTTTCACAAATACACGCATCACAAAGAGCCTGACCATCACGAAAAATGTTGTGAACACAGGCGAAGAACTTGAACTGATAAAAGATAGAGTTTATCCGATGGTTCTTGAGATAGACGGAAGTGTATATGCAGGTCCGGCGAAGAAGAACGGCAGTGCTGAAACGGTTGCAGGCGGAAATCTTTCACTGAAGAACGGTGATACATACGTGATCGAAAATATTGCGGTCAACAGCAAGTATTCAGTAACAGAAAACATTCAGAGTGTAACAGCTCCGGACGGATTCGAATACAAGGCTCCGATGTATGCTGTCGGAGAAGGTGCTGCGACAGCGGCTCCGGTTGTTGACGCAAGCCTTACGGATAATGCAACAGTAACCGTTACAAACGAAATCAAGGGCATCTACGGATATCTTGTGATCTCCAAAACGGGAATTGATGAGCTGGATCACAAAGCAGGTGATGAATTCCAGAACACGATCTATCGTATTCAGTCACTTGATGCGAACGGAGATGTTGACGACAGACTCGATATGCAGGTAACTATTACATACAATGGATCAGTCCAGATAAACAAGATCCCTGTCGGAAAATATAAAGTTACGGAAATCACCGACTGGTCATGGAGATATGAACCGGAAGAAGATGTAGTTGATGTTACTGTAACAGGCGGAAAGACGGCTGAAGCTCCGTTTGAGAATGTACGAACAAACAAATATTGGCTCTCCGGTGACTGGTATGCAAGAAACTGGTGGGGCGAAGCTGCGGAATAAGGAGGCACAAAGATGAAAAAGACGAAAATCAAAGCAATTTCGCTGATGATCTGCCTTCTTATGGTTGTCGGCGTTGTTGTCGGAGGAACGGTTGCTTATCTGAAAGCGGAAAGCGACGAGGTTGATAATACATTTACTCCGTCAGAAGTAACGACGGATGTTGTTGAAGATACAGAATCGTTTGAAAAAGAAGGAATCAAGAAAGATGTTGTAATCAAAAACACAGGCGACACGGACGCATTCATCAGAGCAGCGATAGTTGTGACATGGCAGGATAAACAGGGCAATGTTTACGGACAGAAGCCTGCGGAAGGTGATTATACCATTGATATGGGTGATGAAGGCTGGGTTAAAGGTTCAGACGGATTTTGGTACTATACAAGCGTTGTTCCTGCAAATGGAAGCACAAAAAATCTGATTGATACTGTCACATGCACAGGCACAGCGCCGGATACAAACTACAAACTTTGCGTTGAAATCCTCGGTTCAGGTGTTCAGGCAGGACCTGCAGCAGCGGTTGAAGCGTGGTCAGATGGCGTTGCGGAGCTTGATGAAGGCTGGCAGACGATTACAGTACAGGAGGTTGAATAATGAAAAAGCTTAGAAAGATCTCCTCAATTCTGATAGTTATGATGCTGATTCTCAGCATGGGAAGCGTATTTGCGGCAGATTCAACGATCACATACAACGGCAAGGGCTTCGAAGACAAATTCGGTTTTGCTCCGGGAAGCGAATATACGGATACAGACCTTTTCGACGGATTCAGGAACGTAATGCCCGGTGATCAGCTGGAAGAAGTGATCACTTTCACAAATGAAGCAAAGACATGCGACAAGATCAATGTGTATATGAAAGCTGTTGCACATGACGAAGAAGGCAATCCGCTTACATATGACGAAGCTTTCGAAGATGTTGACGGCAAAGATCAGGAACACATCGACGGACAGCGAGATGAAACTGTTGCGACGATGGCAGAATTCCTGCAGCAGCTCACGATGCGCATTTATAACGGCACAGAGCTTATCTTTGACGGCACACCTGACGAAGAAGGAGCACTTGCGGATTTCGTGAAGCTTGGTGAGCTTACAAAAGGCAAGAGCATTGTTCTGACAGTTGAGCTGGATGTGCCAATTGAGCTTGACAACAGATTTGCGCACAGAGTAGGCGAAGTTGACTGGGTATTTATGGTTGAAGAAATCATAGAAGAAGCACCTGATACAGGCGACAACGCAAACCTGCTGATTTACGGCGGAATATTCGCAGTATCTGTTGCAGTGCTGTTTGTAGTGGTTCTTAAAAAGAAAAAGAATGAAAATGTCTAAACAGCAGGCATTGCATTCATAATAACGGGGGCAGTGCTGATACTTCGGCACTGCTTCTTTGGTATCCGGCTGTATAAGCCGGGAATGATGAAAGCGAGTAGCATATGCAAACAGGTGAAAGATTCGGAAGGTGGAGCGTTGTATCTGCCGAGGTTATAGATAAAAAGGTGTTGTGCCGTTGTGATTGTGGAACAGAGCGTTATGTCCTGGAAAGAAGCCTTAAGCATGGCGGTTCGCAAAGTTGTGGCTGTCTCAGAAGAGAAAGATCGGTGGAAGCTGTTTCTCATGATCTGACGGGGCAGACATTCGGAGAGCTTACTGTATTGAAAAGGCTTCCGGATACATCGAGAGGCGGAGTAAGGTGGCTTACAAAATGCTCCTGCGGAAATGAGTATGAAGTTCTGGGAACTCTTCTTGTCAATGGCAGGAGAACTCACTGTGCGTCGGAAGTGCATAAACAATATCCGTTTTCCGACATAAGCGGTCGTACGTTCGGAAGGCTTACAGCGATCAGGGCGCTTGATGAGAGAGATAAAAACGGATATGTAATGTGGCACTGCGTGTGTTCCTGCGGTAATGAAATTGATGTATCATACAACAGTCTTTTGTATTCAAATATGCAAAGTTGCGGCTGTATGAAAAAGGAGCACAGTGAACATCTGAAGGATTATCTTACTCATGTGGCAGGGACTTCTGTTGATATACTCAAGAGCAAGAAAGTACCTTCTGATAATACGACAGGTTATAAAGGTGTATATCTTATCCGCGGTAAATATGTTGCAAAGATAGTCTTTCAGAAAAAAGCCTATAATCTTGGCTCATTTGACTGTATTACCGATGCGGCTGAAGCAAGGAAGGAAGCAGAAGAACTTCTTTTCGACGGTATGGCAAAGCATTATGAAATGTGGAAGGTCCGTGCGGAAAAAGATCCTCAGTGGGCAGAGGAGAACCCTGTGGAAGTAATCGTCAATCAGAGACGTGACAAAAAGCTGTCCGTATCATTCCTGCCGGATATGAGTGAGATGATGTCGTTGGAAAAATATATGAAAAGTGCTGTTTCATAGCAGTATCAGCCCGTATATCGGGCTTTTTTTAATGAAAATATACAAAATTATATTGTTTTGGAATAAATAATGGTATAATAAAGAAAAAAGGAGAACACAGTATGAACGAAGTATTAAAATGCCTTATTGAAAGAAGAAGCGTCCGTGCATTTACAGACGAACCCCTTAAAGAAGAAGACATCAACCTTATCCTCGAAGCAGGTAAATATGCCCCCACAGGAATGGGCAAGCAGGCACCGAGTTTTATCGTAACAACTGATCCCGAAAAGATCAAATATCTCAGCAAGCTCAATGCATCAATTATGGGAAAAGAAAATATTGACCCGTTTTATGGTGCTGTATGTGTAATCACGGTTCTTGCAGACTCAAACGTCGGCACATATGTATATGACGGTTCTCTCGCAATGGGAAATATGCAGAATGCGGCATGGTCTCTCGGAATCGGCGGATGCTGGATCCACAGAGCAAAAGAAATGTTTGAAACAGAAGAAGGCAAAGCAATTATGGCTGAGCTCGGCATCGGTGAACAGTTTGTCGGTATCGGTAACCTTATTCTTGGTTACAACGCAAAAGAAACACCGGAAACAAAACCGAGAAAAGAGGGTTCTGTATTTTATTTCAAATAAGTTATATAAGGCAGGTTTACCTGTCTTTTTTATTGTAGCAGGCTGCGATAAAAAGCAAGTCCGGAGTGCTGTGCCGAAGAGAGAGCCAAAATAGCAACTTTTCTGGAATGATTTATGGGACCAAGGACTTTCCGATGGCAGCGCAGAGTGCGAATTCTTGTATAAAAATAAGATATAATTGAGGATAAAATAAAAAAAACGATTTAATTATGCATTAGTCTGTGATATAATAATTGGAGAAAAAATAAATGGCATAAAGCTTATTTTAAGGAGGATATACATATGGCAAAATATCGTGTTTTCTTCCTTCCGGATGAAGTGGAAATCTTCGTGGAAGAAGGAACAACTGTTCTCGAAGCAGAAATTCAGGCAGGTCTTAATCCTGATGCTCCCTGCGGAGGAAAAGGCACATGCGGCAAATGCCTTGTAGAAATTATGGACGGTCCGGTTCAGGGTATCGTAAAAGCTTGCGACACACCGGTTACTGCAAACCTTACAGTTATGGTTCCGGATGCAGCAAGAGAACACTCAATCCTTATGGACGGTGCAAAGAGAAATATCGCGATTAAACCTATCATCAAAACATACGATGTGGTTGTTGAAAGATGCCCCTTCGGCGAAAGCTCTTCAGACTGGGAAAGAGTTAAAGCAGCTGTTTCAAAAGCTTGCGGCGTAGACGAAAAAGACATTCCGCTTTCTGTTGAAGTAGTTGAAAATCTTTATAAGGTACTTAACGAAAATGATTTCAAAGTAAACGTAGTAATGTGCGAAAACGAAATCATTGACATCAGAGCAAACAACGATCCGTACTATGTAATGGCATTCGACATCGGTACAACAACGGTTGTAGGTTACCTTCTCGACGCTGCAACAGGCGAACAGAAAGCTGTAAAGAGCATGGTAAACCCGCAGTCACAGTACGGTGCTGACGTTATTCAGAGAGCTGAATACGCTCTTGAAGATGGCCCGGCACAGCTTGCAAAAGTTATCAGAAATGCCCTTAACGAACTTATCAAAGATGCGTGTGAAGAAGCAGGTGTAGACAGAAAAGATCTGTATCTTGTTTCTATCGTAGGAAATACATGTATGCATCACCTCTTTGCGGGAATCTCTCCGGGATCTCTCGTAAAAGCTCCTTACAACCCGGCTATCAGCGAACCGATGCTTGTTGATGCAAAATATTATTCAATCAAGATCGGTCAGGGCGGTAAGGCTATGATCCTTCCGAATATTGCAGGTTTCGTAGGCGCTGACACAATCGGTGTACTCCTTGCAACAGAATTCGATATTCTCGAAGACACAACACTCGTAATCGATATCGGAACAAACGGTGAAATGGTTCTCGGCAACAAAGAAAGAATGGTTGCATGCTCAACAGCTGCAGGTCCGGCATTCGAAGGTGCTAAGATTCACTGCGGTATGCGTGGTGCGGAAGGTGCTATCGATCACTGCAAATTCGACGGAACAGAATTCGTATACTCAACTATCGGAGGTGCTAAACCTATCGGTATCTGCGGAAGCGGTCTTATGGACATTATCGCAGCTCTTCTTGAAGCAGGTATCGTAGAAGACAGCGGCAGAATGATCACAGCTGACGAAGCTGACGGCGAAGCAGCAGAAGCAAACGCACACAGAATCATTGATTTCGGCGGCAAACCGGCATTTGTTCTTGCATTCGCAGAAGAAGCAGGTGATGGCGATGCTGTAATCATTACACAGCAGGACGTTCGTGAAGTTCAGCTTGCAAAGAGCGCTATGGCAGCAGGTATCATCCTTATGGCAGACACACTCGGTGTAAAAATCAAAGACATCAAGAAAGTTATGATCGCAGGTGCATTCGGTAACTACATGGATCCGCAGAGTGCGTGCCGTATCGGCCTTATCCCCATGGAACTTTCTGACAGAATCGAACCTATCGGAAACGCAGCAGGTGAAGGCAGTAAGATTGCAGCTCTCAATGCTCAGGAATTCTACAGAAGCGCTACTATCGGTGCTGTAGCTGAATTCGTTGAACTTGCTACACATCCGGATTTCAATGATACATATGTAGACGAAATGTTCTTCCCGGAAGAATAATTTCTGCTCGTCTGAATCTGTGTATGCTTTGTTGGTTGCGTTGCCGCCGTCAGTTACGTACTGCTTGGGTACGCGCCTGCCGTCGTCTTGCAATCCGCATCGCCTACTAAAATTCATACTTCGCATAAATGTCAGTAAATTTGCATTGTGCGTTGGTAAACACGGGGCATATATAAATATGTTCCGACAATCAGTAAATAAAAGACCGTAACTTTTGCGGTTTGACTATGAGTGCCGAAAGGCACTCATAGTTTTAAGTAAAACATATAAACTTGTAATTTAAGGAGTAATCGTGACAATTAATATTGAAGAGTTCCTCGCTCAGGCTGTTGAAGCGGGATTTGACCATGTGGGAGAGCTTGATGTAAAGACTATCGAGCTTTTGCCGGAAGTAAGAAACGCATGTGAAACAGGCAGATGCCCTGCGTACAACAAGAACTGGTCTTGCCCTCCTGCGCTTGGAACACTTGAAGAATGTGACAAGATGATCAAAGCATATAAAAGAGGCGCTATCCTGCAGACGACAGGAGAGATCGAAGATGATTATGACTTTGAAGGTATGATGGACGTACAGGACAGACACCGTGAAAACTTCTATGCATTTGCAAAGAAGATGAAAGAGCTCTATCCCGATATGATGTTCATCGGTGACGGTCATTGCACGCTTTGCGAAGAATGTACATATCCCGAAGCCGAATGTCGTTTCCCGAATCTGAGAATCGCATCTATGGAAGCAATGGGTATGTATGTAAACAAAGTCTGCAAGGACAATAATATGCAGTACTATTACGGTCCGGGTACATTTAAGTATATCGGATGCGTACTTATTGATTAATGATATGGAAAAATTAAACGAACTGATTAAAATAGCTGAGGAAACCTTCTCTCACGTAGGAATGCTTGATGTTGACACAATAGTCGTTCATCCTGAGCTGAGAGATTACTGTTCTACCGACAGATGTCAGCATTACGACAAAAAATGGACTTGTCCTCCCGGATGCGGGACTGTGGAAGAATGTGAAGTTCTTATGAGAAAGTATCACAGAGGACTTATTCTGCAGACGACGGGAGATTTCCCTGACAGCCTTGACTATGAACAGATGGGAGCTATCGCAAAGGCTCACAAAGAAAATATCGTGGAATTTGTGAAGATATTCCGTGATATGTATCCGGGCGGTCTTGTAGTTGCGGATCTTCCCTGCGAAAACTGCAAGGAATGTACATATCCCGACGCACCGTGCCGTTTCCCTGATAAGATCGCTTATTCCATGTCCGCAATGGGTATGGTTGTAAGTGATGTGTGCCGTGACAACAATATAAAT
The DNA here is from genome assembly GCA_015058295.1 of Anaerofustis stercorihominis. Classification (GTDB taxonomy): domain Bacteria; phylum Bacillota; class Clostridia; order Eubacteriales; family Anaerofustaceae; genus SVCP01. The sequence goes on from SVCP01000010.1 coordinate 32,720, forward strand.
TATTATTACGGCCCCGGAACTCTGACATATGTAAGTCTTGTGCTTACGGACTGATAATAGATACAAACCGTTAAAATTATTTTGGCGGTGAGGTATTTTCTGAAAGATAAAAACGGCAGATATTCTGCCGTTTTTATATATAAATAATACAGAAATTAACTGTTGCCGCAGATATGTACGGCGTCACAGGGATTTATTTTTTTCCTTAAATATACAAAAGTGTTGATTATTGCGGTATAATTGTGATAAAATTAAATGTAATTTATCAGAAATTTAAAAGGGGACAGAGATGACAGAAAAAAGACATATTGCTCTCGGTATTGATACAGGTGGTACATATACCGATGCGGTACTTTATAATTACGAAGACAGAGTTGTTCTTTCAAAAGCAAAATCAGTTACAACACACGAAGACCTCACGATCGGTATCTCAGCAGTACTTGACAAGATCGATAAGGATATATTAAATGAAGCCTGCCTCGTAAGCCTTTCAACCACACTGGCTACAAATGCATGTGTAGAAAACAAAGGCGGAAAGGTAAAACTCATTCTTATCGGTTGCTATCCGGAACTCTTTGAAAGAAACTGCTCAAAATACGGTATCTCTTCCACATCTGATTTCGAATTTATTGATGCGGAAATTACCATTGACGGCGTTATTAACAAAGCTCCCGACTGGGAAGCATTTGATGAAATAGTAAGAAAGAGCGAAAGACAGTACGACTCTTATGCAGTAGTAAGTCTCTGGGGCATGAAAAACCCGGAACTGGAACTTACTGCGAAAGAAAGAATCCAGGCCATCGCAGACAAGCCTGTAGTTTGCGGACACGAGCTTTCAACATCCCTTGACATTATCAAACGTGCCTGCAGTGCTATGCTCAACGCAAGACTTCTCCCGGTTATCGCCGACTTCATCCGTGCGGTAAAACAGATCCTTGCTGAAAGAAATATTGATGTTCCTATCTTCATCGTAAGAAGTGACGGAAGTATCATGACAGCGGAATTTGCCCTTGATAAGCCTGTAGAAACTCTTCTCTGCGGTCCTGCGGCAAGTGTTCTCGGCGGAATGTATCTTGCAGATGTTGAAGACGGTCTTCTCATCGACATGGGCGGAACAACATCAGACATCGCTCTCATCAGACACGGAGCTCCGATACTCACACCGTCAGGTGCTGTTGTAGGGGACTTCAAGACAGCTGTAAACTCACTTCAGGTAAATACAGTAGGTCTCGGCGGTGATACACTTGTAACTGTAGACCGTTACGGCGGAGTACACCTTGGTGTAAGACGTGTACGCCCGATCTGTGACCTTGCCACACAGTTCCCTGAAGTTGTTACATCGCTCTGGTACACATCTTCAGACAACCGTTTCTATTACATACTCAACGATAACTATGATACGGAACAGCTCAGCGAAAGAGCTGCAATCCTTTATGAAGCACTCAAGAAGGAAAGATGGCTCTCAGGCAACTCACTTGAAAAGTATGTAAGAGAATCATATATGGCAAATATTGCTATAGAAGAACTTGAAAACCTCGGCATCGTTCTGCGTTCAGGTCTCACACCGACAGATGTAATGATGGTAAGAGGCGATTATGATCTGTGGGACAGCAGACCTGCAATGCTTATTCTCGAACATTATGCAAAACAGTTCGAGACGACTGTTGAAGCATACTGCGATGAAATCTACGATCAGGTTAAGGAAAGAATGTTCTGTTCTCTCGCAAAGATGCTCTTCGAACAGGATGAAGACAAATACTTTGCACAGAAAGAAATCGATGCCCGTATCGAACAGTTCTTCCACAACTGCTACTACAAACAGACAATCGAATCTGACAGAGTTCTTGATTATTCTATCAAATGCAACGTTCCTATTATCGGCGTAGGTGCTCCGATTCACCTGTTCCTGCCGGATGTTGCGAAAGCACTCGGTTCAGAAGCTATCATGAACGAATATTCACCGGTTGCAAATGCTCTCGGCGCGGCAGTATGCAAGATCAGAGTTACTGAAACAGCAAACATCAAGATCGGCAAGAAATATCAGATCTTCACACGTCTGAGAAACTACGCTTCATCAAGATACGAAGATGCTGTGGAAATTGCAAAGAGAGAAGCATCTAAGATCGCTTATGACGAAGCTGTAAGCCGTGGTGCTGTAGATCCTGTTGTAAAAGTATCCGTACTTGAAAAGAAAGCAGGCAAGAAAAAAGAAATGATCCACATTGAAACAGTTGTTTCAGCAACTGCCGAATGTGAAATGTATGCTACAATATAATCAGAATTATCATAAATGAGGGATGCCCGGGCATCCCTCATAATAATATGCGGCATTTTTATGAAGTCCGTTATATTGCTGTCAAATACAGCAATAATATATTTGTTATAAAAAATACAGAGGGAAATTATGTGCACAGCAGCAACATACAAAACAAATGATTTTTATTTCGGAAGGACACTTGATAACGGTTTTTCTTATGGTGAAGAAGTAGTAATCACACCGAGGAATTATATGTTTGATTTCAGGCATTACGGTAAGATCGGCACTCATTACGCAATCATCGGAATGGCACATATCGCTGAAGGGTATCCGCTTTATTATGATGCAATAAATGAAAAGGGGCTTTGTATTGCCGGGCTAAATTTTGTGGGAAACGCACATTACAACACTCCGCAGGAAGGCATGGATAATATCGCACAGTTCGAGTTTGTGCCCTGGATATTGTCATTGTACGAAACGGTGGCGCAGGTGAGAGATGCTCTTGAAAACACAAATATAACAGATACTGCGTTCAGCGAAAAATTTCCGCCTTCACAGCTGCACTGGATAATTTCCGATAAAGATCAGAGCATTACAGTGGAATGTGTGAAAGAAGGCCTGAAAATTTATGACAATCCTGCGGGAGTACTGGCAAATAATCCGTCATTTGACATGCAGATGTTCAATCTGAATAATTATATGAACCTTACAGCAAAGACACCGATAAGCAGATTTGCGGAAGGTATTGATCTTTCGCGCTACAGTCTCGGAATGGGAGCAATAGGACTTCCGGGAGACCTGTCGTCTATGTCGAGGTTTGTAAGGGTGGCATTTACGAAGATGAATTCCGTTTCAGGAGACGGTGAAATGGAGAGTGTAAGTCAGTTTTTCCACATTCTCGGTTCGGTGGATCAGCAGAGAGGGTGCTGTGAACTTGAAGATCACGGATATGAGATCACTGTATATACTTCATGCTGTAATGCATCAAAGGGAATATATTATTATACAACATATGACAATCACCGCATCAACGGAATTTCTATGCACAGGGAAAATCTTGATGGCAGTAAACTTATAAGTTTCAGGCTGAACACAGCTGAAGATATAAATATGCAGAATTAGTTAAAACATAAAGACTTCGTACATTGTACGGAGTTTTTTTGTGTGATATATATTTTTTTTATTTTATATGGTAAAATAAATAAAAAAGGCAAGAATAATCCTATGAAATACACACAAAGAGTTATGAAAAGACAAAAGCGCATAGCACTCATAGCCCACGACAATATGAAGGATAATCTTATTTCATGGTGCAGGGAAAATGCGGATAAACTGAGAAAACACACTTTATGCGGGACAGGTACGACCGCTACACTTCTGAACAGGCTTACGGATCTTTCCGTAAAGGCATACAACAGCGGCCCTCTGGGAGGTGATCAGCAGATCGGTTCCCGAATTACGGAAGGTGGGATAGATATTCTTATATTTTTCTCTGATCCGTTAAGCGCGCAGCCCCATGACCCTGATATAAGGGCACTTCTCAGAATAAGTCAGGTATACGATATACCTATTGCAACAAACAGAGCCACGGCGGATTTTCTGATCACATCGGAATATTTTGAAACGGAATATGAAAATCACAGCATAAACAACGCACATTCTCTTGAGGAAAGAATTGAAGAACTTGAAGAGGATATGTCTGAAAGCGAGTGAAGATTAGTTCCGGTAATTGAAGAACAGGGAGACCTGTTCTTTTTATGATTAATTACTATTTTCGGGTCCGCCGCAGGCGGCTTCTGCAATGCATATGCATTGCAGTTTGCCGACAAGGCTTACGCAGCTTGTCTGCGGACCTGCCTGCGACAGCAGGCAGGCGTTGAAGGCACGAAGTGCATTCAACGAAAGGGCGGGAGGGTGGGGAAAATTTCATAAACACAGGAATAAATTAACATTAAAAAACAATATAGTGAAAGTCACTTGCCCTGACACACAAACTATTGTGGGTGTACCGTAAGGGAAACACGGAACAAACTGCACCAGACAAAAAGAGAAGGATAACACCTTCTCTTTTGTTTAATTTAATATCCTATAGTCTTATACATAAGTATTCCGCCTGCAACTGCTGCGTTGAGGGATTCGCAGTCGCCGAGGATGGGAATCTTCACGAGAACATCACATGCTTCTTCAGCTTCATCACTCATGCCGTTTCCTTCGCTGCCAACGATAAGTACTGTTTTGGGGAAATCTATATTCTGAGCAGATCCTGCAAGGGAAGAGCCGATAACGGTAAATCCCGCATTTTTGAGCTCATTGAGAAGATCCGCTTCTCCTTTGAATACGCCGATTCTGAGAACCGCTCCTGCGCTTGAACGGACTGCTTTCTGTGAAAACGGATCTGCGCATTTGTTTGTAATGATCACACCTTCATATCCGCAGCAGACGGCACTTCTGATGAGAGCGCCTACATTCTCGCTTTGCTGTACTCCGTCGAGAAAAAGGATTTTCTTCATTTTATCATACGATGTATCATATTCCGGGATACGGAACACTCCGAGGATACCCTGCGGTGTCTTCGTGTCGGAGAGATGAGAAAATACGTCTTCCGTCACTACAGTGATATTCGGGTAGTCTTCATCTGAAAAATACACTTTTTCAGATAAAATAATATTTTCGCACACGAATCCGCTATGTATGGCATCGTCAACGAATTTTTTTCCTTCGAGAATGAAAAGTCCGAGCTTGTTGCGGTTCTTTTTCAGTTCGAGGGATTTTATTTTCTTTATAAGATTATTACTTTTTGATGATATTATCATTATAGACTTACTTTCTTCTGTGCTAATTTTGCAAGGCGAATCCTTTCGCCCATTGCGATTATTCTGTCATCGGGGAGGATGATTTCCTGGGCTGTCGGATTTACGATTGTTTCTGTTCCTCGTTTTATAGCAAGGACGTTGAGTTTATGTTCACTTCTGATGTTAAGCTCAATAAGTGAACGGTTGTGCCACGCTTTCGGGGCATCAATTTCAGAGATTGTGTGTATTGGGTCAAGCTGTAAAAGATCGAGCAGTGTCGAATCCGTAAGCGTGTGAGCAAGGGAAGTACCCATTTCCTGTTCAGGGAAAATAACTTTTTCCACGCCTAATTTTCTGAGAACTCTTGCCTGAACTTCGTCTCTTGCTTTTGCGTATACGGTCTGAACACCGAGCTCCTGAAGGTTGATGGCTGTCATGAGTGATATGCTCAGATCTTTTGCGCTTGCGATGATGGCGCAATCCACTTCGTCAATACCTACAGAACGAAGTGCGTTTATATCTGCCATATCCATAGCAACAGCATAAGTCACGTTATCGGCGATGGACTGCACCACATCTTCTCTTATGTCTATGGCGTATACATCATTTCCGAGTTCATAAAGTGTTTTTGCAAGGGAATATCCGAAGGTCCCCAGACCCAGAACTGCAAACTGTTTCATTGTTTTCTCCTTAGTATTTCAATTATAGCATAATATTGCCTTCCGGGAAACGGAAAGGCGAACTTTCTGTGTTTACATCTTCTCTTTTTTGTGTTACGGCATATGCGATAGTCATTATTCCTACTCTTCCGAAGAACATTGTTATGGTTATAAGTACTCTTCCGAAGTTGTTCAGAGAAGCAGTGATTCCCGTCGTCAGACCTACTGTAGCTATAGCAGACACAGTCTCAAATATAAGATCCGCAATTGCTATGTTCTGTGTTGCACAAAGCAGGAATATGACGAATATAGTCCACAAAAGCGGCATGAATGACATTACGACAGCTTTTCTGAGCTGAGCCTCTGTGATCCTTCTTCCGAAAACGTTCATATCACCTTGCCCTTTTATTGTTCTGTACATTGCGACAGTCAGTATTGCAATACAGCTTGTTTTTATGCCGCCTGCAGTAGAGCCCGGAGAGCCGCCGATAAACATGAGGATTACGGTCATAAGGTATGTAACAGATGTTACTTCAGCATAGTTTATCGTGAAAAATCCCGCTGTTCTCGGTGTTACGCAAGCAAAGAGAGATGTGAGTATCTTTTCACCGAAAGACATATTTGCCATTGTTGCGGGATTGTTATATTCCGCGATGAAAATCACAACAAAGCCTGAGATAAGTAACACGGCTGTAGTTGTAAGGACGATCTTTGAGTTGAACTGCAGACGGGAGAGTTTTTTAGTATTCAGCACATCCATAGCTACAGTAAAACCGATACCGCCGATAACGATAAGAAGGCATATAGTTATGTTAAGTATCGGAGACGCCGTATACCCCATAAATCCGACTCCGTTACCGATAAGGTCAAATCCTGCGTTACAGAATGCGGATATGGAGTGGAACACGGAAAAATAAATCGCTTTCAGAAGGGGATAGTCTTGTACAAATCTGCCAAACAGCAGCAATGCTCCGATACCTTCAACAATAAATGTAAACATTACAACACGTTTTACATACTTTATTATTCCTTCAGGCGTATCAAGGCTCAGAGAAGAAGAAATGAGCATCTTGTTTTTGATGGATATCTTCTTTCCGAGTGCAAGAAGGAGTATAGTTGTAAGGCTCATAAATCCGAGACCACCGATCTGAATGAGTACGATTATTACAATCTGCCCGAAAACAGACCAATATGTTCCCGTATCGAGCACTGTAAGTCCTGTTACACAGGTTGCACTCGTTGCGGTGAACAGGCAGGAGATAAAATCTGTAAATTCCCCTGCTGCGCTTGATATGGGAAGCATAAGGAGCACTGTCCCGATGAGTATCACTGTCAGAAATCCCAGTGCAAGGATCTGGGAATGTGATATTTTTCTGATTTTCTGTCTGTTTATCATATATTGCCTTCCGTTATGGTAATGATGCTATTATATACCATATGTATCTTTATATATTCTTAAAGAGCTGATGCTGACGTAATATTATTAATCAGCCTGCAGGTCTATTATACCATATAATGCCCTGTTTAAAAAAAACGGGAGGTAAAGTTTGTGTAAAATGCATAAATATTATGCAAAGGAACATTTATGTATGTTTCATCAAATGATTTGCAATACAGAAGGGGTTTTATATGCCATTATTAAAAACTGATTAAATTCGTTGACAAAGTACATATTGTCAGGTTAGTATAAGTATGTAAGGATAAACGCTTTGAATTATGAGGTGATCGTCAGGGAGAAGTTGATTTAATATAAATGGAGTCGGCAACCGTTATTTGTGATTAAAAAGGAGAGACTTAGTATGAAGAAACAAGAATTCCCGATAATATGTGTATGTCTTGCTGTTGTTATGCTTTTGTGCCTGTGGGCATGTGCCGGTGATGTTACCCCCGAAGCGGTTAAAGTTCCGGAAGAAATATTCGGAGGAATAAAAATCGGCACGACGAAAGCAGAGATCCTCAACAGAAAAGCTCTCGGTACGCAGGTAAATCCCGTAAGTTATGTGATGCAATCAACAGAAGTGCCCCTTGCTTATGAGGAAGAGACCGAGACGGAAAATATGTATATCACATACATATATCACCTTGACGGCATAGAGGATGATTCAAAGGTGGTGGCGTTGTGGACGAGATACAGGATAAAGAATCCTGTACAGGAGTATGACGTCTGGGATATTAATTCCGTAATCAATACCCATCTTGATGAATTACTGATCAAACTGGAAAGTGAATGTTCTGTGGGAGAGGATGATATTAAATCTGCAGAAAGGTCTGATGATTCTCCATGGGTGCAGAATATATGGGAAAGTGATGAGTATATCCTCAAAGTAAGCGGAGGTTATTACGAATACGAAGATACCTGCTGCAGCGTATTTATTACATACGTAGAAACTTTGGCGGTGAAAGAGATATAGCCTCACATAAATCAGAGATGAAAACATCGGAGGATATGACATGAAAAGAAAAATTAGCCTGTTACTTATAACATTAATGATATTGTCCCTGCTCTGTGCCTGCGGAAAAGACGAGCCTGCGGTACTCAGGCCGTTTGAGGTGCCGGAGGAAGATTTCTTCAAAGGTGCATATCTCGGAATGAGCGAGGAGGAATTTGCCTTACTTTACACCGGTGCAGTAAAAGAGAACGATGATATTTACGGAACTCATCAATATTTCCTTGAAAACATCAATGACAACAACTTCTACAACGGAATATTTTACGGCTTCTATGATGGGAAACTTGCGAAAATGAGCTGCGGACACCGCATAAAGATGCTTGATGGGCAGTTTACCGATGAAGAAATAAACGAAAATTTCAGATCAAGCGCAGAAGCATTTTTAGAGACATTTAAGGAAATATACTCCCTTGGCGATGATTATGAAGGTTCTGTATTTGAAAATGTACCTGACTGGGACATTACATGGGTTTGTGACGGATACGAAGCAGATTTCAGGGCATTCAGAGATCATACTCAATTCGGTGTGTGGTCGTTTGATATGTACAGCGAGGAATATCTTGATATGATGCCTGAGGAGTGGCACGACATAAGAGGCAGATAATTACATAGATAAAACAAAAACAGGCATCGGGAGCGATGCCTGTTTTATAATTAAAGATTATTCGTTATCTTTTTTATTGTTGTTTTTGTTATTGTTTCTGTTACGGTTATTGTTACGGTTGTTGTTTTTCTTTTCAGCTTCCATTCCTTCCGGTACGGGGAGGAGTGCTTTTCTTGAGAGGTCGTATTTACCCTGTTTGATTTCGATAACTTTAGCTGTTGTGATATCGCCTACCTTGAGGTAATCTTCAACAACTTCAACTCTTTCGTGAGCGATCTTGGAGATGTGGATAAGACCTTCTTTTCCGCCCGGAAGTTCCATGAATGCGCCGATGGGGAGGATTCTTGTGATCTTTCCTGTGTAGATATCGCCTACTTCGATTTCACGGATAATGTCTTCGATGATAGCTTTTGCTTTTTCAGCGCCTGCCATATCAACTGACATAATATAAACCATACCGTCATCTGTAATGTCGATTTTGACGCCTGTGTCAGCGATGATCTGGTTGATAACTTTTCCGCCTGTACCGATAACTTCGCGGATTTTGTCAACGGGGATCTGCATTGAGATAACTCTCGGAGCGTACGGAGACATTTCTGTTCTCGGTTCCGGAAGTGTTTCGAGCATTTTGCCCATAATGAACATTCTGCCTTCTTTTGCCTGATGGAGAGCCTGTGTGAGGATCTGTTCATCAATGCCGTGGATCTTGATGTCCATCTGGATTGCTGTGATACCTCTTGAAGTACCTGCTACCTTGAAGTCCATATCGCCATAGAAGTCTTCGAGACCCTGAATGTCAGAGAGAACAACTACGCTGTCTTCTTCTTTGATAAGACCCATTGCAATACCTGCAACGGCAGCCTTGATGGGTACACCTGCGTCCATGAGAGAAAGTGTTGAACCGCATACGCTTGCCTGGCTTGTTGAACCGTTTGAAGAAAGAACTTCACTTACAACACGGATAGTGTACGGGAATTCTTCAGCTGACGGGATTACCGGAAGGAGAGCTCTTTCAGCAAGAGCACCGTGGCCGATTTCTCTTCTTCCCGGTGAACGCAGAGCGCCTGTTTCGCCTGTTGAGTACGGCGGGAAGTTGTAGTGATGGATATATCTCTTTGATTCTTCTTCGCCTACGCCGTCGAGAATCTGTTCTTCACGGAGCTGACCGAGTGTTACAGCACTGAGAACCTGAGTTTGTCCACGTGTGAATACTGCAGAACCGTGAGCACGTCTGAGTCTGCCTGCTTCACATGTGATCTTACGGATTTCTGTGATCTTTCTGCCGTCAGGACGTACGTTTTCGAATGTGATCATATTTCTGATGAGCTTTTTAAGAGCTTTTGTGAATACTTCATCGATATCCATTGCATTTTCCGGATATTCTTCGATAAACATTTCTTTTACTTCTGCTCTTGCAGCATCGATAAGGTCGTTACGGAGAACTTTGTCGTCTGTTACGATAACTTCCTTGAGTTTGTCGTATGATACGGGGAATACCTTTTCTTCGATTTCAGCGAGGGGACGGTAATAAGGAATGTCAGCTTTTTCTTTGCCTACTGCAGCAACAACTTCTTTCTGCAGCTGAATAAGGGGCTGAAGTTCCTGCTGTGCGAAGAGGATAGCCTTGATCATTGTTTCTTCGTCAACCTCGTTGGCACCTGCTTCTACCATGAGAACTGCATCTTCCGTACCTGCAACTGTGAGGTCAAGAGCGCTTACTTCTCTCTGTGCGCTTGTGGGGTTAACAACAAACTGTCCGTCAACAAGGCCGATGTTTACTGCTGCAACAGGGCCGTCAAAGGGAATGTCTGAAATGCATACTGCGAGAGAGCATCCGAAAAGTGCTGCGATTTCAGGTGCGTTATCATGGTCAACACTCATTACTGTTGCGATTACCTGAACATCATTACGGCAGCCTTTGTCGAAGAGCGGACGAAGGGCACGGTCGATAAGTCTTGAATGAAGTGTAGCCTGTTCGCTTGCTTTACCTTCTCTTTTGAGGAATCCGCCCGGGATCTTACCTACAGAGTAGAGCTTTTCTTCGTAGTTTACGCTGAGGGGGAAGAAGTCTGCGTTTGACTTCGGTTCTTTTGACATACAAGCTGTGATGAGGATCTGTGTGTCGCCATAGCTTACGAATGCGCTTCCGTTTGTCTGCTGTGCGAGAGTACCTGTTTCAACTGTTACTTCTCTGCCTGCGAGCATAGTTTTGAAAATCTGTGTCATTTTTACCTCCGTTATTTTATGAGCACCGCATCATCCGTAAAGATTCATATTCCGTGACTGAATTGACTAACCACCGAATATAAACCCTCCGGAATCTGAGGTGTCTTTAAATGAATTTAAACGTTGAGAAATATACTCAATATTAAAAAAGGCGGAAAACAAGGATATTGTGATCCGCCTCGGTAGACTACTTTCTGAGTCCGAGCTGAGCGATAAGTGCTCTGTATTTTTCGATGTCTTTTTCCATCAGATAGTCAAGAAGTCTTCTTCTTTTACCTACCATTTTAAGAAGGCCTCTTCTTGAGTGGTGGTCTTTTTTGTTAGCTTTAAGATGTTCGTTAAGGTGGTTGATTCTTTCTGTAAGAATAGCAACCTGTACTTCTGCAGAACCTGTATCTTTGTCATGGTGCTGATACGGCTGCATAACAGCGAGTTTTTCTTCTTTGTTAAGATGCATTGTATTTCCTCCGATATTTATTCCTCTGCCCCTGCCATACGTCGGAAAACTCGTAAAGCAGAGTTCAGGGCACTCAAATATTATAACACCAAAAACAGCCTTTGTAAACATTTTTTTATGAAAACAAGGGATTTTTTGCACTTTATAACACTGATGTGTGTATTATATCACATATATTTGCGGTTGTATACAGTAAGTTGTCTGATTCATGTATGGAAAGTAACCGGCTTTGATACGGATCTTCCTGTTAATATTTCACAGATGTTTACTTCGTCGATCCCTCCCTGCAAAATCGTGGATTTTGCTTCCCTCCCTTTTTCGCAAGGGAGGGCTTAAAAGGCCCCTTTGTGCAAAGGGGGCAGAATAGCGACATGGTGCTGTTCGGGGGATTGTTTTATGTGTAATGGCTTATGGAAAAAATTATGTTGTTGTGATTCGTATTCGTATGCAACCCCTCTCAGTCAGCTTGCGCTGACAGCTCTCCCGCATCGAAACATCTTTGATTTCTCTCGAAAGCACTTTACAGCACTTTCTCGTTCCATAAAGCCGTTTCTCCTTCATCGCGGAAATATGATTTCCGCGAGTTTGCCTGCTTTGCAGGCGATTTGCGTTTTCAGGACGAGGCAATTAATGTTTCACGCAAAGAACACATAAATTTAATGATTTTCTAATGATCTGTTAATGTTCTTCTCATAATTATGCTTTATTATATGACTGTAAACGTAAGTTGCGTTTATATCCAATATGCGACTCCTAAATTCATACACTTTTTACAAAACGGAAAATACGGCTCAGTAGGGAGGGCCGTATTTTTCTGTTTATCATTAAAATCGCCGCAGGCGGCGGTGCCGGCAAGGCGTATACGCAGCTTGTCTGCGTAACAGCCTGCGCAGCAGGCAGCGCGACGCGCAGCGTCGCAGGAAAAGGGCGGGAGGGTGGGGGAGTTTTCTTAAACACAAGAAGAAGTAAAAATCAAAATACGGTATCAGTGATAGTTATTTTCTCAACTTGCGTAAACCGAAGACGGCATTTTATTCAGATAACAAGACATATGGCAGGCAGGTACATAAGCTTTCCGGCATAATACAAAAGCTCACCTTGCGGTGAGCTTATATTTATTTCTTCTTTAACTGTAATATGGTTATGCCCTGGTTGAGGGAATAAATTTTCTTTTTAAGACGCTTATGACGGAATTCGTGCTTGATGTAATTTTTGATGGCGTTTCCCGAATGATACCCGTGAATGACGTGAACTTCGTCCACATCCTTACCCACAAAACTCAGAAAATTGTCAAGCTCGATTATGGCATCGTCATATGTATAGCCGTGAAGGTCCAGCTCTTCCACTTTTGCGATGGTGCCGTCATCATTCAGCGGCTGATTTATGCCCAGAAGTTCATCGATGCGTTTTGCGGTGGTAAATCCCGTATTCGGTGAGGGATTCTCCGGCGGAAGCATCTTCTTTGAGCCGTTGCGTGCCTTTTTCATTACTTTCTGTATTTTACGGCTTCGAACATAACTATTCCCGCCGCAACGGAAGCATTAAGACTGTCGATGTTGCCTTTGATGGGGATAGTTGCCACAAAGTCGCATTTTTCCTTTACAAGTCTGCCTACGCCTTCGCCTTCCGCTCCGATGATGAGAAGAAGAGGCATGTCGTAGTCGATTTCTGTGTAGTTTGTTCCGTCCATATCACAGCATACGGCGAAGAGTCCTTCTTTTTTCAGAAGATCAATTGTCTGGTTGAGGTTTGCAACCTGTGCGATGGGAAGGTATTCAACGCTTCCTGCAGATGATTTGAATACGCCTTCTGAGATAAGTGCGCTGCGGCGTTTTGATATTACCACACCGTGGGCACCTGCACAGTATGCACTTCTGATGATGGCACCTGCATTATGCGGGTCTGTGATGCCGTCAAGCATGATAATGAAGGGCTTTTCGTTTTTATCCCTTGCGGCATTGAGAATATCTTCAACGGAAACAAACTCAACAGGGGAACATACAGCCACAACACCCTGATGATTTCCGTTGTTTGTGAAATAATCAAGCTTTCTGCGGTCTGTATATGAAATATTGATGCCTCTGTCTTTCGCCATAGCGACGATAAGGGTGAGTGTGTGGTCTGTTTCGCCTTTTGCAATATAGAGCTTGTTGATGTTTCTTTCTGCCTTGAGAGCTTCTCTTACAGCGTTTCTGCCGAATACTTTGTTGTACTGTTCGTAGCTTTCGGAATTGAATTTGTCGTACTCTTCGTAGCTTGCGAACTTCTGCGGTCTTTCCTGCGGTTTTCTTGCGGGGCGTTCATTTTTTCTTTCAGGTCTGTTGTCCTTTGCAAAAGAACGTTCCCTGCGGTCATTGTTTCTTCTTTCTCCGTCATTGCGGTCGTT
>SVCP01000069.1 GCA_015058295.1 Anaerofustis stercorihominis
AACCTGAAAAGGAAGAAAATGTCGGAGAGCAAGAGTTTATAACTCTTGGCGGATTTACAGGCGGCGCAGGTAACTGCATTAAGGATTTAAGTGATAAAGGTAAAGAAGAACTTTCTGAGGTTATCGGTCTTAAAAAGTATCTGAATGAATTTACCTTGATTGCAGAAAGAGAAATAACAGAAACAATTATCTGGAAAGAATATATGGTTTATGCCACACTTTTCGGAATTGCCGATAAGGTTCTTGAGCAGTTCAAAAAGGTTTATCCAGAGAATATACCTGAGCTTGAAACCTATAACAGAAATGTGATAATTGCCCACAGCTATTACCGCAGTATGTATCGCTCATCACAAAGAGCAATGCAGGCAAGAAGAACAAGCGGCGGCGGTGGCAGAGCTTCCTTTGGCGGTGGCGGAGGTTTCTCCGGCGGCGGACACGGAGGCGGCTCAAGATGATGAAAGCTATAATAAATTAGAGGGGAAGCAAAATGAAAAAGTATTTTAAATCACTGGTAAGTTGTTTGTTGATTGCATCAATGGTTTTATCTAACATACCTGCTGCTTTCGCCGAACAACTTACTGAAGATGGTGTGGAGGTATATGCCCCTGCACAAATTAATAACGAAGATGATCTTCCTAACGACAATCCCGATGACAGTATTGTTGAAAATCCGGATGATAGTCAACAAGAAGCAAATAATGTCCAAGAAGAAAAAAGCACTAATAACCCCACAGAAGAAGTATCTATAATAGATTTTTCTGCTACGGAATATAGTTTCGAGGAAGGTAATAACACTGTAAATGTAACCCTTAAAAGATACGGTGATACATCTATCGAAACTGTGGTTTCATTTAAGGCGGCTGACCTTATTTCAACCTATGGCGAAGACTATGTTATTTTAGATGCAGACGGAAATCCTTTTAAAAAAGTTTCAGGTATCAAGCCCGATATCAGCGATTTTTCGTACAGTGAGGATTCGGATTATGAAATTGCCGATGGATTAACCCATGATACCGGTACCGAAGACGGTACAAAAAGCGAAGACGTTGTTTCAGATGGCAAAAATACAACAGACGAAGACATCCTTTCGGATAAAGAAGATGCAGAAATAACATATAAAAAAGCCGCAAAAAGCACCGGTTCTAAACTTCTTGATGCACAGGCAGCATATCTTAACATGGCACCCATTTCATCGGATGCCAGCCTTGCCGCCGGGGAAACAAAAGAAGTTTTAGACGAGGTATATGAATATCTTTTTGATGCAGAGGGTGCGGACGGATATATTGAATTTTCAGCCGGAGAAACCGAAAAAAATATTGTAATTAAAATTCTTGATAACCAAAAAGCGGAAAAGGACAAAGTTTTTCTCCTGGCTCTGACAGGAGCAAGTGCTGAAAACACAAAAGTTTCTGCAAGTGCTACTACATATGTAACCATCACTGATGATGAACAATATGAAACACCCTTCATTACACTTTTGTGTGATGATAATTTGCTGACAAAAGATAAAAACGAAACATATGTGACCTTGCGCCGTGAATCCGGCACAGAATATTTTAACGTTGTATATCTTTCAACTGTTAAAGGCAGTGCCCCCTATGAAGCATATCTCAATATGGATATGCAGGCGATTGCATTTGTTCCGGGAGAAAGGGAAAAGAAGGTTAAAATCGAGGCATATGATTTTTCACGTGACGGAAAATTCGGTGTCCGTCTGGAATCAGACGAAAAAGCGGAAATAGGTAATTATTATGTGGATATAGAAATCCTCGGAGAGTCCGGAACCGAAGATGACAAATCCGCAGAAAATACCTTATCTCTTTTATCATCCAATGTAACTTTGGGTCAGGCTGTTACGGAATTGAAACTCAAGGATTTTCCGGGCGGATGGTCAAATGATATCACCAACGGAAAGACCAACGGAAGTTCGCAGTGGGCTGAAAATGACGACCTTATGCTTCACGAAAAGAAGAGCGGCGGCGGCAGAGCCTGGACAACCAACGGAACAAAAAATTTAACCGGATGTAAAAAAATAGATTTCTACATAAACGTCGGAGGCATAGGAACAAGTTTTACCTCTTATTTTGAAATAGACAGTGAACGAAAATGGAGCGGCTCTGTTGCAGGATATACTGAATTGGCAAAAACCGACGGATGGGAGCAGCACTCCCTGGATGTTGGTCCGTACAATGACAACTATTACTTCCAGTTTTCAACAAAGGTTCGTACAGCAGGTCAGCATAACCCAAAAGCATATCTCGGAAATCCTGTAACCTTCCACTGGGCAAAATACGGAATATCTGCAGCAGAACCTGTTGAAACCTTTAACAGAAAAGTATACGATTTTATAGAGGGAACTCCCAATTGTTATGACATTTATTATGATAGTTACGAAAATATTCCCCGAACACTGTCATACGACCCCGGGTCTATTACCATAACATCGAACGGAAGTACCGTTGATGCTTTTTACAGCAATAATACCAACACTGTAACAATAGAGTCAATGTATACCAAAGAAAATGAAGGAAACGGAATATATCTCAAAGAAGTGCGTGTTGTAAATTCAAAAAGTGACAAATATGATGTTTATGATTTTGACAGAAGTCAATACAGAAACAAAAACGTATATGTTATGAAAACTGACCCAACCACCCATAAGGTCACATTCACACCGGATTATGATTTTGTAAAAGCACTTATGAATGCAGGTGTACTTGACGGAAACAGTTCCGATGATTCAGGTCTTGTTTTCTACCCTGTATATGCACAGGAAATGGTAACCGTAAACTTTGAAAACGCAGATACTGATGGTGCTTTCAACAAGGAAAACAAGGGTTCATACATAAATAACGTATTTGATCTCTATAACAGGATTTCCCTTGATCCGTCAAGAAACAATCTGGCTACTCAATATTACACAATAACAGTTCCCAAATATTCTGTGATAAGAATGCAGATGTTTCCTCTTTCAGACCGCACTCCAAACGGTTTTCTCTACTGGCCAAACGGAAATCCCGGCGGCGGTCAAATCACCTATTATAAAGAAGGTGAAACAATCCATACCGGCGGAAATGAAACGGGAAAAACTGTTCTTACGGAAACAGACACATCAAAGGGTGAATTTACAGCATATGCAGATATGTGGGTTAAACCGCTTACAGACAGTCAGATTTTTTATGTGGGTTATTCCCCACTTGCGTATGCTTCAAGACCTGTAGAAGACCTTAAAGGTTTAGTGTACGACTCCAACATTTCACTGAATGAAGAAACAGGAACCTATGAGGGAGACTATTCTGACAGTAACGGCAGTATGTGGCTCAGTGAACCTTTCCTCGGTAGGAGTTATACCATTAAGGCTCTGGTACCCGAAAATTATTATGTATCCTGGAAAAATATGACCGGAGATACCAATAACAACGGTACAATCGGTGATGAGGGCGATGAATATTCCGACAGAGATTTAAAAACCGCAAACCCCGATGAGGTAATAGGAAATATTCTTCCGATTACTCTGGATCAGAACAACACACGTTATCAGTATTATTTTGCACCCAAATCCGTCAGTGCAACCGTTACAAGGAAGGGACGCGTAGTAAGGGAGAAAAGAACACTTTTTGACATAAAGACAAAGGGTGAAAACGTCTCAAATGTCGCAACCGAACCGGTGGTAGCCGCAAAAGTTAATATAGGCGGAAATATCACGCAGACAGATGGTAAGGGAAACTATGAACTTGATATAATGCTTCCTTCTCCGTGGGGATATATGGGAGCCGGCATTACAGTGGGAGATGCTCAGTACAACCATATAATATCACTTGTTAATCAGGAAAGCGAAATCCGTCTTAAAGCACTTGAAATGTTCTCGTTAAAGAGTATGAGTGCAGGCTACATATCTCAGGATACTCCTGCCGGCGACAGAAGAGAAATTGCTTTTGAGCAGAATGCTGTTGATGTAGAAGACAAAGAGTTTACAGTTACAATCAAAATAGAAGATATAAGTTCAATCCGCGCTTCAAACGCACACTTTTACATCTACGACAAATACGGATATGAAAAAATTGACTGCAATGAAACAGACGGCTATGTTACTACGGTTGAAAAGAACGGCTCCGTTCTCACAGCCACAATTAAATTCAACCCCAAAAAAGATATTCAGGCAGGTGACAGGCTTTATGTTCAGTTTGCAGACCAGAATAATCTGTGGTACAATCCGATAGACACAGGATATACCTTCATAGTTCCTCTCAGGCTTGACACATTGGCACTCGGTCTTATCGGCAGTACCGCTTTGGAGGAAACAATGACGACAGGGTTCGTTGCAAGCATAATCGGAAACCCTCTCGGCAATGTGGACCTTGGTGAAATAGGAATCGAAAATCCCGTATCCACCATCTACAGTCCTCCGAACATTCCCGAAAGCGAAAAAGATGCCTATACCTGGTATATGTCAGATTATTCATTCGGAGAAGATTTTCTTTTCAAAGGCAAGAAAAAGTCAACATCAGATTCCAAATATGAAAATGATATGAAGGAATGGCTCAACACGATGTATAACAACAAAAGTGCCGGCGGAAAGCCTTCCAAGAGTAAATTTAAAACTACGGGTATGTTCAAATGGAATATAACTCCGAGTGTCGGATTTAATCTGAGGATTTCACCCCGTGGCGATAAATATTATTTCGAAGATCTTCAGCTTTGCGTGGCAATAGACACAACTGTTAATGCACAGCAAAAATTCAGACTCTGTCCCGGATTAGGAGTTCTTCTGAAATTTGACCTGGAAGCCAAGGTTGCAGGCATTTATCATATGTACACTGAATATCCGGATGATTATCAGACCAACGGTGCAGTATTATACGATCCCGAAACATTTGGTATGTTCAAGAAAATGGACAATGTAAGGCGTGAGGGATATCTTTTTATAGACCCCAAAATTTCCGTAAATGCCTCATTTACAGTTACTATCGTCGGCGTAGGTCTTACCGGAGTGTTTGACTCTGATATGGACTTCAGGTTTACAGAAAGTAATTATTATGCGTACGGAGATATAAACATAGCTCTGAATTTTGAAGTAAACGTTCTTGGTTTTGAAGTATATACGGAAGAGTTAGCAGGAGATACATTTAAACTCTTCAGCACGGAAGGACAGAATGAACATATAGAATTTGATACTTCATCATATATGTCACTGATGTCTGCGGCAATTGAAGAGAACACAGAGGCGAAGGTTTCTGTTACGGAACCTGTCTCAAGAGATTATCTCAGTGAAAGAACTTCGTGGCAATCAGGCGGCGAAATCACGCTTATGAGCGAAATAGGTGTGGAAAATGCAACAACCGAAACGGAACTTTTAAGAGGCGTACCAAGGCAAATGTATATGAAAAATGTACAACTTGCAAACGGCAATATTTTCTCGGTATTCATAGATGATGCGATAGAGAGATCGGGCAAAAACTACGGCAGACTTATGTGGACATATTACAACGGCACATCATGGGCAGAACCTGAAGCTCTTTGTGATGACGGAACATATGATGCATTTCCCGAAATGGTGAAGATGGGTGATAATAAAGTGATGGTTGCATGGTCATCTGTCGGCAAGGTTATGGACGAAAGTCACGACCTCCAGTATGCACTGGAAAATCTTGATATTCAGACCAGGGTGTTTGATGTGAGCGGTGACGTTCCCGTTCCTGAAAACGATGCTGTTACTCTGACCAGACCTGACGGACTTGGTGATGTTCTTCCTAAACTCACCTATATGCCGAATGGAAATCAGGTGGTTCTGTACTACACAAAAATGGAATTTGATGATATAACTCCTGAAACCATTCAGAATGCATACACTGCGGATTCTGCCATAATGTATCTTATTTATGATGCTGACACCGGTATATGGAGCAATACGGGCGATGCATACAACGATGAAGAACTCGGCGGTATGACAGATGATGAGAAAGAAGCATTCCGCGAAGAATGGTACGGTCAGAGATTTGTATATCTCAATGCAAACAGCAACACTTCGCCTGCCGTAATGGATATAGCCACAGCATCACACAACGGAAAATATTCTATTATCACCTGGGTGGTTGACTGGGATAAAAATCTTGAAACAACCTTTGACCGTGATAT
>SVCP01000070.1 GCA_015058295.1 Anaerofustis stercorihominis
ATCGGTGTAGGACAATACCAGCATGATTTACATCATGCTGGTATTGTCCTACACCGATATGTTGAGGTTCGATCTTTACGAGTTCGCTCAACGGATCCTTCAGCCTCTGTGCGATAGAAATTGCACCCCTGAGAGAAACATTAAGCTCGGGATATTCTTTTGTTGCAAATTCACTTGCAGAATAAACACTGGCACCGGCTTCGTTTACGATTACATAGTCAATATCAAGTCCGCTTTCCCTGATCATTTCAGCTACGAATACTTCGCTTTCACGGCTTGCTGTTCCATTGCCGATAGATATAACTTCAACACCGTATTTTTCGATAAGTCCGAGGAGGATTTTCTTTGCTTCAGCAATTTTTTTCTGTGGTTCTGTGGGATATACCGTTGTACTGTCCAGATATTTTCCGTTTTCATCAATTACAGCGATCTTGCATCCGGTTCTGAATGCAGGGTCGAGCCCCATGATCACTTTTCCCTTAAGTGGCGGAGCCATGAGAAGAGCTTTGAGATTTCTCGCAAAGACGGTAATCGCACTTTCCTGCGCTCTCTGCGTAAGTTCTCCTCTTACTTCCCTTTCAATGGACGGAGAAATAAGTCGTTTATAGCTGTCAGCAATTACTTCGTTCATAAGTATATCATCTGAACCAATGCCTGTCATTTTTCTTAGATATGCAATTACTGTATCTACGGGAGCATTTAAAATGACCTTGAGAACCTTTTTATCCTCACCTCTGTTGAGGGCAAGAATTCTGTGATCAGGAATCGTTCTTACAGATTCACTGTATTCATAATATGCCTGAAATTCATTGACTTCATTTTCCATACCTTTTACGGGGACTGATGAGATCATTGAGTATTTCATCGTCATCTCTCGAATCATTTTTCTGTGCTCAGCGACTTCCGATATTCTTTCCGCAAGAATGTCTTTTGCACCGTTAAGAGCATCATCTGCAGATTTTACCCCTTTTTCTTCATTAATAAAACTTTCCGCTTTTTTTACGATATCTTCATATGTGAATTTCAATGATTCAATGTCATTTGCCAGTTGTTCAAGTCCCTTTTCTATAGCAATGGATGCTCTTGTTCTCTTCTTTGGTCTGAACGGCAGATATAAATCATCAACATCTTTGATGCTGTCCGCATTGAAAATTTTCTCCTCAAGTTCTTTTGTGAGCTTTTCCTGCTTGTCGATGAGACGGATAACATCTTCTTTTCTCTGTTCAAGAGCTGTGAGATATTTGAGTCTTTCATCGAATGCTCTTAATATTTCATCGCTCATATTTCCTGTAACTTCTTTTCTGTAACGAGCGATAAACGGGATAGTATTTCCCTCATCTATAAGTTTAATTGTAGATTCAACTCTTTGTTCTTCAAGGCTGAATTCAGCTGCGAGAGTTTGAGTTATTCTGTTCATAATTACCTCCTGAGAATAACGCCGTAAAAACAGCCTATATATTTTACAACAATTGTTTATTTTTAGCAACACTAATCATAATTTACCGGTGATGATAATAAATAGTATAAACAAAATCAGGGAGAATGTATTATGAAACTTGAAAATATAGCTGATGTCAATAAAAATATTTCATTGTCACTTGAAGGCGATATGCTGAATATTAAAATTACGGACAACAGTACAGAGTATGCTGTATTGCTTAAATATGATGACGGTAAAGAAACTGTTGCGGATATTATAAAAACTGACGAAAAAAATGTAAAGATCATAACAGATAATCTTACACAGGTACAGATAGCTGATATATACACAGACAGCATTGTTTTTGATCATGTCTTTACTGTCGGATCTGAAGAGTATAAAAATGCTCCTGTAAATAATGATGAAATATACCTGACCGAAGAGCATGATAAAAACAAAGAAATGAAAAAAAGCACAGCCGATCCACCAGTGCTTGTAACTCACAACAAAAGACATGAGATAAATGAATTTAAAGCGCAGAAAGAACAGTTTAAAGGCCTTGAAGAATTCGATAATTTTGATTGCAGGCTTCCCGAGCACAGTATGTATGTCTTTGATGAAGATATTTTACGTTCCGATGGAATAAAGATAATGTTCAACGGACAGCAGGTACCTGCATGGTTTCCGTATCTGAATTATCACGATACTATGACAGAAGGTGCTACTCTTCCTCAGAAAATAATCGGAAAAATGACCATTAATTCCGTGCAATATATTACATACGGGGTATTATGTCACATAAAGGACGGCAGACAACCTTTTTTCGGAGCGACTGGATTCGTTTACCTTGTTCCTTCATATGGAGAATATGCATATTGGATAATGTACCTTGATGAAATTACTGGGAAAATATGTTATCCTTATGACGAAGAGTATATGTCCTGCGAAGATGAAAGTGAGAATGTGTATTGAACTGCAATAAAAATTATTAAAAATATATTAAATCCATACAAAAAACCGGAATTTTGTGTATAATGTAATTACAAACATACTCCGGAGAATGTGATGAAAATAAACAAGAAAGACCTCAGGAATTTTTTGCTCACTTTATTCATCTCTGTTATATTTATGTCTTGCCTGTATTTCGGAGCATCTGCACTGAGAGGCAATAAAAATGTTGAGGATTTATTTCAGAGCCTCCACATACATGCCAGTACAGGACCTGAAGAAATACAGGAAAGTGTATCCGATGTCACTGATGACATCAGAAAGGCCATTGATGAATATATAAGTTCCTGTCATCATATGCTGAACGAAATAAACATCGACATTAATGCGAGAGAGCTTTATGTCATGTCCACGTACTATGATACATTCCTGATAACATCTGAACCCTCCGTGGATGAACTCATTCATATCGATGCAGATGGTAAAGTGTTTAACATAACATCACCAAAGTATCTGGATTCGAAAGTCTGCATTTATATTCCACAGGAACTGTTTGAAAATCAAAAAATCAGTGTGAATGTAAATGCGACAGGTTTTGTTTCGATCAAGAATATTGTCAATGCCTCAAATGACGCTGTTTTTGTAAAAGCAACGGACGGGATAGTTGCCGCAAATAACATAAGATGTGAACAGCTCGAGCTTAGCAGCGTAAATTCAGATATCATAGCATCGTATTGTTACGGGAATATAGCAAGATATACCAGTGAAAATAGCAGCGTGACTTTTGACGGAGAATACAACGAAGTTTCAGTTGTTGCTGCTGATGATATTACAGCAAATATAAATTCAAATACAAACCGCATGGATATAAGTTCATCAGATGGCAATGTCATTTTGTATCTGAATGATACAGACGGATTCAATCTCACCTTGAATCACTGTAAGGGTGATTTTTACAGTGAGTACCCTGTTGAATTGTCCGCATTAAGCAAATACGGCAGTGTTATCTATAATTACGGAACAAATACATCTCAGATTTATATTTCCGACGTTGTCGGAGAAATAAAAATATACAAATATATGGAATAGAAATAATGGAGTCTTTATGAAAAAAATCACAGCAATAATTATGGTATTACTTTTTATGTTCACAGCAGGTTGTTCTGAAGCGAAACCCGTGGAATATATGTCCAAAGACGAATCATACGCTATTACGCTGACAGATGAGTGGGAAAACGCAGAGGGGCTGCTTAACTCAGGTGCGCTTTTCGAGTTTATAAACAAGAAAGAAGGAATATATTTCGTAGTAATTCCTTACCCTGCTGAGTTATTCCCTACGCTTGCGGATTTTGTTGTCAATATCAAAGAATCTGTTCCTCAATGGTATCCTGACTGCGACGTAAAAGAGCCTACAGCTTATAAATATGATGAACTTACATATTATAAACTTTATGCAACTCAGAACAATACGGAAGATGGCCTTGCGTTTAAATTCAATATGAGTTATGATACCAATAATTATCTGCTCAGTATAAGCTATACAGACAATGCTGATGATTATACCAAACGTCTTGAACAGACAGAAGCCATTGTCCATTCACTGGTAGATCAGAATCCGGTGGTAGTTGATCCTTCCCTCAATATGAACGGAGAGAATCCGAATGATCCGAATATGAACTGATCTAATCGATAAATTAAGAAAAAAATCATATTGTATATGTCCGTACGATGTATCCGTTTACATTGTACGGATTATTTATTTGATAAATTAAAAATACATTTACAATCAGCGATTTTTATATTATACTAAAAGGTATAATTCACGTAATTTCGGAGGAAATATGGCTAAAACATATCAGGAAATCAACGAAAAAATTGCTTCCGGAAAAGCGGTAGTTGTAGATGCGGATGAAATAATCTCCATAGTTGAAAGTGAAGGTTATGAAAAGGCACTTGAAATAGTTGATGTTGTAACGACTGCAACATTCAGCCCTATGTGTTCTTCGGGAGCTTTCCTGAACTTCGGACACGCAACACCGCCTATCAGAATGGAAAAAATATATCTTAATAATGTAGAATGTAACGGCGGACTTGCTGCTGTAGATACATTTATCGGAGCCACACAGGAAAGCACTGATAAGAGCTATGAATATGGTGGTGCGCATGTAATCTGCGATCTTATTGACGGTAAGGATGTATACCTCCGGGCTACCGGCAAAGGCACGGATTGTTACCCGAGAAAAGAGGTCTCTACATACGTAAATATCAAAGATATGAACGAAGCATACCTTTATAATCCGCGCAACTGTTACCAGAACTATTCAGCGGCAACAAACTCTTCTTCAAAGAGAATATATACATATATGGGTGTTCTGCAGCCGAACTATGGAAACGTAACATACGCGACTTCCGGTCAGCTGAGTCCGCTTCTCAACGACCCGTATCTGAGAACTATAGGCCTTGGAACAAGGATTTTCCTTGCAGGTGCTCAGGGATATGTCACATGGCAGGGTACACAGTTCAATACAGCAAGACCGAGAGGTGAAAACGGGGTTCCACTCGGCGGAGCTGCAACACTTGCTGTAACAGGCGATATGAAACAGATGAGTACTGACTTTATCCGCCCTGCAGTATTTGAAAAGTATGGAACGAGCATGTTTGTCGGTATCGGTATTCCTATTCCTGTACTTGATATGGAAATGCTTAAATATCTCTGCGTTAAAGACGAAGATATTTATACATCCATCTGCGACTATTCGATCAAAGATGGAAGCGATGATTTTGTCGCGAAGGTAAATTATGCACAGCTCAGAAGCGGAAGCGTAGAAATCAACGGTAAACAGGTAAAAACTGCTCCCCTCTCAAGCAGATACAAAGCGAAAGAGATCGCAACAGTTCTTAAAGAACAGATTGAAAAAGGCGAATTCTTCCTTACAGAACCTGTTACATATTTCCCGATGAATAATTCTCTCAATTCACTTGCAATTCGTGAGAAAGGGGGTAACAAGTAATGAAACAGATGAAAATACGCCTTACCTTCCCCAAAGACCTTACGGCTGAACCTGTTACATATAACCTTGTAAAGAAATTCGATATTTCTTTCAACATACTGAAAGCACATGTCGACTATAAACTCGAAGGAACACTTCTTCTCGGAATTGAAGGCGAAGAAGATAAGATCGGAGAAGCGCTCAGATATCTCAATGATGTTGGTATTATAGTAGACACAGATGGCAAATCAATTTCAATCGACTTTGATAAATGTGTTCACTGTGGTGCATGTACAGCGGTATGTGTTGTGAATGCGCTTGAAATGGGTAAAGACTGTAAAGTAACATATCACGGTGAAAGATGCCTTGAATGTATGCTTTGCGTAAAAGCTTGCCCACAAAGAATAATCAAGAACGTATTTGATTACTGATAAAAACAAAAAACAGCCATATCAGGCTGTTTTTTATATGTCTGTTACAAAAGTTCTTTTTCGATAAGATCAATCATAATAGATGTGTTGAGTCTTGCCGCATCTTCAGGATAGATAGAATCCACATATCCTTTTATATATCTGTCAAACACTGCATCGGAAATTTCATCTTTTGTCATATTGTTTTTCAACATACCCAGAATAAACTCTCCACTCTCAATAGCTGCAGAACGCATATTTTCCATGAAAAATGACGTTTGTTCTTCCGACAACATTCCGTAATGC
>SVCP01000071.1 GCA_015058295.1 Anaerofustis stercorihominis
CTTATGATTTTATACATACATCATACGCATTGTACAGCAAGTTCCTAGTTGATAGATATGTATGATATATGTACATTTCGGCTGGATTGATTTTATTACCGCCAAATAGGGCTTGGTTCTCTGTACATGAATAAAAACTAAATTGCCATATCATAACGCACCTACGTCATGGTATGGCAATTATTTTTGTGATAACGCCCACCGTTTAAATACCTCTTTGCAACTTGTTTTACGGACAAGCTGTAAACTATTCGGCCGTAGCTGCCAGGGCTTTTACCCTTGCAACTTCCTCATATCCCAATCTGGCAATATAATATACAAGCAGTTTTTCTTCGGATATTTCCGGATATATTTCTCTGTACACAGGTACGATTTTGTGTATGTTTTGTTTCAGATAGTGGTATATTATATTCAGATTTTCAAGTGCAGAACTTTCATCAATATCGCCGTATTTGGTTCTCATAATTGTTTCCTGCAATGTCTGTATTTTTATAATTTCACCATTCAGATACGCTTCATCCAGTTCTTCCACCATTTCCATATTTACCTGCCATATCAGATCATGTTTCACTATTCCCGCTTTGGCAGCATTTGCTTCTTTATTGTCCTTATCCGACAAAGCTGCGATGACACCTTCGGTGACTTTTTGTTTTCTGTTTCCATTATAGTTTTTGAGCACAGACTCTGCAACTGCAAGAGAATACTCTTCCTGAGAAAAGTCTTCTCCCGTTTCACGCATTTTCCCTCTCAGGAATTCTTCTCCGATTTTTCCGTACAATATCGTGGAAGTGTATAAGATACTTGCTATTACATACGCAACCTTCGGATCTCCATTCAGCATTCCGGCAAGCCTGTCAGCCAAACCGCATGCCAGAGCCCTTACCGTCAATTCTGTTGAATGGTCAACTCTCAGCTTTGCATCACAAATTCTGGTTATATTTGCACCATCCGTACATCCCTGCAGTATTGCATCATCATAAATATCTTTGAGTTCGATCTTGCTTTCACTCATATCGTATTTCTCCTTGATCGGATTCGACAATCTTTCAGACTGCTTCTGAGTAGTTTGTATCCATCTTACAAGGTTTCATTATCCTATAAATTCAATACAAAAAAGACTTCGCTTTCGCGAAGTCTGTATATATTTACTGAATCTTTTCGAAGTCGAGAGCTCCGTGGTTGCAAAGCGGACAAACGATGTCTGCCGGAAGTTCTTCGCCTTCATAGATCCAGCCGCAGGTTTTGCAAACATAACCTGTTTTGCCTTCTGTATTCGGTTTCGGTTTAACGTGGTCGAAGTAGTAAGAGTATGTCATCGTCGGTTTGTCGGAGAATGTTCTCGCTTCGTCTACTGAGCATACGAACATTCCGTGTGTTCCGAGGTCGATGTAGTTGATTACGCTGAGTGCCATGAATGAGTTAATGTATCTCGGGAGATATCTGAGACCATTGTCGCTTCTGAGATCAACGCATCCTTCGAATTTATCAACATCTCTTCCGCTCTGGAATCCGAAGTGCTGGAACACGAAGAACGGAGCTTCTGTTGTGAGGCAGTTTACATTGAGTTTGCCTGTAGCCTTGATTACGTCATGTGAGTATGTTGATTTATTTACTGCTACTCCTACCGTGTTCGGTGTGTTTGTAAGCTGAACAACTGTGTTTACGATAAGACCGTTGTCTTTTTCACCATCGTTTGATGTTACTACATACAGACCATAGCCGATGTTGAAGAGTGCTGTGAGATCATTCTTGTCAGCAAGATCATTGTTCTGAGCTGTGTATTCTCTGCTGAGTTCTTTTGCAAGAGCTTTTACCTTATCTGTACTGCCTGCATTAAGCGCTGACCAGATTGTCACATCGTTCTTTGCAAATGTAAGGTTTTTGCTGCCTGCGAGAAGTTCTTTCATTACTCTGTTTGCGCAGGGTGCCCATGAACCGTTTTCCATGAAAGCAACTGTTCTGTTCTGATAATCTCTTTCCGTAAGCTTATTGATGAATGTATGCATGAACGGGAAGATTCCTGCGTTATATGATGTTGTTGCAAGGACGAGTTTTGAGTAACGGAATGCATCTTCAACTGCTTCTGCCATATCACATCTTGCAAGGTCATGAACAACTACGTTCGGTGCGCCGTTCTTTTCAAGTTCTTCAGCGAGAAGTTCTACTGCTTTCTTTGTGTTGCCGTATACTGATGTGTAAGCAATCACGATGCCTTCATCTTCCGGCTTGTATGATGACCATGTGTCATAAAGGTTAAGGTAGTAACCGAGATTTTCTGTAAGAACAGGTCCGTGTGTCGGGCAAATGATAGCGATATCAAGTGTAGCCGCTTTCTGGAGAAGTCTCTGTACCTGTTCACCGTATTTACCTACGATACCGATGTAGTATCTTCTTGCTTCGCAAGCCCAGTCTTCTTCTACATCGAGTGCTCCGAATTTTCCGAAGCCGTCTGCTGAGAAGAGCACTTTATCTTTTACGTCGTATGTAACGATAACTTCCGGCCAGTGTACCATCGGTGCTTCAACGAACGCAAGTGTGTGGCTGCCAAGAGTAAGTGTATCGCCTTCTTTTACGATGATTCTTCTGTCTGCATAATCTGTTCCGAAGAACTGTCCCATCATTCCGAAAGCTTTTTCTGAAGATACGATCGTTGTTTCGGAATATTTTTCCATGAATTTATCAATATTCGCTGCGTGGTCCGGCTCCATGTGCTGGATGATGAGGTAATCCGGTGTATTGCATCCGATAACTTCTTCGATATTTTTAAGCCATTCATCGTTGAAGTTTGCATCTACGGTGTCCATAACTGCGATCTTTTCATCAAGGATAACATACGAGTTATATGCCATACCGTTCGGCACGATATACTGTCCTTCAAAAAGGTCTACCTGGTGGTCGTTCACTCCTACATAGCGAATGTCATCAGTAATGTTAATGTTTTTCATAATTTTGTCTCCTGCGTTTAATTTATTTTTTAAGCTGTCGCTTTTGTTTTCTCTGTGGCATTATGATAACATATATATCCAACCTTGTCAATAATAATTATCATTATTATTAATATTTTTTGTAAAAATTTACCCCGGTATTTCTCCGGGGTATAGTATATTTATATTACATATTATCTATTACTGCTTTTGCGTAATCACTGCAGGAAGTATTTCCTCCGATATCAACTGTTGTATATTTCCCTTCTTCGATGGTCCTTTCCACAGCAGTCTGAATTTTAACCGCAGCATCAGGCTGACCAATGTGATAAAGCATCTGTACTGCCGCCATAAGAAGTGCCGTGGGATTTGCTTTATTCTGCCCTGCAATATCAGGAGCTGAACCGTGAACAGCCTCGAATATCGCAGCATCTTTTCCGATGTTTGATCCGCATGTAAGCCCCAGACCTCCGATAAGACCGCTCGTAAGGTCGGAAATAATATCTCCAAAAAGATTCGAAGTAACAATAACATCGAATTTTTCAGGATTCGTAACAAGTTTCATACAAGCCGCATCAATAATATGATAATCACATTCGATTCCCGGATAACCCTTTGCTATCTCTTCCGCCACAGAAGTGAACAGCCCGTCGGTGATCTTCATGATATTGGATTTATGAAATACGGATACTTTCTTTCTTCCCTGTGATACAGCAAGGTCAAACGCATATTTTATTACCCGTTCCGTTGACGGTCTTGTTATAACACGTACGGCCTGGGTAACATCTTTATTTATTTCGTATTCAATACCTGTATAAAGCCCTTCTGTATTTTCCCTGACTGTAATAAGATCAACCCCGTCAAAAGGAGTTCTGATCCCTTTAAAGTTTTTGGCAGGGCGTACATTCGCATAAAGATCAAATATCTTTCTGAGCTGTACGTTTACACTTCTGAAGCCTGTTCCCAGAGGTGTTGTGAGCGGGCCTTTAAGAGCCACTGTATTTTTTTCTATGTTTGCAACAGTTTCTGCCGGAAGTATATCCCCGCATTTTTCAAGGGCTGTAACCCCTGCATAATATTCTTCAAATTCGATGTCTGCACCGCTTTTTTCTATGATCTGAAGTGCTGCGGCTGTGATCTCCGGGCCGATACCGTCACCGGGAATAAGTGTTATTTTTGTCATAAATATCTCCTATATTGTTTTGAGGTAGTTTATAAGCCCGCCGTGAGAAAGAAGCATTCTCTCCCTTTCGTTTGCAATAAGCTTTACTTTATATGTTTCGTTCTTTGTTGTGTTTTCAACAATGATATCTTCTTCATTTATTGCAGGAATAAGATCCGCAATTCTTACAACATCATATTCGTCAATCCTGTCATAATCATTCGTGTCGACGAATACCAAAGGAAGAATTCCGTTGTTGATAAGGTTACTCTTATGAATTCTTGCGAATGATTTTGCAAGTACAGCTTTGACCGAAAGGTATAGCGGAGCAAGAGCCGCATGTTCACGGCTTGAGCCCTGTCCGTAGTTTTCGCCTGCAAGGATAACCGATCCGTTTTCCTCTTTCTTCGCTTTTTCCGGGAAAGCTTCGTCCACAGGAGTGAGGCAGAAATTGCTGAGATGCTCTATATTCGATCTGTACGGCAGAAGTTTTGCATTTGACGGCATAATATCATCTGTTGTGATGTTGTCTCCGAGTTTTGTAATCACTGGGCAAACAAGTTCTTCTTTCGGAGCATATGCTTTTGGAAATGGTTTGATGTTCGGTCCTTTCACAACAGGGGTATTCTTGTCTTTTGACGGATAAATGAACATATTGTCGTTGATAGGATATGATTTCGGAGCATCCACAACAAAATCGACTTTTCTCATAGGATCAGTGAGAACTCCCGTTATGGCACTCACTGCCGCAACTTCCGGACTGATAAGATACACATCAGCATCTACAGTTCCGCTTCTTCCCTTGAAATTACGGTTGAATGTTCTGAGGGATACACCTGCGGAATTCGGAGACTGCCCCATACCGATACATGGACCACAACCACATTCAAGAAGTCTTGCGCCGCTTTCAATAAGCATTGAGAGATATCCTTCATCAGCAAGCATTTTCAGTACCTGTTTTGAGCCCGGTGCAATGGCAAAGCTGACATCTTTGTGAACTGTCTTTCCGTCGAGTATTTTTGCAACGGTTACAAGATCTTCATAAGATGAGTTAGTGCAGCTTCCGACGATGATCTGATTCAGCTTTATTCCTTCGATATCTTTTACTTTCTTTACATTATCCGGACTGTGAGGCATTGCAGCAAGCGGCTCAAGTGCGCTCATATCGATCTTTACAATCTGATCATAACTACAGCCGTCATCCGCCGCAAGATATTTAAAGTCGTTGATTCTGTCCTGAGCAATGAAAAATTCTTCGACTCTTTCATCTGCAGGAAATACTGATGTGGTAGCACCGAGTTCGGCACCCATATTTGTGATAGTCGCCCTCTGTGATACTGAGAGATTCTTTACACCTTCACCGAAATATTCTATTACCTTACCTACTCCGCCTTTTACGGAAAGGATCCTGAGAACTTCGAGAATAACATCTTTCGCCCCTACTCCCGGACGCAAAGCACCAGTGAGCTCAACACCAACAACTTCGGGCATGTTGAGGAAATACGCTCCACCTGCCATAGCTGCGGCAACATCAAGTCCTCCGGCACCGATTGCAATCATTGCAACGGCACCACATGTCGGTGTATGGCTGTCTGAACCGAGAAGTGTTTTTCCGACAGCAGAAAATCTGTCCAGGTTAAGCCTGTGGCAGATACCGTTTCCGGGACGTGAAAATATAACGCCGCTTTTGTCTGCGATAGTCTGTATGTAAATATGGTCATCCATATTTTCCGGACCACTCTGAAGCATATTGTGATCTATGTATGCGACGGAACATTCTGTCTTTACAGGCTCATCACTGATAGCTTCGTACTGAAGATATGCCATTGTACCTGTTGAATCCTGTGTAAGCGTTTTGTCTATTTTTATGGAAATGGGACTTCCCTTTTCTATGGTTCCGCTTACAAGATGTTCTTTTATTATTTTCTGAGTTA
>SVCP01000072.1 GCA_015058295.1 Anaerofustis stercorihominis
CTATCGGAAGGGGAAGTTTCGTGAACATCCCCATACAAATAAGCAATAATTTAATCATTTTTCTTAAATATCCGCATAACTCAGGTGTGAATCCAGTGTCTTGAAATGAGCAAAAATGCTGTCGAGGTCAAGTTCAGCTTCACACTTAATGATTTTCGGGTTGGAATAAGCACATTCAATGACCACATCTGCCGCTCTGGCAATATCAATATGTACTCTTCCGAGCCATTCACGATATCTTTCCGTAAGAGTTTCGTAGATTATCGCATCGGAAAATATATAATCCGAAACAACGACAACATCTCCCGAAACTTCACTCAGCTCGATCACATGTCGGGCGATATCGTCCATTTTTATTCCGTTGACGATGTCGTCATCTCCGAACATAATGTTCTGTACATATGCGGTCATACTGTCAATAAGGAGTACATCGTCTTTTGTGAATCTGTCTCTGATCTGCGGAAAATAGCACGGTTCTTCCACAGTTTCAAAGCCCCAGTTTTCTCTGTCTTTAAGATGACGGTCCACTCTCTTTCTGTCTTCGTCATCGTGAGGCACCATTGTTGCAACATAATACAGATTTCCGCCTCTCTTTTCGTGCAGATGTTTTGATGCACACTGAGAAAGCATACTCTTGCCACATTTGACGCCTCCCAACACAAATATAAGCATTAAATACCTCCGTAGATATATTGTTTGTTACCGCTAACTGATTAAATATCATACCACAAATAATATATATTGTCAAATATAGCCGGCAACTCTTCTCCTTCAGGTATTATTTTGAGAATAATATTAATATTTGCCGCTTCTTCTTAAATGTAATGCATTGAAAATCTCTTTCGGGTCAACTCCCCTGTCACAGAGCATTACGAGAAGATGATAGATAAGATCGCTCGTTTCATAAATGATTTCATCCGGTGCGTTGTTTTTCGCAGCGATAATAGTTTCAGCAGATTCTTCACCTACTTTTTTGAGGATCTTATCGATTCCTTTATCAAACAGGTAGTTTGTATAGGATCCTTCGATGGGATTTTCCTTTCTGCCTTTGATAACATCGAACAGATCATACACTACATGAAAGTCATAACTTTCTTTCGGTTCACTGACTTCGATATTATTGAAAAAGCAGCTTTCTTCCCCTGTATGGCATGTCGGGCCGTGAGGAACGGCTTTGATGAGCAGGCTGTCTCCGTCACAGTCTGCTGCTATAGACACAACATCAAGATAATTTCCGCTTGTTTCACCTTTGTGCCAGAGTTCGTTTCTTGAGCGTGAGAAAAATACTACCTGATTTTTCTGTTTTGTCAGCTCAAGAGACTCTTCATTCATATATCCGAGCATAAGGACCTTGCCGGTCTGTGCGTTCTGCACAACTGCAGGTATAAGCCCTTTTTCATCGTATTTTAACTGCATAATTACCTCCTCATAGGTATTCCCGCATCCGAGAGATACTTTTTCAGTTCCGGAATGGGGATCTCATTGTAATGGAAAACACTTGCCGCAAGAGCCGCATCAGCACCTGCTTCATAAGCCTGAAGGAAATGTTCTTTTTTTCCTGCGCCGCCGGAAGCGATGATGGGGATTGTAAGAACTTCCGAGAGTTTTTTTATAAGCTCAAGATCGAATCCGCTTTTTACTCCGTCCTGATCAATGGAATTTATGCAGATTTCCCCCGCTCCGAGCTCCTGCGCCCTTATCGCCCACTCGATTGCATCAAGGCCTGTGTTTTCTCTTCCGCCTTTTACATATACATCCCAGCTTGCTTTGTCGTTTCGCTTTGCATCAACGGAAATAACAACACACTGCGAACCGAATATTTCCGATGCATCTTTAATAAGCTGCGGATTTTTTACAGCCTGGGAATTTACGCTTACTTTGTCCGCTCCGGCCAGAAGCACGGTGCGGAAATCCTCAACGCTTTTTATTCCTCCGCCGATAGTGAAGGGTATTGTGATGTTGGAAGAAATATCCTTTACTATATCGATGAATATGTCCCTGTCTTCGCTTGATGCGGTAATATCATAAAATACAAGTTCATCCGCACCTTCGTCGCTGTAACGCTTCGCAAGTTTTACGGGATCATCAACATCGTTTATATCCTGAAACTTTTTACCTTTTACTACCCTGCCCTTATCCACATCAAGGCAGGGGACTATTCTTTTTGCCAGCATTATTTCACCTCTCTGATAAGAGACTCAAGATCTATCTTTCCTTCGTAGATGGCTTTTCCCGTAATTGCACCGTAAAGGCCTGCATCTCTGAGGGAAATAACATCTTCCCTGCATGAGATTCCTCCCGAAGCGATGACGGGGATATCTGTAATATCCATCATTCTCTTATACATCTCGTTTGCCGCACCGACCATTGCTCCGTCACGGGAAATATCCGTCGCAACGATTGCACTCACAGGCATACCTTCCACTTTTTTCAGATAGTCAAAAAGCTTCACGTTGCTGTTTTCGACCCAGCCTTTGAGCATGATATTTTCGTCAAGCACATCAAGTGAAAGACAGAATCTGTGAGGATAATTCTCTGCGCAGTACTCTACCAGAGAAAAATCCGTTACTGCCGCAGTTCCTAAAATAACACGGTTCACGCCTAAATCAAGATAGTGCTTTACAGTATCTTTGTTTCTTATGCCGCCACCGATCTGTATGGGAACATCGACATTTTCCAGAATCGCCTTTACCACATCATCATTGACAACCTCACCGTATTTTGCACCGTTAAGGTCTACGCAGTGAATAAACTCCGCTCCTTTTTCGCAGAAGCTTTTCGCAATATCCGCAGGGGTTGATGAATATACGGTCTTCTGATCATAATCACCTTTATAAAGCCTTACGCAGTTACCATCGAGAATATCTATTGCGGGAAAAATAATCATTTTGCGCCTCCTGTGGCAATCTTAAGGTAATTGCCGAGAATTTTATGGCCGATATCTCCGCTTTTTTCAGGATGGAACTGTGTGGCATACAGATTATCCCTTCCGACAATAGCTGTTACTTCTTTGCCGTAATCCGTATATGCGATGACATCATTTTTATCGGCGAGAGCGTGATATGAATGAACGAAATAAACATAATCACCGTCGTTTATGCCTTCCATAATGGGGTCGTTTCTGTTTATCTTCAGCTCATTCCAGCCCATATGCGGTATTTTCAGAGGTGCTTCAAATTTCACAACTTCCCCTTTGAAATATCCGAGGCCGTCATATTCTCCCATTTCATAGCTTTTTTCAAAGAGTATCTGCATTCCGACGCAAATACCGAGAATATATTTTCCTTCTTTAAGCCAGTTTTCAACAAATTCCCCGAGGCCGCTTTTGCGGTAATTTTCCATACACGCACCGAAAGCACCTACTCCCGGAAGGATAAGCGCATCACATTTTCCGAGAACATCAACATCATCGGAAATGACACACTCATAACCCAGACGGTTTACAGCATGGGATACATTCAGGAGATTTCCTACTTTATAATCAATTATACCTATCATTCCAGAACTCCCTTTGTGGAGGGTATTTCATCGGAAATAACTTCAACCGCACTTCCGAGGGCTCTTGCAAAAGACTTGAACACGCCTTCACATATATGATGATTGTTCTTTCCTTCAAGCTGATGAATATGGGATGTAATCTTTGCATTATCACAGAATGAACGGAAAAATTCTTCCACACATTCCGTTTCCATCGTGCCGATTCTTTCCGCAGTGAAGTTTACTGCAAATACAAGATATGCCCTTCCGGAAATATCAAGTGCACTGCGGACAAGTGCTTCGTCCATAGGAACATATTCGTGGGCATATCTTCTTATGCCCTTTTTGTCTCCGAGAGCATCATAAAATGCTTTACCGAGAGCGATTCCGATATCTTCCATAGAGTGATGGCAGTCTACGTATATATCTCCGTCGCAGATGATACTCAGATCGAAATTTCCGTGTTTTGCGAAAAGGTTAAGCATATGATCGAAAAAGCCTATCTTTGTATCTATAATATTTGACGGGTTATATTTTCCGTCAAGGTTTAATTTAATGGATATTTTTGTTTCCGCTGTATTTCTTGTAATTTCCGATTCTCTCATCCGAGCACCTCCGCAACAACAGCGAGGAACGCATCATTTTCTCCCCTTGTTCCTGCAGATATTCTGAGATATTCCGAAAGCATACCTTTTGAATATCCTCTGATAAGGATTCCTTTTTCTCTGAGCGCATCGTATATTTCCTTACTCTTTTCCGTCTTTATGAGAAGGAAGTTTGTAACAGTGGGATACACGGTGATCTCATCGTATTTATCAAGTTCGGCCGAAAGTCTCTGTGTTTCCGCAACAAGATCTTTCGCGATGATCCTCATTTTGTCTTTTCTCTGAAGCATGAGAAGAGCCGCCTGCTGAGAGAATGTGTTTACGTTGTATGTGTCAACAGCGGAATTAAGTACGCCTGTTATCTCTTTGTTTGAGATTGCAAAACCAACCCTCATTCCCGCAAGAGCAAACGCCTTTGACATAGTTCTCAGAACGATGACTCTGTCATATTCAAGAGCGAGATCGCAGTTGTTGATTCCTGCAAATTCACCGTACGCTTCGTCAAGAACAACGATGCAGTCAGTACTTTCTATTACTTTTCTGATGTCGGATTCTTCCCACGGCTGACCTGTGGGGTTATTGGGATTACAGATATAAATTATCTTTGCTTTCAGTTCGTTTGCCTTTGCGATAAGGCCGTCAACATCAGCGCATAAACTTACCGGATCAGGTGCCACACCGAAGTATTTGCCCCTTGCAACTTCCGCGCTTCTTGCATACATTGAAAATGTCGGTTCGTGTGAAACAATATATTCGCCTTCTTCGAGGAAAACATCACCTATAACTCTTATGAGTTCATCGCTTCCGTTGCCGACTGTAATATTTTCAGGCAACACTCCGATATAATCCGCATATGCAGCTTTAAGCTCCTTGCAGTCCGCATCGGGATAGCGGTTATAATTAACAAACATAAGCTCGTCTTTTTCATCGTCCGTAAGGGTAATGAAAAGATTTATGGGGTTTTCGTTTGCATAAAGATAAATATCATATACAGCGTCTGCAGTTTCGTAGGGGCTGTAGTTTTTATACAATTCTCTGAAATATTTGCTCATTTTATTCCTCCGTTCTTACCTTTACGGAATTTCTGTGTGCGAAAAGGCCTTCAGTTTCCGCAAAGAGCATTACTTTCTGTGCTACCTTGTCGAATTCGCTCTTTTCGTATTTCACAACGCTTGTTCTCTTCATAAAGTCATATGTTGAAAGCGGTGAATAGAATTTTGCCGTACCGCTTGTGGGGATAGTGTGGTTGGTTCCTGCGAAATAATCACCTATGGGCTCAGGAGTATACTCTCCCACGAATACGGTACCTGCGTTATATACGTCTTTCACATATTCTTCCGCATTTTCTATTGCAAGCTCAAGATGCTCGGGAGCGATCTCATTTGCGATATCAAATGCTGACTGTAAATCTTCCGTAACGAAAATCGTACCGTAGCTTTCAACTGATTTTTCAGCAACGTCCTTTGTTGGAAGTTCACCGAGCTGTCTGTATACTTCGTCCTTTACTTTAATTGCAAATTCTTCGCTTGTTGTAATGAGGATACAAGCGGCCTGAGTGTCGTGTTCCGCCTGAGAAAGAAGATCTGCCGCTACATATTTTACATTTGCTTTATCATCGGCGATTACAAGTACTTCACTGGGGCCTGCCAGCATATCTATATTCACATCACCGAATACGCTTCTCTTTGCGGCTGTAACGTATACATTGCCCGGGCCGCAGATCATATCTACGGGCCTGATCGATTCCGTACCGTAAGCGAGGGCTGCGATTGCCTGTGCTCCGCCGGAT
>SVCP01000073.1 GCA_015058295.1 Anaerofustis stercorihominis
GGGTGGTTGTGCGGCGAATGCATATCACGCAAGTGGTTCCATCAACGGCATATATGAAGCAGGGTGTGAATTGTTCCGCAAGAGAATAGAATGTGCGATCATGATAAAGGTTGCGGAAGATGAGATGAACAGCAAATAATGAATACACCGATTTATGATTTTATCAATTCATACACTAACAGCGACTATGTAAGATTTCATATGCCCGGGCACAAAGGAAAAAAATTTCTCGGGTTTGAAAATATGGATATAACTGAATTTAAAGGGGCGGACAGTCTGTATGAAGCTGACGGAATAATAAGAGAGAGTGAAAATAACGCATCATTATTGTTCGGAACTCAGCTGACTTCCTTTTCCACGGAGGGATCCAGCCAGTGCATAAAAGCAATGATGTATCTTGCAATGATAAACAAGAAAACACAGACAAGACCGGTTGTTGTTGCTGCAAGAAATGTTCATAAATCATTTATTCACGCTGCAACGCTTCTGGATTTTGACATCGTGTGGTTATGGCCTGAAGGAGACCTTCGATCTCTTTGCAGTTGTGAAATAACTGCAGATGCGCTTGATAAAACTCTGTCGGAGCTTGACAGTGCACCGATGGCTGTATTTATCACATCTCCCGATTATCTCGGAGGGACAGCAAATATAAAAGCATTATCGGAGATATGTCATAAATACGGGTCAATGCTTATCGTTGACAATGCCCATGGAGCATATCTGAAATTTCTGGAACCATCACAACATCCTATAGATCTCGGTGCGGACATTTGTTGTGATTCTGCGCACAAAACACTCCCCGTATTGACAGGAGGTGCATACCTGCATATAAGCAAAAATGCACCGTGTGGATTGCGCGAATACGCAAAGTACGCACTTGGCTTATTTGGTTCTACAAGTCCATCATATTTAATCCTTGCATCGTTGGATATATGTAACAAGTATCTTGCGGACAGATACCGTGATAAACTGAAAAATACAACGGCAACTATTGAACAATGCCGTGTAAAACTTCGTCAAAATGGCTGGAAAGTGGAGGAAACGGATCCGTTGCGTATCACTGTATGTGTCCCCGACGGAATGAGTGGCAATGATATTGCTGATCTGCTCCGAAAAAAACACATAGAGTGCGAGTATTCAGATCCCGAGTTTGTTGTGTTGATGGCTACGCCTGAAAATGAAGCTGAAGATTTTGATAAACTTATAACCGCTTTTGGTAAAAATACCAAAATGTATTCCAATAAAAAAAGTATTCCTGCGGCCAAAGCCGAACAGAAGATGAGTATCAGACAGGCGATATTCTCATCTCATGAATTCATTCCCGCAAGCGAATCCGAAGGAAGGATATGCCGTGAGCTTACAGTTGCGTGTCCTCCTGCAATTCCCATAGCAGTGCCCGGTGAACTGATCGGACGAAATGCTGTCGATTTGTTTGATTACTACGGCATTGAACGTGTGGATGTTGTTAAATGATGCAGGCAGGCTCTTTACGGAGAGTCTGTTTTTTTATTTGACAGATATTTTTTTTGAATATATGAGTAAATGGTGGTATAATAAATCAAATAGAATACAGGAGGGTAATATGAAAAAATTACTTTACATAGATGCATGCATCAGGGGAGAACTTTCCAGGACAAAGCGAATTGCAGATCCTATTGTTGAAAGCCTGAAAGAAAGATATGATGTGGAAACACTTGTCCTGAACAATCTCGATCTGTATGTTGTGAAAGAGCATGAGCAGGCAAAACGTGCAGCCGGAGAACACACAAAAGAAGCTTTGTGCTGGGCGAACAAGATAAAAGAAGCTGACAGGATCGTGATCTCTTCACCGTTCTGGGATATGTCAATTCCTGCGGCTCTTAAGACATTCTTTGAGTTATGTTCAATTTTTGATGTTACTTTCGGAA
Organism: Anaerofustis stercorihominis; assembly: GCA_015058295.1. Taxonomy (GTDB): domain Bacteria; phylum Bacillota; class Clostridia; order Eubacteriales; family Anaerofustaceae; genus SVCP01. The sequence goes on from SVCP01000073.1 coordinate 1,908, forward strand.
GTACTGATGTTACATGCTACGGTAACTGCAAATGCGAAAATCTGCTCTATATCACAACAAGAGGAATGAACATAAAAACAGGAGATCCGCTTGAACAGGCAACTCCGTATATCAAGGCACTTTCATGGCTTTGGGGAATCAAAGGATTTGAAGTCATAGCGAGAGAAAACTTCGATTACTTACCCGAGGCGGTTATTGAAAAAGAAATAGCTTCCGCTGTTGCCGAAGGGCTCGAACTTGTGAAAATATTCTGATTAAATACAAAGGAGAGTATTATGAGCGTTTACGAAATTATTTTCAGTCCGACAGGTGGAACAAAGGCAGTTTGCGATGATGTTGCATATGCTTTATCGGATAATGTTAAAGAAATCGATCTTTGCGATAAAGACAATGTGTATACTGATTATGTGTTGTCAGCAGAGGATATATGTGTGTTTGGTGCTCCTGTATACGCAGGCAGAATCCCTTCAGCGGCCGCTGAAAGAGTGAAAAAACTCAACGGAAACGGTGCAAAAGTAATAGTCGTTGCAGTTTACGGAAACAGAGCATACGAAGATGCACTTGTTGAAATGGCTGATTGTTGCGAAAATGCAGGATTCACCGTTGTCGGAGCAATTGCTGCAGTTGCAGAACATTCAGTTGCGAGAAAAATTGCTATGGGGCGTCCTGATAAGACGGATAAAGAGGAACTTGAGGCTTTTGCCGCAAATATACTCGATAAAATTAACAAAGGAGATTTTTCTGTTCCCGAAATGCCCGGAAACAGGCCTTATCGTGATGCAAAAGTTTCTATGGATATACTTACCACTGAAGATTGTATCAACTGTGGTCTCTGCGCCCGTCTGTGTCCTGTAGGAGCGATTGACTTTGATGATTATTCACTGATCAACAAAGATATCTGCCAGGCTTGCCTAAGATGTGTGTTCGTCTGTGAAGTAGATGCAAAGACCATCGGAGCAGAACGAATTGCCGCAACAGAAAAAATGCTTAAGGAAAAATGTCCTGAAAGAAATGTGAACGAACTGTATCTGTAGGTACATGCATATTACTTGACAAACTAAATATCTGTCCCGTAAATTGAAATAAATATTACATATGAAGCCGTCGGGTATATCCGACGGCCTTTTGTAAAATTTCAGTTTACTTATCCTGTTTGCTGATCTACATATGTGTGTTATAATATTCCGGAGGATAAATATGAAAAGAAAACTATTTATGATGATGGTATTCCTTTTGATGTTTGTTGTAATAGGCTCTGTAACAGCGAATAAGGCACTTATATTGACGGAATATACGATTGCAAGCGATAAGCTCCCGTCGGTATTTAATGGCTTCAGGATCGCTCATATATCAGATCTGCATAATGAAAGCTTTGGGAAGAATAATGAAAAACTCGTTGCAATGGTACAAAAAAGTGAGCCTGATATTATAGTCATAACAGGAGATCTGATCGACTCCCGAAATACGGATATTGATGTTTCTGTAGATTTTGTCCGTCAGATAAAAGATATTGCTCCTGTATATTATGTGAATGGAAATCATGAGGCCCGTATTGATGAATATACACTTTTGAAAATTGAACTTAATAAACTTGGTGTTATTGTTCTTGAAAATGGATCGTCAGTCATAAGTAAAGAAGGGGAGTGTATAAATATTTTAGGTGTCAATGATCCTGCATTCGATACAGGCGGAGGATTTTTCGATTGTGTTGAGTCCGAAGCTAAAATGTTGTCGAGTATACATAGCCTCAAAAATAACTGTAGTGAGTATACAATACTTCTTTCTCACAGACCGGAGTATTTTGAAGTATACATACAGAGCGGTGTTGACCTTGTTTTTTCGGGACATGCTCACGGAGGGCAGTTCAGACTGCCGTTTATCGGTGGCCTGGTTGCTCCCGGGCAAGGCCTTTTTCCTGAATATGACAGCGGCGTATTTACTGAAGATGATACAAGTATGATAGTAAGCAGGGGACTGGGGAACAGCATTATTCCACTCAGGGTAAATAACCGTCCGGAAGTAATTATTGTGGAATTGAAATGTAAATAAGTACCTGGCAGTTGATGTAAATCCTGTGCACAACGATGTAAAGTGAGATTGCTGCGATGTAAAGCCGATGCGGTGGTAAATAAAACGTATCTTTCGTATTATGTACCCACAAAACATAGGAGGTTCATATGAACATATCAGAAAAACTACTTACATTAAGAAAAGAATACGGATACTCGCAGGAAGAGCTTGCGGAAAAATTAAATGTATCACGTCAGGCGATCTCGCGTTGGGAAATGGGCAGTGCGCTTCCTGATACGTTGAATATAATAGCCATTACAAAGCTTTATGGTGTGAGTGCAGACTATCTTCTCAACGATGAATACGAAACAGAAGACGATATGCCGCTTGTTAAAAGTACGACCGAACGTGCGACAAAAAATTCTCTTTTGCAAACGAGCTATATATTGTCTCTGGCAATAAATGCAATATCTCTGCTGATCGGTTTTGTCGGGTATTTTATCTCAAAGAGCACAGCCGTGGTTCTTATCGGAATTGTGCTCAGTATCGTGGGGATTGCATGTTTTGAAGCGAGCCTTGTCAAATATTGCGACAGTGACAGGAACATGTACCGAAAGAAATTTTACGACATATCCGTATGGCTTGTCAGTTTTGTTCCCGTATGTGTATTTGATGGATATTTCCCGGTTTTAGGACTACTTCTTGAAGATGGAATTACTTATACAGCCGTCAGTTATTTTTTAGGAACGCTTGTCACATACATTATAACATGTCTTGTACTGATGAGAATCGTACACAAAAAAACAGAAAAATAATACTAAGGAGAAAATATGCAGTCAATATATTATCACGATTATGAAAATGATTATCCGTATTTTGAAATGTGGCAAAAATATATGAAGGAATATCTTGAAAAAACAAACACTTTCGAGCTTCATATCTGGAACGAAGAGACGGAACTTATCGAGTTCGCACTTAAATACGGGAACATTAAAGATGATCCATGGAAATATGGAAAGATCATTACGGGAGCTGTTGATGCAAGATTTATTGAAATGATATTATCGACTGCAGAGAAAATATATGACGGAGTATTCCATAAAATGACGCCGTTTTTTAGCATTTTCCTCGATGACATTTTTGAAAGCAGTCATTGGGGTACAGAAATACACTATAAATAGGTAAAACCCTTCCTTGCCGGAAGGGTTTTAGTAGTAATATTCATAATTAAAAGTATCTATATTAGCCTTTTTAGCCTGTGAATGATGTAGTTTTCTTGGAATCGTATAGAGCTTTCCATCTTTTTTGAAGTGTGTTCCTGTCTGATGAAACTCAAATGGCACACCTGCATCAATACACTGCTGTCTTATTGACAAAATCCATTCATAATCGCATATCCTTGCGTTTGTTCCTGATTCACCGCCTGCGTTTACAAGGTTTATCTGTGGCGTAAGGTATCTGCTTATATCAATATTTTCCAGGAGCGGCTCACATATTATCATCTTATGCTTTATGGGTGCATCAGCAAATATGGGAAGCCGGAAATCTGCCATTTTCTGGTTTTCCACTGTGCAGCCGATTATGACATTCTCATACCCGTCACCCCAGTCATCGGGGATACACTCATTAAACCGATGAATCCGTTTTGTGATGAATAAAAAACGTGCATCACTTCTCTGTCGTATCATTTCCCATGCTTCTTTGCGCCATTCATCTGCGTATTCAAGAAAAAAATCCGATGTGAAGCAGGTATAAATTATTTCTCCTGACGGCAATTTATAACTTCCGTCACGTTTTTTCTTTACTGGATCATAAAATGATGTATTTTTAGTTATTTCTGATGAGTCTTTCTCATATTTAGCGTCTGTACGATAAACATAACAGTTTTTGC
>SVCP01000011.1 GCA_015058295.1 Anaerofustis stercorihominis
CCCTCCTTCTCCGCCATCTTTTCAGAAATAGACAGACTGCTTAAAGGCAGTTGTTTTTTTATTTGTAAAACCTCCGTGGAGGGATTTGAAGCCTAAGAGGGTGAGGAGCGTGAAGAAAATAGCCCTGTGGGCTGTTTTTAGCTCCGATATGCGACTGAGTGTAAGCGCCAGCGTCGAAGAAGCATCTTCAAATCGGACGCATTTTCTGCAGGCAGTCATAGAAAAAGCAAATGTGGTATTTACAGTGAATGTGTACAAATGCAGGAGATTTGCGAGCCGCTGGGGTTATTCGTGAAACAGACAGACTGCTTAAAGGCAGTTGTTTTTTTATTTGTAAAACCTCCGTGGAGGGATTTGAAGCCTAAGAGGGTGAGTAGCGTGAAGAAAACAGCCCTGTAGACTGTTTTTAGCTCCGATATGCGACTGAGTGTAAGCGTCAGCGTCGAAGAAGCATCTTCAAATCGGACGCATTTTCTGCAGGCAGTTATAGAAAAAAACAAATGCAGTATTTACGGTGAATTTGTACAGATGCAGGAGATTTGCGAGCCGCTGGGGTTATTCGTGAAACAGACAGACTGCTTAAAGGCAGTTATTTTTTTATGCTTGAATGAATTTGTGTAGACTGCGTTGTTTTTTTGATTACCCGGCAATCTTGACGCAAGCCTAAAGTTTGTATATAATATGATGCAATAAGAAGTGACAGATAAAAAGGAGGCACTGATATGGCAGTACATGACGGATGCAAAAGTGGCAAGAAAACAGCTAAGCTCGAAGAAAGAATCTGCCCTGTGTGCGGTGAAGATATGGATGTATTTCTTTCAAACGGCCGCATTATCGAGGACAGTATATGCGTATGCGGATATGTGATAAAGGCTGATGAAGCTTTCGGATACAAGACAAGATTCGAAATGTTGCAGGAAGAGGAAGTTGCGAGAGTAAACGCACAGAGCAGAGGTATCGAGCAGTAATTGTACAGAAGGCGCATTATGCGCTTTTTTTTTCGACAAAATCACACTTTTTAAATTTTTATGATACATTGTAATTTGACATTCGCTGTGATATAATTGTACGGATAATACACAGGAGAGTAAAATGGGACTTTTCGATAAGATTTCTAAAATATTTGATGACAGAGAACTGAAAAAATATAAAAAAACAGCCGATGAGGTGCTTGCTCTTGAAGGAGAATATTCATCACTTACGGATGAACAGCTCAGAGATAAGACAGCTCAGTTTAAACAGCGTTATCAGTCAGGGGAAACACTCGACAGCATGATGACTGAAGCATTTGCAACTGTCAGGGAAGCGGCTAAACGTGTTGTGGGACTTATGCCGTATCATGTACAGGTAATGGGTGCCGCTATCCTTCACGGCGGCAATATTGCCGAAATGAAAACAGGCGAAGGCAAAACTCTCGTTGCGACAATGCCGGCTTATCTTAATGCCCTCAGCGGAAAAGGCGTTCATATCGTAACCGTAAACGAATATCTTGCTTCCCGTGATGCAGAATGGATGGGTAAGATATATGAATTCCTTGGTCTTACTGTAGGTCTTAACCTCAGAGAGCTGGATAAACAGGGAAAAAAAGCCGCATATGAAGCGGATATTATGTATACGACAAACACAGAGCTCGGATTTGATTATCTCAGGGATAACATGGTCCGCTCAAGAGAGTATATCGTTCAGCGAGATCTGAATTATGTAATCATAGACGAAGTCGACTCTGTTCTCATAGACGAAGCGAGAACACCGCTTATTATCTCTTCACTTGCTGACAAAGAGGACGACAAATATTTCTCCCTTGCGGACCGTTTTGCAAAAGGCCTGAAAGAAGAGGATGATTATACCATCGATGAAAAAGCGAAGACTGCCACACTTACGGAAGCAGGCTTTGCAAAAGCAGAATCGTTCTTCAAGGTTGAAAACCTCAGTGATACATCCGATGCAGAGAACAGTGAGATTCTCCACAGAATCAACCAGTCCCTCAAGGCAAACTATATTATGAGCAGGGATATAGATTATGTAATTGAGGACGGCAAAATCATTATTGTAGATGAATTTACCGGCAGACTTATGCACGGAAGAAGATTCAATGACGGTCTTCATCAGGCAATCGAAGCGAAGGAAAATGTAAAAGTCGAAAGTGAAAACAAGGTCAGCGCAACTATCACATATCAGAACTATTTCCGCCTGTATCCGAAGACATCGGGGATGACAGGTACTGCGAAGACCGAGGAAGAAGAATTCAAAGCAATATATAATATGGATGTTGTATGCGTTCCGCTTAACAGTGTGACACTTAACCGTGTGGATCATAACGACAGCGTTTTCGCAACTCAGGATGCGAAATTCAAAGCTATCGTTGAAGAAATAGAGCGTGTACACGCAACGGGACAGCCTATACTCGTAGGTACTGTATCAATTGAAAAATCAGAATATTTAAGCAAACTCCTTACGAGGAAGAGAATCCCTCACAATGTTCTCAATGCAAAGAACCATCAGAGAGAAGCGGAGATAATCGCGCAGGCCGGACAGAAGGGTACTGTAACGATCTCCACGAATATGGCAGGCCGTGGAACGGATATTATTCTCGGTGAAGGGGTGAGGGAACTCGGCGGATTATATGTACTCGGTACGGAAAGACACGAAAGCAGGCGAATCGACAATCAGCTTATCGGTCGTTCCGGAAGACAGGGAGACCCGGGTGAAAGCAGATTCTTCGTGTCCTTTGAAGATGACATGCTCAGGATTTTCAATCACGAAAAATCCATGGCCCTTATCAAAAAAGCAACGGACAATGACACTACTTCCATTGACTTTGCAATAGCCTCAAAAGCCATCGAAACAGCACAGAAGACGGTTGAAAGCCGTAACTTCAACGCAAGAAAAAATGTCCTTCAGTTTGATGATGTAATGAACAAGCAGAGAGATGTCATCTACACACAGAGAAGAAAGATCCTTATGGGTGATGACATTACGCAGGATATTCTCGGCATGATCGAAAGGGTGATCGAGAAGTATGTCATTATGTATACTCCCGAAGCAGAAACCGGGGAAGACTGGGATATTGAAGGCCTTACAAGAAAAGTCAGGGAATATTTCTTTGTACAGATAGATCTGACTCCGTTCAAAGACCGTCAGGCGCTTATTGATATAATTTATGAAGCTGCCACAAAAGTCCGTGAAGCAAAAATGCAGATGCTTAACGACGATGATCTTTACAAAGCATACGAAAGATATGAAGTCCTTAACTGTGTAGACAGACACTGGATGGAACATATAGACAATATGAGCCAGCTCAAGCAGGGTATCGTTCTGAGAGCTTATGCACAGAGCAATCCCGTTCAGGCATACACAAAAGAAGGTTTTGAAATGTTCGACGAAATGAATGAAAATATCGTCGATGCAGTTGTAAAGAACATTTTTGCGGTACGCATAGAAAAGAAGAAGAAAGTCGAAGACGGCGTAAAGAAAAAAGCACCTGTGCTTATTACAAATCAGATCAAGGAAACAAAGGTCAAAAAGACAGGAGAAATATCCCTTAACGCAAAATGTCCCTGCGGAAGCGGAAAAAAATACAAACGTTGTTGCGGAAAACATCTTGTGGGATAAATATAAATATTTTAAGGAAGTGATATAATGCTCGCTCTTGATGAAATCAGAAGTGAAATATCAAAAATAGAAAAAACAATTACGGAAATGGGGCAGTCAATAAATATTGACGGTCTTGCGGAGGAATATGCGGCTCTTGAAGAAAAGATGGCTGCTCCGGACTTCTGGGACGACAACGAATCCGCACAGAAAGTCCTCAAGGATATGAAAGTCCTCAAAAACAAAATAGACAAGTTCAATGCCGTAAAGAATATGGTTGAGGACTGTATGGTTATGTCTGAACTCATTGAGGATGAGAATGATGAAGAAGAAGTTCTTCAGCTTGAAAACGACCTTGCAGAACTCAGAAAGAAAAACGATGCGTTTGTGCTTGAAATGCTTCTTACGGGAGAATATGATTCCAACAATGCGATCCTTTCCATTCACCCGGGCGCAGGCGGAACAGAAAGTCAGGACTGGGCGGATATGCTCCTCCGCATGTATACCCGTTATGGGGAAAAAGCAGGATATAAAGTATCCATGCTTGATTATCTTGAAGGGGATGTTGCAGGTATTAAAAGTGTTACGCTTATGTTTGAAGGTATCAATGCTTACGGATATCTCAAGGCAGAAAAAGGCGTTCACCGTCTTGTAAGGATCTCTCCGTTTGATTCCGCAGGAAGGAGGCATACTTCATTCGCTTCCGTTGATGTTATGCCGGAAGTAAATGATGTTATAAACATCGAGATCGATCCGTCTGATCTGAGAGTTGATACTTACCGCGCAAGCGGTGCAGGCGGACAGCACGTAAACAAGACAGAATCCGCAATCCGTATCACACATATTCCTACGGGAATCGTTGTTGCTTGCCAGAATGAAAGAAGCCAGCATCAGAACAGGGAAGTTGCCATGAAGATGCTCGTATCAAAGCTTACGGAGCTTATGGAGCAGGAACATAAAGACAAGATCAGTGATCTTCAGGGGGATTACGGACAGATTGCATGGGGAAATCAGATCCGTTCATATGTTTTCCACCCGTATTCCATGGTAAAAGACCACCGCACAGGTGAACAGACAGGTAATGTCAGCGCTGTAATGGATGGAGAGCTGGATGCGTTTATAAATGCATTTTTACGCGGAAAATTAAATCCGGACGAAGAATAAGGCTGAAATATGCCTTATTTTTTATTCGGACAATATTGAACAGAATTTTATATTCTGATAAAATCAATGAAGTAAATATATTTGCGGAGGATAGTATGAACCTTGAATATCTTAAAGAAAACTGGATTTCGGATATAAATATAAATGTGATGAGAGAACTGTGGGATAATTCTGCGGGAGATTATTACAAAAAGCCTGTTCCGGAAATTGATAAAGACAGTTTTCTGTGTTATATGAAAGAAAACGGAGGAATTGATGAAGAGTACACGACACTTGATATCGGCTGCGGCTCGGGTGTATATTCGATGGCTCTTGCACCGTATGTGAAAAAAGCTGTCGGCTGTGATCTTTCTCCGAAAATGATTGAAACTGCAAATCTGAGAGCAGGAGAAGAGAAATTGACAAATACAGAGTTTGTTGCGGTTGACTGGTATGCCTGCGATATAGAAGAGTATGGCTGGGAAAAGGCATTTGATGTTGTATTTGCTCATATGACACCTGCTGTTGGGGACTATGTCTCTCTTGAAAAGATGCTCCTGTGCGCAAAGAAAAAGTGTTTTATTCAGAAGAATGTAAGAAGAACAGACAAGATACAGGACGAGTTGTTCGTAAAGCTCGGAATTCCCGTAAAGAAGGACAATGATCCTCTTATTTCAAATGCTTTTTCGTATCTGTGGCTCAATGGATATGAACCGAAGGTATCTTTCCATAAGGAAGTGTGGAATGCGGACAGAGAGTACGAAGATGCTGTGAAATGGTACATAAACAGAGCAAAACAGAGAGCGGATATTTCTGCAAATGATGAGGATAAAATAAAAGAATATCTCCGTGACTGCGTTGAAGACGGTCTTGTCAGGGAAATAATGAGCGCCACTATCGTAACCATGCACTGGGATATGTAATTGTTTTCCGGAAGTCTGTGACTTCCGGAATTTTTATCGTTTTTCAGCCTGTATAAGTGTTGCCTGTTTCACTCATAGCTTTTACAAGTCTTCTCATGTCTGCTTTTGAGGAAACCTCTCTTGCCTGTTGTATAAATGCGGATTTTTCCTGATTTGTCAGGGAAGCGAATGCCATAAGGGCTTTTGTGTCCTGAGCAAGAAGCATCGCAAGCCCTGAAGGGAGATCGTCATATATATCGTTTGTGTTTTTCATTTATTCCTCCGGTAAGTGTTGTTTTGTGAAGTTAGTATTCTCGGAATTGTCCAAAAAAAACGTGAAACTTATAAAAAAGACTTTATTTTTATTATGATTTGGTGTAATATAATGTCAGCACTCTTTGAGTGACACTGTAGCTCAGCTGGAAGAGCGCCACCTTGACACGGTGGAGGTCATCGGTTCAAGCCCGGTCAGTGTCACCATTTTTGTATGTAGTAATAATTTCTGAAAGAAGTATATATATTTAAAGGAGGCATTTATGGAAATGAAACAGAGAAAGCTTCACCTGGCAACAGACTTTTATCAGTTCAGTGTCAGCAATGTTTATCACGAAGTTGGTCTTGGAGATCGCACGGCAGTTTTTGATCTCTTTTTCCGCAAAAATCCGTTTGACGGAGGATATGCCATCTTCGCAGGTCTTGAGCAGGTAATCGAATACATTCAGAACATGAAATTCGAAGAAGAAGACCTGAGAATGCTCAAGGAAAACCACCCGGAACTTACTGACGGATATATTGATTTCCTCAGAAACTTTAAGTTCTCCGGAGAAATTTATGCTATGCCGGAAGGTACTGTCGTATTCCCGCAGGAACCGCTCATCAGAGTAAAAGCACCTCTGGCAGAAGCTCAGCTTATTGAAACAACAATGCTTGCAATCGTCAACCATCAGACACTTATTGCCACAAAAGCATCAAGAGTATGTGATGCGGCAATGGGCGACAGCGTTCTTGACTTTGGTCTCCGTCGTGCTCACGGCACGGAAGCCGGCCTTTACGGAACACGTGCGTGCATTATCGGCGGATGCTCCGGTACCGCTGACACGGAAGCGGAATATTACTTTGATATCGTATCAAAGGGTACAATGTCTCACGCATTTGTAATGTCATTTGAAGACGAATATGATGCATTCGAAGCATTTGCAAAATATAATCCGAATAACGTTATAGTGCTTGTAGACAGCTACGACACACTCAAAAGCGGAGTGCCCAATGCTTGTAAGCTCTTCACAAAGCTCAAAGCCGAAGGTGGCTGCAAAGGAAGTTACGGAATCCGCCTTGACAGCGGGGATCTTTCTTATCTTTCAAAGGAAGCAAGAAAAATGCTCGATGCAGCAGGTCACGAAGGAGCTGTAATTTCAGCATCAAGCGATCTTGACGAATACAGAATCCTTGACCTTAAAAACGACGGCGCGCAGATCGGTATGTGGGGTGTAGGCACAAAGATGATCACAGCATACGACTGCCCGGCTCTCGGTGCAGTATATAAACTCAGTGCTCTCGAAGACGAAAACGGAAACCTCATTCCGAGAATGAAGATCTCCGACACACCGGAAAAGATCACAAACCCCGGCTACAAGAAAGTAGTAAGACTTTACGACAGGGCAACGGGAAGGGCAAATGCGGATCTTATCACATTTGCTGACGAAACTGTGGATGATACAAAAGACCTGAAGATATATCACCCCAACTATACATACAAGAACAGGGTAGTCACTGACTTCTATGCGAAGGATCTTCTGGTTCCTGTTTTTGTTGACGGAGAACTTGTATATAATTCTCCGAAGCTCGAAGATATCAGGGCTTACTGCAAGAAGGAAAAGAAAACATTCTGGAGCGGAAATCTTCGCTTCATGAATCCCAACGAGTTCCATGTGGATATCTCCGACAAGCTTTACGATTACAAGAAAGAATTATTTAACAGACATAAAGGATAATTGTTTCGGGAAGGAATACAAATGGATAAAAAGATCAACGTAGGAGTTCTTTTTGGCGGAAAGAGCGGCGAACATGAAGTTTCACTGAATTCCGCATACAATGTCATCAATGCCATTGACAAAGAAAGATTTGATATCACAATGATCGGCATCGACAGAGACGGAAAATGGATGATTTACGAAGGTGAACCGGAAAATATCAAAAACGACACATGGCACCATGGCCTCACAGCACCGAAGAGCAATCTTGAAGTTCTCGGCGACGAAAGGATCGGAAATATTGACGTGTTTTTCCCGGTGCTTCACGGCACATTCGGTGAAGACGGAACAATACAGGGTATATTTGACATAATGGATGTTCCGTATGTCGGCTGCGGTGTTCTCGGCAGCAGTGTTGCTATGGATAAAGTCGTCACAAAACAGGTATGTGAAAGTGCAGGCGTAAGCACATGTGAATATACATGCCTTTACAAAAAAGAGATCCTTGATGATATTGACAGATGTGTAGCAACCCTTACGATATGCTATGATCTTCCGCTGTTTGTAAAACCTGCAAATATGGGTTCATCCGTAGGTATCTCAAAGGCTGTGGACAAAGACAGTCTCAAAGAAGCGCTTCTGGAAGCTATAAAATATGACAACAAAGTAATTATCGAAACTTTCGTAAAAGGCAGAGAGGTTGAAGTTGCTGTTATGGGCAATGATACTATTGAAGCAAGCTGTGTGGGAGAGATCGTTCCCTGCAACGAATTTTATGATTACGAAGCAAAATATCTCAGCGGGGATAATTCCGCAGTGATCATTCCTGCCGACCTTCCGGAAGAACTGTCCGAAAGAATCCGCAGAATGGCGATCAAGTCATACCAGGCTATAGGCGCAAGCGGATTATCGAGAGTTGATTTCTTTGTTACAGATGCAGGAAATGTCCTTCTTAATGAAATAAACACACTTCCGGGCTTCACGAACATAAGTATGTATCCGAAACTCTGGGAAGCAAGCGGACTTATGTACACGGATCTTATCACAAAGCTTATTGACCTTGCATTCGACAGATATGACAGCCGTAAAGCATTACTTTATGCAAAGGAGACCGAATAATGGACGGTAAACTTTCAGTTATCAGTTATATAAAAGAAAATATTACAAAAAGCATCGCTTCAGCAATTGATGCAGGAAGTATCTCTCTCGAAGCAGTACCGAATGTTCATGTTGAGATTCCGAAAGATGTGAAAAACGGAGACTTCTCTTCCAATGCGGCTATGCAGCTTGCAAAAAGTGCAAGAATGAATCCGAGAGTTCTTGCCCAGATTATTATTGACGGGCTTGAAATTGATGAAAACATCATCGCTAAAGTTGAGATGGCAGGAGCCGGATTTATTAATTTCTATGTTGCCGATCAGTGGTATTATAATGAACTTCGTGATGTACTTAAATATAAGGACGATTACGGCAAAATGACTCTTCCCGAAAAGAAGAGCATAAACTTTGAGTATGTAAGTGCGAATCCGACAGGTCCCCTTCATATCGGAAATGCAAGAGGCGGCGCTGTAGGTGATTGTATATCCAATATATACACATACTGCGGCTGGGATGTTACGAGGGAGTTCTATATCAACGATGCGGGAAATCAGATTCTTAAATTCGGTGAATCCATCGGAGCAAGATATATGCAGTTGTTTGACAGCAGTTATCCTTTCCCCGAAGACGGATATCAGGGCAGTTATATTACCGATTATGCGGGAGCTTATTTCGAAAAGCACGGTGATTCTCTTCTGAATCTCTCAAAAGAAGAAAGAAACAAGGCCCTTTCCGACTATGCTCTTGAAATCGCCGTGGCAAAAATGAAGGAAGACCTTCTTGCGTATGGTGTTGATTATGATGTATGGTACAGCGAAACATCTCTTCACGAAAGCGGAGAGATAAATGATGTTATCAACGTAATGACACAAAACGGTGCCACATACGAAGCAGATGATGCCGTATGGTTCAAGGCTACGGATTACGGTTGTGAAAAAGATGAAGTTCTTATCCGTAAGAACGGTATCCCCACATATTATGCCGCTGACCTTGCATACCATTATGACAAATTTGCCAAAAGAAAATTCGACATGGCAGTAAATGTATGGGGTGCAGACCATCACGGTCATGTAAAGAGAATGAAGGAAGGTATGAAAGCCCTCCTCAATACAAAAGAAGAAAAACTCGAAGTAATCCTTATGCAGCTGGTTCAGCTGAAGATCGGTGAGGATTTTGTCCGCCTTTCAAAGAGAAAAGGACAGATCGTAACTCTTACTGACCTCATCGACGAAGTAGGCACAGATGCCGCAAGATTTATGTTCAACTCTCTTGCACCGTCTACTCATATGGAATTTGATCTCGGTCTTGCCATAAAGCAGTCAAACGACAATCCGGTATTTTATGTTCAGTACGCACACGCACGTATGTGCTCGATCATCAGGAATATCAACGAATGCACAGACGGAGCGGATCTTTCACTCCTGAAAGAAAAGCAGGAAATGGAACTTCTGGACAAGCTTGCAAGCTTCTCCAAAGAGATCAGCGATGCTGCGGCGGAATTTGATCCGTCAAGAATGACCCGTTATGCAACAAGCCTTGCGGGATTGTTCCACAGCTTCTATAATTCCTGCAGAGTAAAATGTGATGATGCCGAACTCAGAAAAGCAAGACTTGCCCTCGTTGAAGGTGCAAAATATGTGTTGAAAAACACTCTTACAATTATCGGTGTTTCAGCACCGGAACAGATGTAATAAACCGAAGCGACATCTATGTGATGTCGCTTTTGATAAATTTCCCGGGAAATAAGGAGGGAGCATATGAAATATATACAGACCGCATGGGATATTCCGTATTACAATATGGCACTGGAAGAGTATCTGATGCAGAGCGATAAATTTACGGATGATTATCTGTTTTTTTACATTCATAAACCGTCTGTCATAATAGGTAAATATCAGAATGCCATGAGTGAAGTGGATATAAAATATCTCAGAGAAAATGATATTATCCTTGCAAGACGTATTTCCGGAGGCGGTGCTGTGTATCACGATGAAGGTAATCTGAATTTTTCATTCATATGCAGGAAAAAGTCAGACACCATTGACTTCCGTCCGTTTGTTGAACCGATAGCAAAAGCGCTTCTGTCCCTTGGCGTAAACGCATCTCTCAGTGGAAGGAATGATCTTCTGCTTGACGGAAAAAAAATCGGAGGAAATGCACAGCATATTTCCGGCGGGAAAGTCCTTTCCCACGGGACAATACTTGCGGATGTTGATATGGAGAAAATGACAAATGCACTGAGTGTTGATCCTGAGAAGTATAAGTCGAGAGGAATAAAATCTGTCCGTTCAAGGGTAACGAATATATCCGATTATCTCGGAAGAAAAACAGATGCATACGAACTTCGTGAACATATTGTATCGGAGTTAAGAAAAGATACGCTTATACAGATTATGGATTTGTCTGATGAAGATATCAATGAAGTCGAAAAGCGAGTAAAAGAGAAATTCTCTTTGTGGGAGTACAACTACGGAGGCCGCACATCTTTCAGTACCACAAACAAGAAAAAATATCCTGCGGGGCTTATTGAACTATCCTATAACGCAAAGGCAGGTATAATTACCGATATATCTGTAAGCGGTGATTTTTTTGCAAACGGCCCTGTTGAGAATTTGTATGAGAGACTTATCGGTTGTCCTCTTAAATACGATGCTGTTTCGGAAGCTCTCGAAGGAGATGATACTATTTCGGGCCTTTCAAAGGAAGAACTCATCGAACTGATACTTTATTGATAGTTTTTTATATATAATTTGTTGAAACAGAATACATTTTGTGGTAATATAATTACCGCTCTAATGCGGAGATGTACCCAAGAGGCTGAAGGGTCCGGATTCGAAATCCGGCAGGTCAATTTAGTTGGCGCCAGGGTTCAAATCCCTGCATCTCCGCCATGTAATGCTCGTCTAAATGAACGAATACTACGTTGTTTTGTATTTTTGCTTGCTCGTGTACTCTCGGGTACACCACGCTGCGCAATAATCCAAAGCCGCCTTGTCTTCGTCCATTTATACTTCGCATTAAGCAGAACTATGTTGAAAAAATTGCTGCCCGGAAGGGTGGCTTTTTTAATGCTTGTCTAAATTGACCTATGCTGTGTTGGTTGCATCACCGTCCATGCTCATTTACCGGAAGTAAACCACGCATATCCGGTTCGCAATCCGCCTTGCCTACGAAAATTTATACTGCGCATAAAGGTAATTTGTACAGACGTGTACTGATATGTTGCGTTGTTTTGTATTTTTGCTTGCTCGTGTACTCTTGGGTACACCACGCGCGTCGAAACATCTTTGATTTGCCTCGAAAGTACCTGAAGGCACTTTCTCATTTCATAAAGATGTTTCTCCTTGTTTCGCCAAAATAGGATTTTGGCGAGAGTGGGAAAGTAACTGCAGATTGTGCGGAGTTTTTAAATTTTTGTTGTGGGTAATGATATCAAAAGCCGCCTTGTCTTCGTCCATTTATACTTCGCATTAAGCAGAACTATGTTGAAAAAATTGCTGCCCGGAAGGGTGGCTTTTTTAATGCTTGTCTGAATTGATTTATGCTGTGTTGGTTGCATACGAAATATTATTATGCGCATGAGAGAGTTTTGTAACTGCTGTAAAGCAGTTTTTTATTTGAAACACTTATAAAAATCATCCCGGAAAGTATGTGCAGATGGCATCTTCAAAGTCCGATATCCATTCGGGAAGTTCTCCGGATGATGTAGACGGCAGAATGTACATAAAAGCGGTTTTGTTGTTCTGAATAGTACCTGTACATACGAATTTATATGTAAGTTCCTCGTAAGTAACATAAAAATCCGTCTCTGTTGTCATAAACATATCCTCAAGATGAGTATCGGACAGTTTCGTTTCATACGAGTCAATGTAAATTCCCTTATCATACAGCTCTAATAAATTTTCATACATATCTCTGGCATCGCTGATATACATATTTATATTGTCTTTATCACAATCTGTGATCGCATCTGCGGCGGCTTTTGTCTTTATGTACGCAGGTATGCACGAGTATGTGAATCCATCGCCGCGGATTATTCCGTTGAATACAGGCATCAGCATAATAACAGCAATGAAAAGACTCAAAGCCCTGCGGAAACCTTTTTTCTTGTGTATCTGTATTTGTTCCGACGAATAGTCTATAAAAGCTTTGTCATTATTATGTATCAGTTCGACCTGATCATATGTATGTCGTTCACCTGTTATTATTTCTGTAATAGTCAATTCAAGTATTTCCGACAGCGGTTCTATGATTGATATGTCCGGTGCGCTGAGGCCACGTTCCCATTTTGATACGGCTCTGTCGGTTATGTGAAGCTTGTCTGCAAGCTGTTTTTGTGTCAGGTTCTTTTGTTTTCTGGCTTCTTTTATCAGTAAGCCCGTTTTTTCATTGTTCATGAGCATATCCTCCGCTTTTATTATATAGTAAGCTGCATAAAATTCAACAAACCTGTGGTTGAGTCTGTGTTCCGGGCTGAAAAATATTTCCGAAAAATGAAATTATAAATTTACAGTTGTTGTTGTTTATGGTATTATTATGAAAATTGATTTTTAAGGAGTTGCTGTATGCAAAAGGTAGTTCTTATTCTCATAGACGGGATGCGTCCCGACGGATTCTTGCAATGCGGAAATCCGTTTATTAATGAAATTATGGAAAAAAGCACATATACGCTCACAGGCACAACGGTATATCCGTCGCTTACGCTTCCCTGTCATATGTCGCTTTTCCACAGCGTGCCCACAGATGTTCACGGAGTAAAATCAAATCTTTACGTTGCTCCTGAAAAGCCCATAAACGGATTGTTTGATCAGATAAAGCTTTTCGGCGGAAAATGTGCAATGTACTACGGATGGGAAACTCTCAGGGACCTTGGAAGACCGAAAGCCCTGCAGTATTCATCATATGTTGAGTTCGATGATGAAGAAGGCACGGATATGATCCTTACTGAGCTTGCTGTTGACAGGATCAAAAAAAGCAGTCCGGACTTTGTGTTTATATACCTTGTGGAAGTTGATGACAAGGGCGGACATAACGTTGCGTGGATGAGTGATACATATCTTTATTATGTAAACAAAGCTATTGACTGTGTGAAAAAAGTATACGAAGAAGCCGGAGATGAATACACCGTTATCCTTACAGCGGATCACGGCGGACATGACGATAATCACGGCACAGATATGCCTGTGGATATGACGATCCCCATTTTCTTCAAGGGAAAAGATTTTGAGCCCGGCAAGAAGATCGACGGTGTGAACATTATGGATATAGCGCCGACAATCGTTGATATAATGGGAATTTCTCCTGCACCTGAGTGGGAAGGCAAATCAATATTAAAGAAATAGCTGAAAAAATAATGCCATCGCTTTTGCGATGGCATTTTATGTATGTATCTGTGATTATTTTTTCTGTTTTGCAGCACGGCGTTCTTCGATTTTTGAGATGATAACCGCACATGAAGCATCGCCTACGATGTTGAGTGTTGTTCTTCCCATGTCGAAGATCTTGTCAACGCCGTAAATAAGGCCGATACCTTCAACCGGAAGGCCAACGCTTTCGAGAACCATAGTGAGCATGATCATACCTGCGCCTGATACGCCTGCTGTACCGATGGAAGCGAGAGTTGCTGTGATGATTACAGAAACAAGCTGTGCAATCGTGAGTTCCACATTATAGCATGTTGCAATAAAGATAGTTGCAACACCCATGTATATAGCTGTTCCGTCCATGTTTACTGTTGCCCCGAGGGGAAGAATGAATGAACTGTATTCCGGGTTTGCACCGCATTTTTCAGAGCATTCTTTTGTAAGCGGAAGTGTAGCAACGGAAGATGTGCTTGTGAATGCGAAGATGATCGCAGGAATCATATTCTTGAAGAAGTCAACGGGGCTTGATTTTCCGATGCCTTTGATTGTTGCGGAATATACAACGAGCATATGAATGATATAACCCACATACGCCGCAGCAAGAACTATAGCAAGGGATCCGACGATCTTCGGACCGTTTACCGCAACTACGTTTACCATGATGCAGAATACGCCGATAGGTGAGCAGTTGATGATGAGCATCATTATCTTCATGAATACTTTGTAAAGGCTGTTGATGAGTTCAACCACAGGTTTCGCTTCGTCACCCACAAGAAGGATACCTGCACCGAGAAGGAGTGCAATTACGATTACCTGAAGCATTGTCGCATTAACGAGCGGCTGCCAGAAGTTTGACGGGAAGATGTTTACGATAGTATCCATAAGGTTGGAAGTGGAAGCTGAATATTCGGCACCTGTTGTATCGAGGATCGGGAATGCGCCTTTGAAAATAAGAGCAACGCTTAAACCGATGATGATAGCTACGATCGTTGTACCTGTATAATACAGGATCGTTTTCCATCCGATAGATCCGACTTTTTTGATATCTTTCATTGAGATCATTCCGTCGATAAGAGAGAGGATAACGATAGGTACTACGATAAATTTAAGTAAGTTGATGAAAATAGTACCGATAGGTTTGATGTAGTCTGTTGTGAATTGCGGGCTTTTGATAAAGCAAAGACCGACGAGGATACCTGCGACCATTGCTATGAAAATATAACCGGCAAGATTCAGTTTTTTCTTTTTCATAGATTTCTGCTCCGATTTAAATTATTCTTGCTTATTATATCATATTTTCATATGATTGTATATTCAATATCTTCATTTTATGGAATAAAACGGATTTATATTTCATTCCGTATGTAAAAAAACTGCCGTACAGTACGGCAGTTATGTGAGATAAAATATTTATTATTTATTTTTGCTTGCATTTACGAGTGCTCTGAAAAGTGCCTGAGAAACAGGATCATCCATATAGAAATATTCCGGATGCCATTGTACAGCAAATATATTCGGATTTTCAGGCATATAGATAGCTTCCACAAGCCCTTCTTCGCTCGTTGCCATTGCTTTGAAGCAGGGAGCAAGCTTTTTCACGCCCTGATGATGGCGGCTGTTGACATTGAATGTCTTGTTTTCGACCATATCAAAAAGAGGTGTTCCTTCAATGGCTGTTACTGTATGAGCGGCTCTTTCCTTCGGGTCGAGAACTCTGTGTCTTATATCGGAAGGGCAAAGTGTGGGAATGTCCTGATAGAGTGTTCCGCCGAAAAAAACATTGAGAAACTGCATTCCACGGCAGATACCCATAACAGGTTTGTTTTGTTTTACGGCTTCTTTCATAAGAGCTGTTTCGGAACGGTCTCTGAGATCCACGAGCTTTTCGCAGTAAGGCATGATCTCTTCTCCGTAAAGAGTCGGGGAAACATCCACTCCACCTGTAAGAAGTATTCCGTCAAGAACCGATACGAGGCTTACTATTTCATCTTCGTCTTCCGTTATGGGCAACATAAATACGGCCCCACCTGCGTGCTCAATGCTTCTCATATAGTTCGGCAGCATCTGATAAGGGTCGTTTTCATTGTCTAAGATCGGTGAAATTCCGATCAATGGCTTTTTCATAATATCTTCTCCTAAATCCAATCTGTTGTAGAATAAGCAACAGATAAGCTAATTATAATGGAAAAATAGTATTTGTCAATCGGAATTTTCAGAAAGTTGTAACATAATGTTATGTATTGCTTGACAATATCGTATATTGATATTACAATATCAATAGATGATATCAATAAATGATATTGGAGGATAAATGGCAAAGAAAACACTTGATGTACTTACGGAAAGTATGTTCTATATACTTATGGCGCTGAAGAGGGAGAACCTTTGCGGTACGGACATTGCCGCATTCATAAAGGAAAAGACGAACGGAAGGGTGCTTATCGGGCCTGCAACGCTTTATACTATTCTCGGTAAATTCGAACAGGAAAAGATCGTAAAAGAGATAGATGTAAGCGGCAGAAAAAGGACATATGAAATAACGATCAAAGGAAAAGACCTTTACGAAAGAGAGCTTCAGAGGCTCCGTCTTTGCATTATTGATGCGGAAAGTGAGAGTTAAATGGAAAAAGTAAAGAAAAAAAGAATGCTTATACCTGTTGCGAGCGAAGATATATTTTCACTTGAAAGATATTTTGAAGAAATGAGCAGACAAGGACTGCATTTTTCCGATTTTCACGGATATGGTGTATTCATACAGGGTGAATACAAGAATTACCGATATTATCTTGAGCCTTATGACAGGAAAAAGTCGTGGCCCGATTACGAAAAAGTAAATTATTACGAAGAAAACGGATGGGAGCTTGTAAACAAATTCGGAAATATGTATGAAGTTTACAGAACCGACGACCCCAGCGCTCCTGAACTCCACAGCGAAGTAGCCAGCGAGAGTTATGTCTATGATGACCTTCTGAAACGAATGAGAAATGATATGATCGGAAACATCATCGGATTATTTCTCTTTCCGATAATGCTTGCGACAATATATTTTTCGGCACCGAACCCTGTGATGATCCTCATAAAGACATCATCCGTACTTGTGCCGCTGGTAATAATATGTTCTTTCTATACTGTGAAAAGAAATATTTCAGGTTACAAAAGGATAAAAAGCATCAGAGAAACATTCCTTCAGGGTATTGACGCAAGGGAAAATGCTGAAATAAAACGTATTCCTCTCTGGAAAAAACGCATCGGTTTTTCTCTGGACATTCTGCTTATCGTTGTTCTTCTTATCCTGTCAACAGCGAATTTTTTCCCGGGAAGGCAGTTTACGCTTCATTCCGAAGATACGGATATATACCCGTTTGTGGCACTTCATGAACTTGTTGAAGGAGGTGTTGAAATATCATACAGTCCGTACAGGGGGGTTAATATGTTCTCCCACGGCAAAGAAGAATCAAGTTTTTTCGCAAAAAACATATATACATTTTATCAGGCGGGAGATGACATAAATGATGAATTCTCCACAGCCCAGACATATTTTTACGATCTGAACATAAAAGCCCTTGCAGAGCCTCTTGCTGAGGACATAATGGCGGAGTATGACGGCTTCACATTCGTAAACATAAATGATGAAAGATTCGATATGCTTTACAAAGGATATTATGAAGACAACGTACAGTCTGCATCACAGTTTCTCGTCGCTGTATACGAAAACAAAGTCATGGCAATAAATTTCCGCCATACAACACCACTTGAAAATTCTCTCGACAGAGTATACGAGGTCATAAGTTCATCTTACTGAGGAGGATTATTATGAAGAAAAAGAAAATTTATTTACCTGTGGACATTTATGATGCATCGTCTCTGAAGCTGTATTTTGAAGAGTCAAGCAGGGAGGGGCTTCATTTTCAGGAACTGAACACAAAGGGTTACGGGATTTTTTCTGTCGGTGAGCCGCAGGATTATGGTTATATGCTCATACCTCCTGACAAAGACAGTATGTGGCCCGACAAAAATACGGTTGAAAAGTATGCAACTTACGGCTGGGAGCCGTTGACGCTGATACGTGGATATTATGAAGTATACCGTACATCGGATAAATCTGCTCCTTTGCTTAACGAAACCGCCGATGCAAAAGAAAAAGCATACAGGAATATAATGCGCGCCAAGAAAAGAACATTGTATCTTGAGGCGGGGGTGACACTTATTGCGGCTCTGATCGTATATATGGTTGTATCGCCTTCATTCGGATCTGTTATATCTGCCATTGAGACTCCTTTGTATATAATACCCACACTTATATTACTTACGTTGTTCTCCGTATTTTCGGTTATAAAAGATTATATACGGTTAAGACAGTGGGAAAAGTTACATTCGGAATCTTATCCTGTTAACAATGACGGAAAGATCAGGTATATTCCGAAATGGAAGCTCATGGCAAAACGTTATGCGGGCATCGTCCTCGCTGTGTTTATGATAGTTGCCCCGTTCAGTGATCTTTTCATTAAAAAGAGCGGTTCTCCGGAAGATTTCCCGGGAGGATATCCTTACATACATACAGATGTGCTTGCCGGCACAGTTGATGATGTGAGTGATGGCGACGGATATTGCTATATACGCAAGAATTCATCTGTGTTCGCAAAAGAATATTATGAGGTAAGTTATGGTATCGGTTCCGGCACAGAAAATGCAATAAGCGCAAATATTTATTGCTGTAATCTGAATTTTGCGTTTCTGGCAGAGCCTCTTGCGGAAGAATTAATGGAAAGGTACTCTGTCTATGAATATTCAGAGATTCAATACGAAGGCTTTGACAGACTTTATGCAGGCAGTTTTGAGGGTTCTGTTCATGTACTCGTTTGCATGAAAGATATGCGTGTTATGAGTGTCCGGCTGGTGGGAGCACCTGTATCCGAAAGTTGTTTTGATGAAGTTCTTGACGTTATGAGCGGAATATACTGATTATTATTATGTGTATGCTCCCCGGTACAGGGGAGCTTTTTTTGTGGAAGCGCCGCAGGCGCTCACGCACAGCGTGAGCTGCAAAGGCGAAGCCTTTGTGTGTGAAAGCCCGCAGGGCTTTCACACTGCCTGCGGCGCCCCGTCCGGAAAATTACAAAATATGTTTTTTTGTTGTATTTTTACATGCATTTCGGCCAAAGATATTAGCGATAACATATAAAGGAGTGAATATGAAAAGCTCAGTAAAAATAACAGCGATAGTCATCATTTTTGTGCTTGTAATTGCCATGATCCCTGTTTCAATCATGGCAAGAGAGACCGTATACTACGGAAGCACCGATACGAAGACTGTCAGAGAAATACAGACAAAGCTGAAAAACTGGGGTTATTATGAAGGAGAGGTTGACGGAAAATTCGGATATCTCACAGAAACCGCAGTTAAAGAGTTTCAGCGTAAAAACGGACTGAAAGTAGACGGAAAGGTCGGAAATCAGACTTTCGCCGCTCTCGGTATGCCTACAGGTTCATCATCAGGATCTTCATCCGGCAGCACGTCATCTTCTTCGGGAGGCTCTTCCGGCGGGGAATCAAAAGATGTGATGATGCTTGCAAGATGCGTCAACGGCGAAGCGAGAGGAGAGCCTTATGCGGGGCAGGTTGCTGTTGCGGCTGTAATACTCAACAGAGTGGAACATTCTGATTTCCCGGATACGGTCAGCAGTGTAATATATCAGTCCGGTGCGTTTGATGCGGTAATGGACGGACAGATAAACCTCACGCCATCGGATTCTGCTATCCGTGCGGCAAAAGATGCACTCAATGGCTGGGACCCTACAGGCGGTGCGATATATTATTACAATCCCCGCACAGCGACAAATCAGTGGATTCGCACACGTCCGATAATCACGACGATCGGGCAACATGTTTTCTGTGAATGAGGGCAATATGAAAAAGTATCTTATTATAGTGTTGCTTTTGTGTGCTGTGGTTGTTCTCGGTGCATGGGGGATAAGTATGTACAGCGAAAATTCTTCCCTGAATTATGCTCTTGAGCAGAAATATGAGGCAGATTTTGAGGAATTTTATGAAGATGTTGAGATACTTTCCGATTCATTGAAAGGATGTACCGTAAGTATGGACGAAACATATGTTGTGAATACGCTTTCAGAGGCTGCGGAAAGTGCTTCATCGGCGAAACAGATGCTCTCGAAACTTCCCGTTAGTCAGATATACGCATCAAAGATTCAGAGTGTGCTTTCCCGTGGGGAGGGGTTTGCAAGATCCGTATTGAAAAGCTATCTTTCGGGAAACTCCCTGACGGATGAACAAAGACGAGGAGTTCTCGCTGTAAGCACTGCCTGCGAAAGCTTTCTTGATGAGCTTGACTTATTTTATGATAAGCTTGAGACAAACGAAAGTTTTTCGTGGATAAAAAACAATGCAGATTACTATTTTTCGGAAGCTGATGATATTTTCGGAGACAGTATGTCGGATATGAGTGACAGAACTGACGATTTCCCGGATATCAATTACGACGGAATCTATTCGTCCCATATGCAGAATGTTGAATATAAGGGGATCATCGGTGATGAAGTTTCTCATTCCGATATAAGCAGTAGTCTCACGGAAAATATGGGCGAAGGCTGGCAGGTTGAATATGCAGGTGAAGGAGCAGGGGACCTTCCGACTCATTCATTTACCGCAAGTGACGGAAGCAATACGATGTATGCTGTGTTTTCGAAAACAGGGGGAAACCTCATCAGCGCATCATCGTCCGTGTATCCGGAAGAAGTATCTGTAAGTACAGATGACGCAAAAGATAGTGCGGACAGATTTATAGAGCAGCTGAATCTTGAGAATATGCAGGCAGAGTACTATGATTATTATAATAATATACTCTCCGTCACATATGTGTATATGCACGACGGCATCAAATGCCTCAGTGACACCATGACTGTTCAGGTATCCATGCAGGACGGAAAGATCCTCGGATATGAAGCGGACTCTTATTACAGATCGCACTTTGACAGAGATGACCGACTGCCTGTAATCAGTGAAGACGGTGCAAGGAGTCGTGTTTCGGCAAATCTTACAATAACCGGTTCATCTCTGTGTTATCTTCCCACAGACGGAGGTGAAGAAAACCTGTGTTATGAGTTTGTCGCAGAACGAAATGATGATATATATCTTGTGTATATCGATGCGGACAGCGGTGTTCAGAGGGATATAGTAAGAGTAACTTCCGGAGAAAATATCTTCAAGGTCAAGTAGAATAAAAATTCTGAATTTTTTTAAAAACTGCTTGACAAATCCTCCTTTTGCGGGTATAGTATCATCATTAAACAAATAAATGCTATGACAGGGGCAAAAATACGCAGGGAAACTTACAGAGAGTTGTCGGTTGGTGCAAGACATAAGCGGAACTACGGAAAATATCACCCTTGAGCAGCCCGCTGAATCAAGTAAGCGAGGACGGGTTCTCTCCGTTATAAAGAGGGCACATTGTTGGATGTGGGGTTAAGTGGCAGTTTTTCTGCAAATTGAGTGGTACCGCGGTTATTCCGTCTCATTATTGTATGAGACGGATTTTTTTATTTAATCATGGAGGTAAGTTATGGAATATGTAATTGAACAGGTAGCTCAGAGAATTCAGTTTATGAGAGAAATTATGGAATTTACTTACGAAGAGATGGCCGAACATCTGCATGTAAGTGTTGAGGAGTATATTGCGGCGGAAGAAGGCCGTATGGACTTCTCATTCACATTCCTTTATAAATGTGCCGAAAAATTCGGTATCGACATCACGGAACTTATGATCGGTGAAACACCGAAACTTGACTTCTATTCCATTATCCGCAGCGGCAAAGGTCTTAAGGTCAAGAGAAGAAGCGGTTTTGAATACCGTCATCTTGCGTATCTTTTCAAAAACAAGATCGCAGAGCCGTTCCTTGTTACTGCTCCGTACAGCGAAGAAGAACAGGATCAGCCTATCCATCTCTCAACACACGAAGGTCAGGAAATGGATTATATCCTTTCAGGTCAGCTTAAGTGTTGTTTCGAAGACAATATCGAGATCCTCGGTCCCGGCGACTGCGTATATTACGACTCATCACGCGGTCACGGTATGATAGCAACAGGCGGAGAAGATTGTGTATTTATCGCAATCGTTATGAAGGAGTAATCAGGAAGGTAAGGAGTAAATTATGCAACAACTTTGTTATCAGAGATTTGTAGATGAAGCATTTGACGAAAACGGTCGTCTGTGCAAATTTGAATTCAATGCAGATGAAAATTATAATTTCGGATATGATGTAGTGGATTATCTGGCTGAAAAATGCCCGGATAAAGTGGCTATGATCTATCTGAGTGCAGATATGAAAACGGAAAAACGCTTTACATTCGGCGATATGAAAAAATATTCCGATATGTGCGCAAATTACTTCCTCTCTCTTGGAATCAGAAAGGGAGATACGGTAATGCTCATTCTCAAAAGACATTACCAGTTCTGGTTCTCTATCGTTGCTCTTCACAAAATCGGCGCGGTAGTCGTTCCCGCAACAAATCAGCTTCAGAAAAAAGACCTCACATACCGTTTCAACAAGGCAAATATCAAAGCTGTTGTTGTAACGGCTGACGGAGACATCACACAGAGCTGTGACGAGGCTATCAAAGAATGTCCGCAGGTTGAAATCAAGGTCATCGTAAACGGACAGAGAGACGGCTGGCATGATTTTAATAAGGAACTTTACGAACATGATTATGAATTTGTCCGTCCCACAGGTGAAGATGCTCCCAAAAGAGATGAAGCGATGCTTATGTATTTCACATCAGGTACGACAGGATATCCAAAACTTGCGGTGCATGCACATACATATTCCCTCGGCCATATCGTAACAGCAAGACACTGGCATAATGTTGATCCTGACGGAGTTCATTTTACTATTTCCGAAACAGGCTGGGGAAAATCCGTATGGGGTAAACTTTACGGACAGTGGTTCTGCGAAACAGCTGTAATGGTATTCGACTTTGATAAATTCGACGCAAATGAGATATTGCCGCTCTTTAAGAAATACAACATCACATCATTCTGCGCACCCACAACAATGTATCGTTTCTTCATTAAGGAAGACCTGTCAAAATTCGATCTGTCAAGCCTTAAATACGCAAACGTAGCAGGGGAAGCAATGAACCCGGAAGTGTTCAAACAGTTCTATGAAGCTACAGGCCTGAAAATCATGGAAGGATTCGGACAGACAGAAACGACACTTACAATCGCAAACCTTGTAAATGATGAACCGAAACCGGGCTCAATGGGCAAACCGAATCCGCAGTATCATGTGGTTATCTGCGACAGCGAAGGTAATGAGTGTAATGTAGGCCAGGTCGGAGAAATCTGTATCAAAGTAGATGAAAAAATACCTTACGGTCTGTTTATGGGATACCTTGAAGATGATTTTTCTATCGACAGAAGAATCGAAGACGGAATATACCGTACAGGCGACACAGCATGGATGGATGAAGACGGTTATTTCTGGTTCAACGGCAGAAGCGATGACCTTATCAAATCATCAGGCTACAGAATCAGTCCGTTTGAAATCGAAAGCGTGGTTATGGAACTTCCGTATGTTCTTGAATGTGCTGTAACAGCTGTTCCCGATGAAATCCGTGGTCAGCTCGTAAAAGCGACTATTGTTCTCGTAAAGGGCAAAGAAGGCACTGACGAACTTAAAAAAGAAATTCAGAAATATGTCAAAGATGTTACAGCTCCCTACAAATACCCCAGAGTGGTTGAATTTGTAGATGCTCTTCCGAAGACCATCAGCGGAAAGATCAGAAGAGTGGACATCAGAAAACAGGATAATATGGAGAAATAAATTATATGAGATCCGTTGAGATACTGGACACAACACTTCGTGACGGCGCCCAGGCGGAAGGGATATCCTTCAGTGTGGAGGATAAGCTGGCGATAATAAAAATCCTCGACGAGGCAGGAATTCACATCATTGAGTGCGGAAACCCGTATTCCAATCCAAAAGACCGTGAATTGTTTGAAAAACTCAGATCCGTAAAGACCAATTCCCTTGTCGCAGCATTCGGATCCACAAGAAAAAAAGACAGCGATGTAAAAAGTGACATGACGCTCCGCAGCCTTATTGGCAGCGGGGCTTGTGTTGCGTCTGTCGTAGGGAAAAGCTCTCTCTTTCAGGTTGAGCATGTCCTCGGGACAACAGGGGACGAAAACCTGAAAATGATAAGCGAAAGCATATCCGAATTGAAAAATGCAGGTATGAACGTGTATTTTGACTGTGAGCACTTTTTCGACGGATACAAAAACAACAAAGATTATTCCATGAGAAGCCTTCAGGCTGCTTCTGATGCAGGGGCGGACTGCCTTGTTCTTTGTGATACAAACGGTGCTGCACTCTGCGATGAAGTTACACAAATCGTCAGCGAAGTTGTGAAGACATTCCCCGATACGAAAATAGGGGTGCATTTTCATAATGATCTTGGTCTTGCCACTGCAAATACTCTTGCAGCGGTAACTGCCGGTGCAGTACACATTCAGGGGACACTTCTCGGTTTTGGTGAAAGATGCGGAAATGCTTCTCTTGCAGAAATAATCCCGACGCTTACATACAAAATGGGGTATGAATGTATACCGGAAAGCTCTCTCAGAAAGCTTTATGAATATGCGAGATCTGTTGCAAATGTATGTGAGTATGAAATAAATAAATCAACTCCGTATATCGGTGAAAGGGCTTTTTCACATAAAGGAGGTATGCATATTGACGGAATGTTGAAGGATTCCTCTGCATTCGAGCATATCTCTCCGGAAATGGTGGGAAATCAAAGGAATTTCCTGCTCAGCGAAGTGTCGGGAAAAGGTGCAATACTCAATAAAGCCGGCGAATATATCAGTTTCAGCGGAAAAAACGATGAAAAGGCTATAAAAGTACTTGAAGCCATAAAGCAAAAGGAACTTGAAGGATATCAGTACGAAAATGCAGAAGCATCATTTGAGCTTCTTGTGAAAAATCTTTTCGGAATGGTGAAGGAATACTTTACTGTAGAGCTTTACAGGGTTATGGGTGAAAAATCCGTCGGAGCAACGAAAAATATTGCGTCCGCAATGGTGAAGATCGAAGTGGGAGGAAATACGGAATTTACCGCAGCAGAAGGCAACGGCCCCGTAAATGCCCTTGACGGAGCATTAAGACGTGCCCTTGAAGTATTCTTCCCGTCACTTAAAGAGCTCAGGCTCATCGACTATCGTGTTCGTGTTGTAAACCCGGAAGAAGCAACGGGAACGAAAGTAAGGGTAACAATTACTTCCCAGAGTGACAGTCTGCCACAGTTTTCAACAATAGGAGTTTCAACGGACGTAATAGACGCATCGTTCAATGCGTTGTATGATTCGTATATTTATTTTCTGTCAAAGACGGAATAATAAACATAAAAAAGCCATTCATCAATCTGATGAATGGCTTTTGTGTTCAGTCATTGTTAATAAACCTGTTCCATGGCTTTGTTGCAAGAATACATATCATAGTGCCTGAAAGTGCAATGCCGATCCAGCTCAGGAGAGTAAAATTCCAGCCGAGTTTTTCGGAAAGAAGGGCGATACCGTATGTGGATATTGCACTTCCAACATATGTGCAGGAGTTGAGAACTCCCGATACGGTGGATACGTTGCCGTGTTTTTCAAAATATGGCGGGAGCATAGTGATAAGCATCATATTTACGCCGTGCATGCTGCCCGTAAGTATAGCCAGAAAAAGTATGGACAACGGGGCGATGTTTCCGGTTGTTATAAACAACATCACAGCAGATACAGCCCCTGCGCCGAATAGCACGGAGGCGCATTTTATTGGATTTGTGAATTTATTTTTGTAAAGAATGGACGTTGCCTGAATGCAGATGATGCTGAACACAGGAAGAATCACACCCGAAAGAATGCATATTTTGCTGCTGATATTATATGTTTCGTTTATGTACGAAGGCATCCACGTTGTGACTCCGTCGCGGAGCATTCCCTGAAGAATTATGGCAAGCATAATACATACCATGAACGGCCTGAACAGAACTTTATTGTCTGCACGAGAATCTGCCACGGACTTTTTTTTATACACAGTATCGCATCGGAGTGATGAACTGCACCACAGAACAAGCATAATGAATCCTGCGGTTGCGCAGAAGACAAACACCTGTTTCCATCCGAAGAATGAAATTACTACCGGCGACAGCAGATATACGGCTATGGTCCCGAAACTGCTTGCCCGGATAACACTTACGGATACTTTTGTATAATCTTCTTTGCTAAGAAGCGAGCTCATGATTCTGACGAGCGGAGGCCACATAAATGCCTGTGCAAATCCGTTTATGCTCCATACAATGAGCATCTGATACGGGCTCTTGCATAAGGTTACAAGAATATTCATTGCGGAAGATACCATCAGGCCAAGAGCAACGAGCTTTTTCGGAGAAAATCTGTCCCCGCATATGCCGCTTACTATCTGACCTGTTCCGTAAAATGCAAAACATCCGGTGACTGACATGGACAGAAGCGTTCGGGAAAATTGTGTTGCGTTTTCCATTTCGGAGATTATTGCACCGAAGTTTATTCTCGTCATATAGCTTATCATATATGTTGCGGAAAGCAGAACGGACAGTTTTGTTACATCTTTTCTGTCCACGATCTTGTTCATTTTATGTTACTCCTTATGAGATATGTTTATCTCCGGGAATTTTATCACTTCATAATCATTATGTCAACGATGCAGGGTTTACTTCATAAGGTTTTGTTTACAAACGGGCAAAAAGGTTATATAATCATTTAATACAAATTGTTTATAAATATTTTACGGAGGTGATACTATAAAAGCACGACATATACCCAGAATTGATATCCGTGACAGAATAGAATTAAAAAATGCGCTTCCGCTGCGCACACCGTATGTAATATATATAGATCCGTGTGATACCTGCAATTTCCGCTGCAAATTCTGTCCGTCAGGCAATATTGATCTTATGAAAAAAACAGAAGGCAGAAGCCACGGTCCGATGGATATGCAGAGATATGAATGGATAATAGATTCCCTCGCAGAATTTGACGACCCCATACAGGTCATAAGACTTTATAAGGAAGGTGAACCGCTTCTGCATCCGAAATTTGCGGATATGGTCAGATATGCGAAAAAGTCTCCCCATTGTATAAAAGTAGATACCACAACAAACGGTTCTCTGCTGACTCCCGAAAGAAGCCTTGAAATAATAGATGCAGGCCTTGACAGAATAAACATTTCCGTGGAAGGGATAAATCCCGAACAATACAAAGACTTTTCACGCTACAGCATAGATTATGACAGATTCGTGGATAACATCAGATTTTTCTACGAACATAAAAAGCAGTGTGAAATGAATATCAAGATAAACGGTGATATTCTCACCCCACAGCAGGAAGAAGATTTTTATCGTATTTTCGGAGACATCACCGATGGCATTTCCGTCGAGCGGACCATAGATTACTGGCCGAAATACAACGAAATGAGTGTTGAATACGATGAAAGTGTGAGCCTTCTCGGTGGAATGGCAGGAGAAGTGGAAGTTTGTCCGTATGTATTTTACGAAATGTGCATCAACTCAAACGGAAGTTACAGTCTTTGCCGTTTTGACTGGAATCACGCAATGATCCTCGGAAGGGATATGGCTGAATGGCCCACACCGAGAAAGATATGGGACAGCATTACTCTGTGGCAGTTCCAGCAGAGATTTCTCCGCAAAGAGAAAAAGCTCCTGACTGTGCTTTCCTGCCCAAAATGCGGAATACTCAAACAAGGTGTTCCGGAAAATATAGACGAATTCGCAGATGAGATACTTGATCTGATGTGAAAAATAAAACTTATATATAAATTTAACCTCCGGTGTAATTCCGGAGGTTTGTTTTTACCACCCTGCAGGTTCATCATCTTCAACATATTCCGCAATATCCTCAAGCCTGCAGTCTGGAATCTTGCAGAGCTGGTTGAGGGTGTAAGTATTGACATTTGCATTTTTTCTCAGTCTGTCAAGCTGACCGTTGCTGATATGGTAATCTTTGATCAGCTTATATTGCGAAATATTCTTTTCCTTCATGGTTTCCACAATCTATCATAAATTATCATTATTTATTCTGTTTCAAGCCCTTTGCCAAATTTATGATAAGATTCAGCTGTTCATTGCTGAGACCTTTTGTGGCATCGAGAAGCTCCTGTGTTCTGATGGGATTTTTATTTTCCGTATCGAAAAACTCTGAAGGAGTTATGCCGAAATACTCACAGATATAGAAAAATACCGTCATTGACGGATAGTTTACTCCGTTTTCTATGTTGTTAATATAATTGGCACTCTGCCCTAAAGACAGGCTCATATCCCGTGCCGAAACACCTTTATTTATTCGTAATTGAGTTAATCTTCTTGCGAATTCATCTTTTTCCATGCATACACCACCTAATATACACAATTGTAATATACAGTATTTGTAAAACCGTGCATTTTATTTGGGTGTATGTGTTGATGTGCACAGTAAAAATGTGTATTATTGATGTGATGCATATTTTATTTAGATAAAGGTGGCATATGAAAAACAAAACATGCTGTTTTACGGGGCACAGAAAAATCCCCGCAGATGAAGTTGCGATTATAGAAAAACGTACGGAAGAAGCTGTAATAAATCTTATCGGAAAAGGCTATCGCTTTTTCGGGACGGGCGGAGCCCTCGGATATGATACTGTTGCCGCAACAGTTGTTTTGAAATTAAAATTAATTTATCCGCATATCAGGCTGATTCTTGTGCTTCCGTGTCGTGATCAGGCAAATTTATGGAGTAATCGGGACAGGGAGATTTATGAAAATATAAAACGAAGCGCAGATAAAATAGTTTATGTATCGGAAAAATATACGTATGATTGTATGCAGAAAAGAAATCGTCATCTTGTAGATCACAGCGCTGTATGCATCTGTTATCTGAAAAAAAGCAGTGGCGGAACAGCTTACACTGTGGATTATGCGTTGAAAAAAGGATTGTTTGTTTTTAATGTAGCGTCATACAGGCGTGTGAGCTGAAAAAAAGCAACGCACTCATATGAGTGCGTTTTCGTGTTTTTGTCTGTGAATAATTATTTATTTTTATAGTACCATGTAGAGTATTCGTACAGTTCGTTTGCCATAAGTTCCGCGATTTTCGGATCTTTGTGGCTTGTGGAAGTGAGAAGGCCGCCTTCGAGAGCGTATGTATCAACGAAGTTATGGATATAGTTGATGATTTCTTCTTCTGTTCTTTCTTCGCTTCCGAGCCAGTCTCTGTCCATGCCGATCTGGATGGGAAGAGCATTTCCGTAGCGTTTTCTGATAGCAACAAGGTCGTTCATTCCCTGTGCTTCCCACATATCCGCTCCGCATTCGATCGTCTGCCGTGCGAGTTCGCCGCATTTACCGCAGGAGTGGTAGTCAACATATTTGCCGTTTGCGTGTGCGAAGTCTGTTATTCTCTTCATTTCGTCGTGAACGAGTTCTCTCCAGAGTGCAGGGGAGATGAACATTGACTGCTGTGTGCCCCAGTCATCTGAGTTGATGAAGCCGTCGATGGGAGCAAATTCTTTGATTACTTTGTCCATCATAGCGATTTTATAATCTGCCATTTTTACGAAATATTCTTTTACTGTATCTTTTTCTTCGTAAAGATATGCAAGTCCTTCAGCAGGGTCTACGAGAGAAAGCCATCTTTCAAACAGGCCGTTCTGCATAAGATAGAAGTTGAATTTTGTGGGGTCTGCATTTTCAGCTGCTTTTTTTCCTGCTTCTGTGAAATCATATTCATCAAGGTTCGGGAATTTGAGTTTTTCAACCCATTCAGCAGGATCATCAAGAAGGAATGTGCCCGGTGTTACCATCTGACCGCCTACTGTGGGAACGTCTGTCCAGTGTACTCCGAACCAGTCGTAGTCTGTTTTGCCGAAAA
Source organism: Anaerofustis stercorihominis (assembly GCA_015058295.1). Taxonomy (GTDB): domain Bacteria; phylum Bacillota; class Clostridia; order Eubacteriales; family Anaerofustaceae; genus SVCP01. The sequence continues at coordinate 30,026 of SVCP01000011.1, forward strand.
ACGGGCGGTCGTTGTCTGCTGTGTTGAAGATAACGCCTTTGTCGAGTGTCATGTTCGGAACCCAGAGGGGTTTTTTCTTGTCAAATACCATCTGCATATTTTCTTTCGCAGTGATGGGATAATCGATTTTGATGGGATTTGCCATTGTATATCTCCTTTGTGCTATATTGTATTCTGTATAGAATTGTAACACCTTTATGTTTGATTAACAAGTGTTAATGATTATCCCGTATTAAGTTATTTTGGCTGTGTGTCTTTGATTTTTGAACGAAATTTGTACCCTATGCATAAAAAAATTAAGGAATTTATAGATTTTTGCGCAATTACTATTTGTGCTGCGAGTACAAATGTGTTATTATATTTACAGTAAATCGTTGAATGGTCTGTCGTGAATTATACAATGTTAGAATTCACGGTACTAAAAATCTTGTTCAGTTTGATTTTCCTGCGATAATGTATAGAAAATTGTTTGTGATTAATATACAATTCGCCTGTGTCCGAAATTATCCGAAGGAGTATTGTTTATGAGATTAAGTATGTGGATGATTGCGAACCGCCTCAGTGCACTTGATCCGGAAATTCATATCAGGGATTCCGCCCCTATCACGCTCAGAAGTGCGAGAAGAGCTTATGCGACAAATTGTGTTCATGTATACCAGGAAGGTAATGATATTATCTGTAACGGCGAAGGTGATTACATCAAGCTTAAAGATATGGGGACAGAGCAGGCATTTGAGCTTGTTCAGTACATATTTGACTTTTATGATGACTGGGCAGCAGGAGTTCGTCAGGCCGCAGAAGAGATGGACTATCAGAGGATAGTTGACGAGTGCTGGCATGTTTTTCATAATCCCATCGTTTTTCTCGATGCAAACTGCAAGGTTCTTGCCATGAGCGGAGAATATGCGGAAGATGAGATCGACAGCGAATGGCAGTATCTGAGCAGATACGGATATTCTTCTGTTGTTGCTGTAAGTTCGTATGCAAACAGCGGTCCACAGGACGGTCAGTCCGCAAAGCCCTATGTATTCCACGCACAGTCTCCGGATCAGATAGATTGTCTTTCGATTCCCCTTGTTCATGAAAATGCCAACTGCGGAAGAATAAATGTCCTGCAGTTCGGAAGAAAACTTAATCTTGGGGATATGCAGCTTCTGGGATATCTTGCAGACATAATCACTTCAACTCTCGGTGCACTCACGCCCAGTGATGAACATACATCTACGAGAAACGTATTTTATGATCTTCTCATCGGTCAGAATGTGGCAAAAGATACTCTTGATTTTCAGATGCAGTATATGCACTGGGATAAGGAAGATCCGCTTTATGTTGTGACACTCGTGCCGAAAGATGAAAGCCTGCCGACGGAACTGTTGTCTCTTGTATCAAGTCTTCTGTCAAAGCAGATTCCCGGTGCAGTGGTTCTTGTCATAGACCGTTCTGTAATAGTCGTATATAACGAAAAGCATACGCCGAAAGAGCAGTTTATGAATGTCATCCGCCATATCGTAAAACAGAACGGACTGTATATGGGCATAAGTCTTCCGGTGTTCAGTGTGTATTCTCTGGATATGTTCTATAAACAGGCTGTCTCAGCCATTGAATACGGGAAATTGTTCAGAGACAAAAAAGACGGGGAAGATATTTTCAGTTTCTATGATTATGCAATAGATTATATTATCGAAAACAGCGGAACTGAGAATCTTCTGTATGTATGTCATCCGGACATTCTGTCAATATATATGTCCGACAATGAAGCATCTTCGGACAGAATGACGACTCTTCGGTCATATCTGAACAATGAGAGGTCCCTTGTGAATACTGCGCAGGAATTGTATGTTCACAGAAACACTCTCGTATACAGAATCAAAAAGATTACAGACAGTATGAAATATGATATAAATGATGTATATACACGTGATTATATGAAAATATCTATCAAGCTTATCGATCTTGCATCAAGCAGGGGAGGTATTGCATCGTTTATGCGCAAAAAGTAATATTACGGGATGCATTATATAACGCATCCCGTTTTTTATGTGTCTTTTGCAGATTTATCTGTTTTTGCGTTCTCTGTTTCCTGAAGAGCCTGTATCATAGTGCACAGTGCCTGATCTGCGATTCTCTGGGTATGGCGGACGGAATAGTTCATTTCGGAGGCTATCTGTTCGAAGGACTTGTTGTCTATGTATTTTTTTATAAGCACAAGTCTGTGTCTGTATTCGGGAATCCTGTTGATCAGAGAATTTATCTTCCTCTGCTGGTTTATAAGCCTGGCTGTTTCTTTTACAATCTGTTCGTCAAGCTTTTCAGCTTCGATCACAAGTCTTTCAACCTGCGAGTCAGAGTAATTTCTGTTTGATGCCCTTGCTTTATCGTATGTCACTCCCGCAACAGCCAGCATTTCGAACATATCATCCCTTCTTTGTTGCATTTCTTTTACAAGCATATTTGTGTACTGAATGTTCTCGAGAGACGTTTTCAGCTTCAGTTCTGATATTTTGTATGTATTGTTTTCAGTCATTTTAATTCCTCTTTGCGTTTTATTAGAACATAAGTTCGAATGTTTATTGAGATTATATACCCATGTACTGTGATTGTCAATAAAAGTATGTGAATTTTTTTCACACTGTCATTTTATGTCGTACAGTGTCTGATGTACATTTTTCCGTGATGCTCATTGCGCAGAGATTTCGTTTGTGATAAAATACACACAGCGCCGCTTTTGCGACGATTTTTGAGTTTGAATGAAAGGTGTTTGTTATGTATCTGATAGCAGGTCTGGGAAATCCCGGAAGAGATTATGAAAATACTCGCCATAACATCGGTTTTGATGTTGTTGATTATTATGCGAAAAAATATAATTTATCATTCGACAGGAGTAAATTCGACGGAATATACGCACAGGGTATAATACACTCTCAGAAGGTCATACTTCTCAAACCTATGACTTTTATGAACCTCAGCGGGCAGAGTGTGGCTCCTTTCGCTAATTATTTTGATATCCCTCATGAAAATATCATTCTTATTCACGACGATATAGAATTTGATGTGGGAACGGTCAAAATCCGCAAAAAGGGAAGCGGAGGAACTCACAACGGCATGAAAGATGTCGTAAAAATGATCGGACAGGATTTCCCCAGAATAAGGGTAGGTGTGGGCAATGACAAAAAAATGGAGCTTTACAGCTATGTTCTTGGAAGGATCCCCGATGAGGAAAGAAAGATACTTGATGGTGCAGTTGAAAAATGCGGTCTGATTCTCGATGAATACCTGACAAACGGCATCGACAGCGCAATGAACTTGTATAACGAAAAGAAAAAAAAGAAAACTAAGGAAGAAGCTCCTTCCGAAACAGAAACGGCAGAAGTACCTGCAGAAAAACAGGAGTAATTATGTATATATTTGAAGAGCTCGGCCTGTTTGATTTTTATGACGAAATATCAGCCGGCAGCTGTCTCGTAAGTTCCGCAGAACTGAATTATAAAATGTTTCTGGCTCTTTCCCTTTTCTCAAAGGGGAAAAGCGTTTTTTTCGTGTGCCGGGATGATCTGCAGGCAAAGAATATATGTGTCAAGCTTGAAAAATATGTAGGAAACAAAGTGCTTTTTTATCCGAAAGAGGGACTGTATTTTTCCTATCTGGACAGCTATTCGCAGGATAATATAAGTGACAGACTGAATGTTATATATAAGTCACTCAGAAATGAGCCTGTCATCGTAGTCTGCGGAATATGGGCTCTCAGCGAAAAGAGGGCTTTTTTCTCTGATGAAAATATCCTTGCGCTTTCGGTAGGAGATACTCTTGAACTTGAAGAACTCGCACAAAAACTTGTTTTATGCGGGTATACAAGAGATGAACGGACTGAAGGCATCGGTCAGTTTACTCTCAGGGGAGGTATTGTTGATATATTTTCGCCGAATATGAGTGAGCCTGTCAGAATTGAGCTTTTCGGTGATGAAATCGACAGCATAAGGACATTTGATCCCATGAGTCAGCTTTCAACGGGAAATATAGATCGTATCGAGATTCTTCCGTGTACGGACTGTGTGCTTACTAAGGAGGAAGCAGAGGAAGCCTTCGCAGAATACAAAAAAGAAGCTCTTGATGAAATATCACGTATGAGCGACGATGTGGCAGATAAAGCAAAAGATGAGTTCGGATATCTTGCAGACAGGCTTTCCCGCTCATATTCCAACATAAACAGGCTTCTTTATATGTATTCCGGAAAGGAACTTTCAAGCATAGTGGATCTGTTTTTAGACTCTGCAGTTATTCTTTCGGAGCCGGGGCTGAAAGACAGCTTCAGGGAAGCAAAGAGGGCTGTGTATTCGGATTTCACCATACAAAAAGAAAATTATATAGCTTTTAAAAGGCAGGCAGAAATATTCTTTGATTTTGACGAGATAATAGAACGGGTGAAATCTCATACATTGTTCGTCGTCAGCGGAAGTGACGACAGCTATGATTATTTCAATCCTGATGTGACATACAGGGCAAACTGCATCAATGTTCTTTCGTACAAGGGCAATATGACTGCTCTTATGAATCAGGTGCCGATGTACCTTTCCGATGAATACAGGGTAATATTTACTTATACCACAGAGGACGAACTGCTGACACTGACCAATCTTCTGGAAAATTTCGGTCTCAGGCCGCAAAACGTAGCCTATGGAAATATCAGCCTTGTGAAAGCTGAGCTTTACCATGGTATTGACAGTATTGTTGGCAGGACTTTACTTATCCCTGCCTGTGATATACTCGGAGGCACCCTTCCGAAGCCGAAAAAGAAGAAAAAAGCCGTTTCCGAAACATTTTTCAGCGATGTGGTCCCGGGAGATTATATCGTTCACGAAAAACACGGTATCGGAAGATACGAAGGCATTGAGCGGATTGAAACTGCAGGAGTAAGCAGGGATTATTTCAAAATAATCTATGCAAAGGACGATGTGTTGTATGTTCCTGCGGAAAATATGGACAGAGTCCAGAAATATGTCGGCTCAAACGATGCCCCTCCGAAGCTGAACCGTCTCGGAGGAAATGAATGGGCAAACACAAAGAGCAAAGTTTCGAAGGCTGTAAAGGAGCTCGCGAAGGAATATGTGGTGATGTACGCAAACCGACAGCGGATAAAGGGCTTTGCTTTCAGCGAAGACAGCGACTGGCAGAGCGGATTTGAAGCTAAATTTCCGTATGAACCTACTGCAGACCAGCTTAAGGCTGTAGAAGAGATAAAAGCCGATATGCAGAAGGCTTCGCCTATGGACAGGCTTCTCTGCGGAGATGTTGGTTTCGGAAAGACAGAAGTTGCAATCCGGGCGGCTTTCAAGGCAGTGCTTGATTCAAAACAGGTTGCAGTACTTGCCCCGACAACAATACTCGCACTCCAGCATTACAACAATTTCGTCGAGCGATTCAAGGATTATCCCATAAAAATAGAGATGATGAGCCGTTTCAGGACAGCGAAGCAGATCAAGGAAACTGTGAAGAATCTTGCAAACGGAACGACGGAGATTGTCATCGGTACTCACAGACTGCTTTCGAAAGATGTTGAGTTCAAGGATCTGGGTCTGTTGATTGTTGATGAAGAACAGCGTTTCGGTGTTGCCCACAAGGATAAGTTGAAGGTAATGAAGCAGGATATCGATACATTGTCCCTGAGCGCAACTCCTATTCCGAGAACACTTCATATGTCTCTTTCCGGCATAAGGGATATAAGCACCATTGAGGAAGCTCCCGCAGACCGCCTTCCCGTACAGACTTATGTCATGCAGTTTGATGCAGGCGTGATAAAGCAGGCAATATCAAACGAAATAGCAAGAGACGGACAGGTATTTTATCTGCACAATCGCGTAGGCGATATTGACGAATGTGCGGCAGATGTATCCGCACTTGTGCCTGAGGCAAGAGTTGCTTACGCACACGGACAGATGGACGAAAAAGAGATCGAGCGCACGGTGATGGCATTTCTCAACAAAGAATTTGATGTTCTGGTATCCACCACAATCATCGAAAACGGAATTGATATTGTAAATGCCAACACCATGATAATCGAAGATGCTGATAAATTAGGGCTTTCGCAGCTTTATCAGCTTCGCGGAAGGGTTGGAAGAGGCAAGAATCAGGCGTACTGCTATATGCTGTATGCAAGGGACAAACAGCTCAGCGAAATCGCAGAGAAAAGGCTTTCCGCAATGAAGGAGTTTACAAAATTCGGCTCAGGATTCAAGATCGCAATGAGGGACTTGCAGATACGCGGTGCGGGAAATCTTCTGGGAGCAAATCAGCACGGCCATTTTGCGAACGTAGGATATGAGATGTATTGCAGGATGCTTTCGGAAGCTGTGGCTGATGAACTCGGGCAGGAAGCGGACACGATCAGACCTATAGAAACAGAGATTGATATTACGGTAGATGCGTATATTCCGAAGGATTATATACAGGGAGAAGCAGACCGTATTGAGGTATATAAACTTATTGCTTCCATCAAGGACGAAGAAGATTTTGATGATGTGGCATATAATCTCACGGACAGATTCTCCGATATGCCGCAGCCGGTTGAAAATCTGCTGAAAATCTCTCTTCTCAAAGCGTTGGCTTCCGGAGTCGGGGTGACGAAAATCAGACAGAATGATGATATGTATCTGTTTGAATATGAGGATGCTGAAAAGTTCGATCCCTCGGTGCTTCAGATGCTTGCGGACAAGAAATACATCGTCAAACTTCGCAGGAACTCAAAGTATCCCATATTTGCGGTTGTGAAGCCGAAGGACAAAAATAATATACGTTTTTGCATGGAAATAATTAAAAATATTGTTTCAAAATAAACGGAAATAGGTTATAATACCACTTATGAGTATTGGAAGAGAATAATAATCCATAAACATAAACGGAGGAAAAAATGAGATCAATAAAAAAACTTGCGGCGATCCTTCTGGCATTACTGCTCGTAATGAACATTACAGGATGTTCCGCACTTGTACTTAATGAGGAAAAAGATGCAAAATCTGTAGTAGCTACGATTGATGGTACAGAGCTCCTCAAAGGTGACTTTACAGAATACTATCAGTTTTATATGTTTGTACAGGAAGCTTACGGACAGTCCGTAAAAGGAACAAAAGAAGAAATGAAGGAAGTCAAGCTGACATTGTTCAAAGATTATATTCTTGCCAACCTTCAGAAGCTTGAGTGCGAAGCAGCAGGCGAAACAGTTGATGAAAAGACTATTGACGAATCCGTAACAGCTCTTGTAGATCAGGCAAAAAAGACGTTCCCTGAAGTCGGAGAATACGAGTCTGTACTTAAAAAATACGGCTACACCGAAGAAAGTATCCTCACAACCGCAGACGAAATGCTCACACTTATGCAGTACAACAATATTTACACACAGGGTAAAGTTGACTTTTCTCATGTAGGATCTCAGCTTGCGGCTACGGTTGAAGGCGATGAACTCAGCATGGGAATGTTCTATTACTATGTAATTATGGAATATCTCGTATCTGCAATGAACGGCGATACTACAGCAAATCTTTACGATACAGATGCATTCTATGAAAAATGCTACACATATATGGTAAGCGGATATAAGGCACTTCTGTATGCACAGGAAAACGGTCTTGAACTTACGGAAGAAGTCATCAACGAAAACTACGGAACGATCGACCTTCTTGATGCGTATTACGGACTTAATCAGTATGCAAAGGAAATGTTCTTCGTGACAGACGAACAGATCGCTGAAGTAAGTGAACTCATCGCAAAATGCCTCGCAGCACAACAGCTTATGTTTGAAGAATATGCAGATGGTCTTGAAATCACGGACGAAGCACTTAAAAGCCACTATGAACTGTATGAAAGCGATTATGATACATCAACAGTAAGTGCATATCATATCCTTACGGAAGATGAAGACTTTGCGGCACAGCTTATTGCTGAAGCAGGTACAACAAAAGACGGATTTATGGCTGTGTATGAAAAGTACAAAGAAGACAGCAGAGTAACTCAGGCAATGGACCTCGGTTCATTCGGCAGAGGTCAGATGGTAGCGGAATTTGAAGATTGTGCATTCTCTCTCGGCGAAGGCGGAGTTGGAAACTGCGTTACTTCATTCGGTACACATCTTGTATATGTATATGATGCTAATCTGACAGAAGTTTCATTCGAATCTGTAAAAGAAAAAGTTCTCGAAGATTACAGAGACGAACAGATCAACTACTATGGTCAGAACTACATTGACGAAAAGATTTCTGATATGAAGGATAAGCCGGGCGAATACAAGGTTCTTCCCACAGAGCTTCTTTCAGAATATTTGTATGAAAAATACAATGTAGATATTGACGAAAAGGCAGCAGTAAGATAAAATATCACACGGAGTATTCCGGGTTGAGCACTCTACCGGTTAAAAAAGTAAGGCTATTCGCATATTATGCGGGTAGCCTTTTATTAAGGCATAAAGAGGGGTATAAATGAAAAAAATTTCCGAAAAAGTCGCATTGCCGCAGGCAGCATTATTTCTTGCAACGATAATATGGGGTGGATCTTTCGTAATTATGAAGAATGCGGTGGATTGTGTTCCTCCTAATTTTCTTCTTGGTATACGTTTCACAGGTGCAAGCATTCTGCTGGCTGTAATATTCAGAAAGAAATTAAAAAAGATAAACAAAACATATATCAAAGGCGGAGTGAAAATGGGGACTGCTCTTTTCTGGGCATATTGTTTCCAGACATGGGGACTTCTTACGACGACACCGGGAAAAAATGCATTCCTTACGGCCATATATTGTGTAACGGTTCCGTTTCTGAGCTGGTTTGTTACGAGGAAGCGTCCCGATATATATAATTTCACGGCGGCATTTGTGGGAATAATTGGTATCGGATTTGTAAGCCTTGATTCATCACTTACAATGGAAAAAGGTGATATTCTGACACTTATCGGTGGTTTTTTCTTTGCGGTACATATGATATGTACATCTCAGGCAACCAAAACAGATGATTCTGACCCGGTGGTACTTACAATTATCCAGTTTGCCACAGCAGCTGTATTTTCATGGGGAATGAGCTTTGTTCTGGGAGAACAGCCTGTCGCGTTTGAATTTTCTACAGTACTGGGCATTATGTATCTTATATGCTTTGCCACAGCGACAACACTGCTCCTTCAGAGCTATGGACAGAAATACACAGATCCGGCATCTGCATCACTGATACTCTCCCTTGAATCGGTATTCGGAGTAATATTCTCTGTTATCTTCTATAAAGAGAAACTCAATGCACTGATGGTAACGGGATTTATGCTCATATTCATTGCTATTGTAATATCAGAGACAAAGCTTTCGTTTTTGAGACGGAATACGGAAGTTGCGGAAAACATCGGAGATTAAATTTATCATAAAGAGTGCGTGAAAGTATTTTGCGGCACTCTTTATTTATTTGGGGAGTATGTGATATAATAGCTGCAGTTATTATAAACACAAGGAGATATATATGAAAGACTTTAACGTAAACGCATTTAATTTATATGATAAACAGTGGGCACTTGTCACGGCGGGAAGTATTGATGATTACAATACAATGACCATTTCCTGGGGCGGAGTGGGCACAATATGGAACAAGCCTGTTGCTACGGTATATGTAAAACCCATAAGACACACATATAACTACCTTGAAAACAGTGAATATTTCACAGTAAGCTTCTATTCCGACGAATATAAAAAAGATCTCGGTATCCTCGGAAGTAAATCCGGAAGAGACACAGACAAAGTTGCTCTTACAAAGCTCACAGCAAAGGAAGTTGAAAATTCCGTGACATTCGAGCAGGCGGAAATCACACTTCTCTGCAGAAAAATATACTGGCAGGATCTTGTGACAGAAAATATGCCGCAGGATGTTATTGACAAATATTATGTTACTGAAGAGCCGCACAGAATGTATATCGGAGAGGTTGTCGGTATTGTCTGAATCCGTCAGTGAAAAAAATTTTATTGCACATTTCAGTTACAGACAGATATATTATGCAGAAAAATCCCGTCATAAATTTTTATGACGGGATATTTTTTACAGATTGAATTTTACGAACTGGCAGATTCTGTAACCGTAGTCGCTGAGTCTTTCCATATCGCTGATATATTCCAGGAAGATGACGCCCTGCTCCGGAGTGCAGAGGTTGTTGCTCATTCTGTCGATGTGGTTCTTTCTTGCTTTTGACTGCATTTCGTCAACCGCATCCTCGAGAACTTTCGCCTGTGTGGCCGCATAGTGATCTCTGTCCTTCATTGAAGAAAGGGCAAGCTGAAGGATCTCATCCACTTTACCGTAGATATTGTGGATCTCGCTTATGGCAATTTCGCTGAATGAGATATTCTGATCGACCTTTTCTTTTGCGATCTCAAGAATATGCAGCTGAAGATCTCCGTATCTTTCAACATTGTGAACAAGCTGATGAAGTCTGTAAACAAATTCCGATTCCTTTTCGTTTATGGGAGAATTTGTTATCTTTACGAGGAAGTTTGTGATCTGTGTATCATAAGTGTTGATATCCGCTTCATTTCTCATGACTTCTTCGTATATTGCAGGGTCATAGTCAAGGAAACACTTGTTTGCAAGCTGCATATTTCTGTATGCAAGCTGTGCCATCTGCGTAATTGTATTGAATGATTCTTCGATTGCGATAGACGGGTTGTCGAGCATTCTGTCATCAAGTTTGATTACAAGTCCTTCTTTTACTTCGTCTTCTTTTACGAGCTTTTCGGCAGCAACAACGAACAATTTAATGAACGGGAGTATTATAAACGCATTGACGATGTTGAAGAACATATGTGTATTTGCGATCTGCTTCGATACGTCTGCAACGACGATACCGTCGATTTGTGTTGTGCCGGAGATCTTTATGATTGTGTTGTAAAGGAGGTTATCAGCGCCTGCAAATTCGTTAAGGCAGATTACAAGAGCAAGGAACCATACAGCACCGAATACTTTAAAGAGAAGATGAACAACCGCAGAACGTTTTGCGTTGTAGTTTGTTCCTACTGCTGAAATCACTGCTGTTATACATGTACCGATGTTCATACCGAGAAGGATAGGGATTGTGATTCCGAGGGTGCTTTGTATTCCGTAAGAAGCAAACGCACCACCCATAGCAAGAGCCTGCAAAATACCGATTGCGGCGGAAGAACTCTGAATGAGTGCTGTGAACAGCGCGCCTACGATAAGTCCGAGTACGGGGTTCGAACCGAATGTTACGAGAACTTCCGAAAACCACGGCATCTGGGCAAGTGGTTTGAGGGTTGAGCTCATTGTTGAGATACCAACAAACAAAAGACCGAATCCTGCAAGAGCATCGCCTACGAGCTCATTTTTATTTGTCTTTCCGAACATTGTCATGAATACACCGAGGGCAAGGAATAAAGGAGCGATCTCGCTGAGGTCAAGGGCGATGAGCTGTGCGGTGATCGTTGTACCGATAGCAGCCCCGAGCATTACGCCTGCACCCTGATACACGCTCATAAGACCTGCGTTTACAAGACCTACGACCATGACTGTTGTTGCGGAAGAACTCTGTATGATCATTGTAACAATAGTCCCTACAAGAACGCCTTTTATGGGGTTATTGGTGATTTTGTCAAGAAAGCTTTTTAATCTGTCTCCGGCTACACGGTTCAGACCGTCACTCATCATGTTCATTCCCATAAAGAACATCCCAAGACCGCCGAATAACTTAAAGAAATCTGTTATAGTCAATGTTTTCCTCCGAATATTATTATGTATATATTATCTATATTTTATCCGATTCAGATAAGATCCTCAAAATTTGCCTGTCTGAGAGCTTCGTAGGTGATTATTGCTACGGAGTTGGCCAGATTCAGACATCTTGCGTGTTCGGTGTTTCTCATAGGAATTCTTAATCTGTTGTTCGGGAACATTCTGTGAACATTCTCATCAAGACCTTTATCTTCGCTTCCGAAGATGAAAAAGTCGCCCTTGTTGAATTTGAAAACAGCATAATGTTTGCTTGATTTTGTGGTTATAAGGAAAACTCGTTCATCGTTTTCCGTTATATTATTTTTTTCCATAAAATCATAAATATCTTCGTATACGGAAATATCCGCTTCTTCCCAGTAGTCAAGTCCTGCTCTTTTCAGTGAGCGGTCATCAATGAAAAAGCCCAGAGGTTTTATAAGGTGGAGTTTCGCTCCGCTTACGGCAGCCGTACGCACGATATTTCCCGTATTCTGAGGAATCTGAGGCTGATAGAGTACTATATTAAACATGTTTTTGTTCCGTCCTTTTTATCAACATGGCATTTATTTTAGCACAGTGTATTGTGTCAAGTAAATGAAAAAAAGCTCACATGATTGTAAAATTTGTGTAATTGCAGTTGCGCTATATAAATTATGAATCGTAATAAATAGGGTGTTTACAGAGGAATGCTGTTGTACAATGTGTGATTTCGCCGGCGAAAAAATA
>SVCP01000074.1 GCA_015058295.1 Anaerofustis stercorihominis
TCGGAACAGTAACTTCCTCAACAACTTCCTTCTGTGAATAAACTTTCAATACACCGCTTTCCCTGTCAATGATGACTTTGACATTGATCTCTCCGTTGTTTTCTGTCTTGTATGCGGAAATGATTGCCGCCTCAACAGCTTCGATGATCTCTTCTTTGTCTATGCCTTTTGATTTTTCGATCTCGTCCAGTGCGAGGAGAAACTCTTTGAACGATGTATCTTCAACTTGCTTTTTTGCTCTTGCCACTTTCTTGTCTCCTGCTTTTATTTTTATTAAAATTCGTAATGTAAATTGATTTTTGCCACGTTTTTCTCTTCTACATTAAAAATGTCGCCTTTCATATCGAAAGTGAAGGTCTTTGTATCTGTATCAAACCCCGAAAGAATGGCGATGAACTGTTTTTTACCTTCAACTGCCTTGTAAAGCGAAACACTTACGAGAGAACCCGTATAACGGATATAATCTTTTTCTTTTTTCAATGCACGGAAGATCCCCGGAGATGAAACTTCCAGAATAAATGTCTGAGTAACATCTTCCATTGTGTCGATAACATCGGATATACCTCTGTTTATCTCCGTACATTCGTCCAGACTGACTCTGCCTTCCTTTGCTTCAACATAAAAACGAAGGATAAAATCACTGCCTTCTTTTTTATACTCCGCATCGACAAGTTCACAGTTGTTTTCGTCGATTATCGGAAGTGCAATACCGATCATTCTGTCAATAAATTTATCTGCCATTTTCACCTCTTGAGTTTTTTTATTGAAAAATTTGCGCATATAAAACCCAATGAGTGGGTCTCCCCACTCATTGCGTATAAATCATAACATAAAAAAATGTTATTGTAAAGCCTTTTTTTGATATTTTTCACTATTATGTTTTTCTTTTATTCCGGAAAAGTTTGTGGTAGAATACTTCTTATGAACGACTTTGACAAATATAACGAAAATCTGATCGATACAATAACCGCACACGGTTATCTCATTACGGAAACAAAACAGATAAACTACGGCATAATGTACCGTACGGTGAAAGATAATATAACCAGCGTCATAAGAGTATATCAAAATAAAAAAGGCAAGATAACTCTCGACACTTCTGCAGTAAAGGACGAAAAGCTGACAGATATCCTTCTCGGATATTCCGGAGAAACAAGAAAGGAAGATATTCTTCTTCCACCTCCTCTCATCGGTACCGACGAAGCGGGCAAAGGAGACTTTTTCGGTTCTCTCACAGTCTGCGGAATATATGCGGACAAAAATGCATACAAAGAGCTTGAAAAATTAGGTGTGAAGGACTCCAAGAAGCTTACCGACGAAAAGATGATGCGCCTTTCTGAAGAAATATTAATCATATGCCCTGATTATGCCCTTCTGGAATTCACTCCCGAAAAACTCAATGCCCTGCACAAGAAAATGAACACAAATGCGATCCTCGGCACAGCCCACGCAAAAGTGATTGCAAAGCTTCATATGCAGACAGGCTGTACTGATTCACTCTCGGACAAATTCGCCGACGAAAAGCTTATTCTTGACGGGCTGAAAAATTATGGCGTGTCAATAAACGCAAGACAATATCCCCGTGCGGAAGCAAACGCCGCAGTGGCAGCCGCAAGCATAATCGCAAGGTGCAAATTTATCAAGAGTATAAATATTATCAGCGAGAAATACGGAATGGATGTGCCCCTCGGTGCAGGAGAGATCGTTGACAACTTCGGTGCGGAGTTCGTAAAAAAATACGGCATGGACGAACTCGCAAAAATAAGCAAATCCTTCTTTAAAAACACTCTGAAGATCAAGGAGAAACTTTAGTGGAATACATCAATCGATATAAATATCTCGTCGAAGAGATAAACAAGAACAACGCCCTTTATTACGATAATGACGCTCCCGTCCTTACGGATATGCAGTACGATGCACTGATGCTGGAATTAAAACAGATAGAAGAAGAGCATCCGGAAATTATATCCGACAATTCACCCACAAGAACAGTCGGCGGGACCGTAGCGGGAAAATTCGGAAAAGTAACTCATATCACAAAGCAGCTTTCCCTTTCCAATGCGTATTCCCACGACGAACTCAGGGAATTTGACGAAAGAATCAGAAAGAGTATTAATAACATAACTTATATCTGTGAAAACAAATTCGACGGACTTACCGTCGTTCTCACATACGAAAACGGAATTCTCACGCTTGGTGCTACCCGTGGCGACGGAATTACGGGCGAAGATGTAACAAATAATATAAAAACTGTCCGCTCGGTTCCGCACAATCTACCTAAACCGTATTCGCTTACACTCAGAGGCGAAGTATATATGAGCAAATCCACTTTTGAGGAGCTTAACAGACAAAGAGCCGAAAAAGGCGAAAAGCTCTTTGCAAACCCGAGAAATGCAGCGGCAGGCTCTCTCCGACAGCTTGACAGCAGTATAACAAAAGAAAGAAATCTTGATATGTTCGCATTTAACCTTGAGGACATAAAGGATATAAATATAACTTCACACTCGCAGGCTCTTGAACTGTTAAGAGAACTTGGTTTTTCGGTAAGTGAGTATGTTGTTGCCAATAACATAGATGAGGTTATCGAATTTGTGAAAGAAAAGGAAGAAAAAAGAGACTCTCTTCCATTTGAAATAGACGGAGCTGTCATAAAAGTAGATGATTTCGGACAGCGACAGCTTCTCGGAACAACCGCAAAATCCCCCAGATGGGCAACAGCATATAAATTCACCCCAACCCTTGCAGAAAGCAGAGTAAATGAAATCACCGTACAGGTAGGAAGAACAGGAGTACTCACTCCTGTCGCAAACATAACCCCCGTAATCGTAGGCGGCAGCCTTATTTCAAGGGCAACCCTTCACAACGAAGATTTCATAAAAGCAAAAGATATCAGAGTGGGAGATTATGTATTCGTCACAAAAGCAGGCGATGTCATCCCGGAAATCACTTCTGTAAATCTTGACAAGAGAGAGGATTCTCTCACTCCCTTTGAGATGCCAAAGTTCTGCCCGGTCTGCGGAAGCGAAGTCATAAAGCTTCCGGATGAAGCGGCTCACAGATGCATGAATATCGCCTGCGAAGCACAGAAAAAGCGTCTTATCGGGCATTTTGTCTCAAAAGATGCAATGAATATCGACGGATTCGGCAAAAGCCTCTCGGACAGACTCTGTGAACTCGGTTATCTTCATGATGTGAGTGATATTTATATGCTTAAAGACAGACGCGAAGAACTCATAAAGCTCGACGGTCTCGGAGAAAAAAGTATCGACAATCTCCTCTCGTCCATTGAGAATTCAAAATCAAATGATCTGAGCAGGCTTATCGGAGCTCTCGGAATTCCCCTCGTAGGAACGACGGTAGCAAAACTTATCTGTGCATATTATCCTTCCATGGACATTCTCAGAAATACAAAAGCGGAAGAGCTTTCCGCAATTGAAGGCATCGGAGAAAAGATTGCTCTTTCCGTAACGGATTATTTTGCACAGGAACATAATGCGCAAATAATCGACAAACTCATCTCTTACGGACTGAATATGACAGAACCCATAGCAATAAACGCATCGGAAGGTGCTTTTGCAGGAAAGACATTCGTTCTTACGGGAACTCTTGAAAACTACTCGAGAACGCAGGCAGCAGAGCTTATTGAAGCACGTGGCGGAAAAGTAACCTCATCCGTAAGCAAAAAGACAGATTATGTACTCTACGGTGAAAGCGCAGGCAGTAAATACGACAAAGCCGTGAAACTCAACATCACCCTTATAAACGAAAACGACTTTGAGAATATGTTAAATGCTTGATATTGTCCTGTAAATAGTATAAAATAATAAAATACCTTAATTTGTGCATAAAAACACAAAACTCAGGGAGGAAATTATGAAAAAAGAAGATATTCTTTATACAGCGAAACTCTCATACCTCAACTATGAAGAAAAAGATCTTGAGAAAGTAGAAAAAGGACTCGGAGATATCCTTTCTTATGTTGAAATGCTTTCCGAGGTAGATACAACAGATGTAAAACCGCTTACTCATGTAATGGAAACAGTGAATGTTCTCCGTGAAGACGAAGTCGGAGAAACACTCTCAATCGAAGAAGTGAGCCAAAATGCTCCGGACTGGGACGACAGAACATTCAAAGTTCCGAAAGTAATGTAATGATGAAATATGATTCGTATGCAAAGATAAATATAGGTCTTGATATTCTCAACCGTCGCCCCGACGGATACCACAATATCAGGACATATATGCAGAAGATATCTCTGAAAGATGTACTGACCATAACACGCAGTTCAAAAACTACGATTGAGTGTACAGACCCGTCTGTGCCCACAGATGAAAGAAACCTTGTATACAAGGCAATAAACATCTTCTCGGATGCTGTGGGATTCAATGCAGGTCTTAATGTACACATTGACAAAAAAATACCTACGCAGGCAGGACTCGGAGGCGGCAGCAGTAACGCCGCAACAACACTTATTGCACTTGACCAGCTTTATGAAACAAAACTTCCGAAAGAAAAGCTTGAAAGAATGGCTCTTTCCATCGGAGCAGATGTACCGTTCTTTCTCTGTAAAGAGGGCGGAGCAATGTGCGAAGGTATCGGGGAAATTATTTCTCCGCTGAAAAAGCCTGCACCGATATATTCTGTTGTTGTCATCAAGCCTGATTTTGCAATATCCACAAAAGAAGCATATGAAGCTATCGACAACGTAGGAATCACTTCCCGCCCCGATTTTGTCGAGATTTTTGACGGGCTGTATTCGTCAAATCCCACAAAGTTGAAAGATCATGCCATAAATGTATTCGAAGAGTATGCAGTGAAACAATACCCCGAAATAGAAGAGATAAAATCAGCTCTTTACAAAATGGGAGCTTTCAGTGCATTCATGACAGGAAGCGGAAGCTGTATAGTGGGATTGTTTAAAAAAGATCCTCATCTTATGCTCCTCGGTGAAAAATACAGAAAAACCGCAATGGTGGAAAGATTCATAAACAAATGACAAGCATCATTTCTTATCTTGAAGATATGCTTCTGTATATTCCCGCATCGGTGGCCGTAATTGTTATATGTCGCATTTTGCGGCTACGAAAACTCCGTGAAAATGGCATTCGCTCACCTTTCTGGCGTGAAGTTATTATAGTTTTGTTCTTTACGTATATGGCGGCGATACTCTCCCAGACTGTATTCAAGGATATAGGCACATTTCTCGATGAGGGACACCTTCTGATAAATTTCAGGCCTTTCAACTTTGTGTATTTCTGCAGTTCATTTGAGTACCTCATAATAAATGTCCTCGGAAATATCCTGCTGTTTGTCCCAATGGGTATGTTCGTTCCCGTTTTGTGGCGTGGAAATGCTTTTTTCACAGGTGTCGGAAGCGGTGCATTGTTTTCTCTTGCAATAGAAATCATGCAACTGCCACTGCTCAGAACTACAGACATCGACGATCTGATGCTGAACACCACGGGCGCATTTATCGGGTATCTGACATATATTATGCTGAGAAAAAAATGGCCGGTTATAAAAGAAAAATTCAGAGTTACAAGAAACTAAGCGGTATTATCAATATCCGCTTTTTTTATATCCGTGAATCATCATCTCTCCCCCACCCTGCGTTGCGTCATAATTTCCGCAAAGTACATTAATCAACAACTCATTTCTCCACATTAAACATAATTCCCATAATCGCATGCGAT
>SVCP01000075.1 GCA_015058295.1 Anaerofustis stercorihominis
ATATGAGATATGTGATATAAAAGCCTAAAGAAAATACAGGAAAGAACAGCAACAAAATACTGCCGAAAATACGACAACCCGTGAGTATATTTGCTATATGCTTCGTCATCTGTTCACCTACCAATTCAAGTTTGTCTGACTCTATTATAATTCCTTTATCCGTAAAAATCAACGTCCGTCGGAAACACAACGGGTTTCCGACGGACATCTTCTGGAATTACCTTTCATGCTCCGTTCCGAAATACGCTGTAACATCTCTTTCCGGTTTAATGTTTCGGTTACGGATTACATTGGTATGCTATTTATGATTATTGACATTCTCAGTCTGATTCTATTGTTTCAGTTTCATAATATATTCTTCAATACGTTTAATTACGGATACAAACGCTTCGTCACTACAGCCTGTGGGATCTTCAAGACCAAGATCCACATCAAATTCACGGCCAATATACGGACAAGTCACATTGCAACCCATTGATACAGCAATATCCGGCATAGGGATCTTATCAAATGTCTTGCTGTACTGAGTCTCTTCCATATCGATACCGTAAAGCTGTTTCATTATTCTCACCGCATCCTGATTTATTCTCGGTTTCGTTTCTGTTCCCGCAGAGTAAAAATCATACTTGTCCCCTGCAAGATGTTTACCGAGGGCTTCGGCGATCTGACTGCGGCAGGAATTGTGAACACATATAAAAGCTACCTTTTTCTTCTGCATACTCATCCGACCTCCACATCAAGGCCGAGCTCAGCGGGCATAAATCTCGGGCATACATTTTCCGATGATGTAATTACAGATGCAGCAAGAGTCGATCCTATATCGCAGGCGTGAGCCATACCGTTTCCGTATGTCATCCCGATTGCAACACCTGCACAGAACGCATCTCCTGCGCCTGTGGTATCTTTTACCTGTACATTTTTCGCAGGAGCAAATCCTCCGTTACCGTCCGAATCTGCATATACCGCTCCTTTTGATCCCATGGTAACTACCATACTGTTGAAGTTTGCCTGAACGACTTTTTCTTTTAATGCTTCAAGCATTTCTTCCGGAGAAAAACTATCATAATCCTCGACGAATAAGAGTCCCGCCTCCTGCTGGTTACAGATCACACAGGTAAATCTCTGAAGAAAATCCCTTCTCTGTGCCGCAAGGGACATATTTGATACAAGTGCAAAAGTCTTCACATTATGTTTGTCCGCAAGTTCAAGTGTTTTCTTGACGATTTCTTTGTCAAGGTCAACTTCCAGAACTACAGACTTTGCTTTTGAAAAGATCTCATCCCCTTTTTCTTCCAGAAGTTCAACTATGGGAAGCATATTGGGTCTTTTGGAAATACTTCCGGCAACATCACCGTTATTGTCAAATACAGCAAGCCATGTTCCCATTCCATCGGGTATCTCAAGTATATAATCGGTATTTACTTTATGGTTGGCAAGCTTTCTCTTTACATCGGCACCAAGAGGCGTATCGTCAACGATGCCTACAAATATGGGCCTAAGCTCCACATTTGCAATGTCTTCAACTACATTTCTTGCAACTCCGCCGTGTACATATTCGATCCTGCCGACATTCCTTCCTGTGGGATAATATGTATCATCGGGAAAACCTTTAATGTCAACAAATGCCGCTCCGATAACTACTATGCTCATGAGATCTCCTCCAAAATTCGATTCTTTCGGATATTATATCATAGTTTTGATGTTTTCACATCAAAAAAGAGACACAGCATTGTATCTCTTACTTCGAAATTAAGTCTTTAACTATCTGTATTATATGTTCCGCCTGTGACGGTGTCAGTTTTTCAATCAATTCGGTCAATTCTTTCGTTTTCTTCGGGTCATCTGCATTTACATTGAAAAACTCATACGGGGTGATGCCGAAATATTCACATATATAAATAAAACCTCTGAATGAAGGAAGCGATCTTTTGTTTTCAATCTTGTTTATATAACTTTCGCTCTGCCCCAGTGATAGGCTCATATCACGAGCAGAAACACCCTTCTGATCCCTGAGCTCTGTCAGCCGTTTGTAAAACCATTCAATATAGTCCATACAGATCCCCTTTTTTTCTATATTATAATTCTTTATGCTTGTCGTTATACGGATTACAAGTATTGATTTCACTTGACATAGGGAACTACAAGGCATATAATTACCATTGTTAAGATTTTAATTCTTTATTCATGGAGGTAATAAATGATTTTTTTCCCATTTGACTGGTTATTCGTCATCGGAATGTTGGCTTTTTTGGCAGGTGGATTAAAAGTCTTGTTTGAAAATCTCGGCTGGATACTTTTAACAATAATGGGCATTGTGGCTTTCTTATGGGGGATTTTTTCGCATCCTTACATAACAATTACAGTTATTATTGGTTTGATTGTGGCCGGTGCTCTCGGCGTAAGTTTTGAAGTTTTGGTCTGTAGCATAATCGTTTTTTCTGTAATTGCGTTAATTCTGTGGGGACTATCAATAAATGCAAAGGTGACTATATGTAGCATATTGGTGTTTGCAATATTTACATTTTCAATATTATTTGCACTTGGATTTGACGATATGCGCAGACAAGATGTCTATTTTTACACGGCAAACAGATCTTTTACCATAACCGACAAAAAAGGTGATGTTCACAATATAGATAAGGGGACATTGCTCGCAGAATATTGGAGATGGTCAATCTTCGGTGGATACGCTAATATAATCGAGTGCTATTATGATGGAGAATTATACAAAATAAAAACAGAAGAAAGTCTCGAATCAAATATAGAAACCATTATGAAACACGATGGACTCCACATTGGTTTTGACTCATACATCACAGAAAACTGGTATCCTCGTGTAGATTATCGTGAATTTAAGGATATGGATAACTGGTGGGATTTCTAAAATACACAGACATTTTACCACATCAACATAACTGCTATGCCTGTCTCCGACAGGCATAAATTTTGCCCGCAATTGTTTTCGTGATATCTCCGCAAAATAACAAAACCGCCTTACGGCGGTTTTGTTTTACTTCACATATACTTTACAGGATTTTTCTATTTTGCAATCAGCTCCAGGAGCTGAGGAATATTTTTCTTTCCGAAGTTTACGGAATCATCATTTATCACGAAGCACGGAACACTCATTACTTTATACTTGTCTTTAAGTTCCGGGAAATGGTTGATGTCGTATACTTCTGCTGTAATATTATCGTTCATTGATGCGATCTTCTGCGCCGCAATAACAAGATCCGGGCACATTGTGCAGGAAAGGGATACGAGTATCTTAATATCGACTTTTGTGTTTATAGCTTCGATCTGTGCCTTTGCATCCGGATCTATGGGCTGACCTGTTCCGGAAGCGTTGTACAGTCCGAGGACGAAGGAGGTAAACTCGTGTCCTCCGGGAACTCCGTGAAAAGCAAGACCTGTGCAAGAACCATCTTTGCGGTAAACTTTCACACACGGCGTATCTGAATATGCTTCCGTAGACACTTCAACTGTCAGTTTATCAGTAACAGATGCAAGTTCATTTATATAGCCTCTGAGTTCGGATGAAACCGGTTTGTCGTCGAGGAAAAGTCTGAGGACGAGCGGATTTTCCATTCTTGCGAAGACTGTGTTCAGCTGAGCGAGCATCGCCTCGTCGAACAGTGCACCGGATGAAGGTTGATGTACCTGTGCAGGCTCTTCTTTTTTCGGGGCAGATTCGGGAACATTAAATTCAGGGACAAGGCCTGTCTTCGACTGCATTGCCGAGGCGTATTTTTCAAGCTCCGTTGCGGCGGTTGCGCCGTCACCGACTGCTGTGACAACCTGACGGAGAACCTTTACGCACACATCTCCCGCAGCATAAAGCCCGTCAATGTTTGTCTTCTGATTGCGGTCTGTGATGACATATCCGCTTTCGTCGAGCTCTGCAATGCCTTTGATGAGCCCCGTTGCGGGAACGTAGCCTGCGAATACGAATACACCGAATGTTTCGCCGTTCTGAGCTCTGAACTCTGTAATTTCGCCTGTTACGTTGTTTTTATATCTGATATAGTCAAGTCCGTTTTCGCCCGAAACTTCCTCAACTACGGTATTGTAAATCACATCGATCTTTTCGTGGTTCTTTGCCTGTTCAGCCACACTTTCTGCACAAGAGAAATCATCTCTGCGGATAATCATTGTTACTTTACGGGCAAATTTTGTCAGGAATACGCTTTCCTCCGCAGCAGCAAATCCACCGCCTATAACAAAAACGTCTTTTCCCGTGAAAAATTCACCGTCACAGGTTGCGCAGTAAGCAACACCCCTGCCACGGTATTCTTCTTCGCCTGAGAAACCGACGTTTCTCGGGTGAGCTCCTGTGGCGAGAAGTACGCCGAAGCATTTAAGCTCTCCCCTTGCTGTTCTGACAGTCTTTATATCGCCGTTCATGTCGATTCCAAGGACTTCCGTCAGCATAAATTCCGCACCGAAATTCTGCGCCTGCATGCGCATTGATTCGGTAAGAGCTTCCCCGCTTGTCTTTTCAACACCGGGGTAATTCACAACTTCATGAGTTATTGTTATCTGACCACCGAATTTTTCCTTTTCGACCACCACAACACGATATTTCGCTCTGGCTAAGTAGATAGCAGCGGTGAGCCCCGCAGGACCACCGCCGATAACTACCACATCGTAGAAATTTTTCTTATCGATCGTATTATTCATAGATCTGTCCGTTTCTGTATTTACTGCTTTAAAGAATAATTATTAAAGCAAGCCTACAAGGTCAAGGCTCGGCTTGAGTGTCTCAGCACCGGGAGTCCATTTTGCCGGGCAGACTTCATCGCCGTGTTCAGCTACAAACTGAAGAGCCTGGAGCTTTCTGAAAAGCTCATCTGCGTTACGGCCGACATTTCCTGCGTTTACTTCGTATGCTACGATTTTTCCTTCCGGATTGATGATGAATGTTCCTCTTTCAGCCATGCCGTCTTCTTCGATATATACTTCGAAGTCTTTTGTAATAACATGTGTCGGGTCAGCAAGCATTACATATTCAAGCTTCTTGATTCTTTCAGAAGCATCTGCCCATGCCTTGTGTACGAAGTGTGAG
>SVCP01000076.1 GCA_015058295.1 Anaerofustis stercorihominis
GTTGCAGAAAACACATACTCAATCTTCTACAAAGAAGAACAGGCCGGCTTCCTCGCTGGTTATGCAGCAGTTAAAGAAGGATACACAAAGCTTGGTTTCATGGGCGGTATGGCAGTTCCTGCTGTAGTACGTTTCGGTTACGGTTTTGTTCAGGGTGCTGAATATGCAGCTAAAGAACTCGGTGTAACAGTAGAAATGAAATACCACTACACAGGCGACTTCGCAGCTACACCGGAAGTACAGACAAAAGCAGCAGCTTGGTATACAGCTGGTACAGAATGCATCTTCGGTTGCGGTGGTGCTGTAGGTAACTCTGTAATGGCAGCAGCTGAACAGCAGGCAGGCAAAGTTGTTATCGGTGTTGACGTTGACCAGTCAGGCGAAAGCGAAACAGTTATCACATCTTCTATGAAAGAACTTGCAGGCTCAGTACACTATGCAGTTTCAGCATTCTATGACGGAACATTCCCGGGCGGCAAATCTGAATCACTCGGTGTAGAAGCTAATGCTGTAGGTCTTCCGATGGCTGCATCTAAATTTGCTAAATTCACACAGGCAGATTACGATGCAATCTATGCTAAACTCGTTGAAGATGCATCATTCATTAAGAACGACACAGCTGTAGCAAGTGTAAAAGATCTCGCTTCTGCTGCAATTACAGTAGTTGAAGAATAATCACAACTGTGTAAAGGGCACTCATATGAGTGCTCTTTTTTATGTATTAAAATGATATACGAATTCATGGTTTAAAAATTCAATTTACAGAATGAATTGGTATTTTGAATGAAATAAGCCTTTCCGAATATGTATCTGATATACGAAAAAAATTCGGGCATTATAATTATTTTTGTACCACTGAAATGTTGAAGGATCTTTCCTGAGGGTGTATAATGAGTACAGTTAAAAACGGGTGGATCCTGTTTAGTATACGGAGGTAAATTAATGAAAAGAATTCCTTTCTCTAAAGACGAACTTATCGCAAAAGGCGAATATCCTGCATCAAGATATGCCCCGCCGCAGCCGATTCTCTCTACACCGGTAGAACCGAAAGAACACTTCATCGCAACTGTTGTTGAAAAGAGAAAACCGCTCTGGCTTCCGAGAACAACTGATTATATGACATTCGTTCCGAAAATGATTCCTGACAACACAGCACGTGCACTTATCATGGACGCTCAGCCGCTTCTTGACGAAGAAAAAGGCGGAAAAGATATGTTTGGTATCGAATGGGTTTATGTACCGGTAGCTAACGGCTCAATGGTTAAACCGGGCGAACCGTTCCTCGAAGATGCAAATGACTGGGTAGAAAAACTCGTATGGCCGAACATCGAAGAATGGGACTGGGCAGGCAGTGCTGAAGCAAATAAAGACTACCTCGCTAAAGACAGAGCTATCAACGTATGGATCATGAACGGTTTCTATGAAAGACTTATCTCTTTCATGGATTTCGAAGGCGCAGCTATCGCTCTTATTGATGAAGAACAGAAACCGGCAGTTCATGCTCTCTTCGCAAAACTTTGTGACCTTTATGAAAAAATGGTTGACAAATTCGTTGAATACTATGGCATGAACCAGCTCCTCTTCCACGATGACTGGGGTTCACAGAGAGCACCGTTCTTCTCACTTGAAGTTTGCCGTGAAATGCTCGTTCCGTACATCGGAAGACTTGCTGAATACTGCCATTCAAAAGGCTGCTCATTCGAACTTCACAGCTGTGGTTCAAACGGCATCCTCGTTCCGGCTATGATCGAAGCTAAAGTTGACATCTGGACACCGATGGCTAACATCAATGATGTACCGGCTCTCTTCGAACAGTACGGCGACAAGATCATGTTCGGTTACACAATGCCGGCACTCGCAGCTGATGCAACAGAAGAAGAGAAGAAAGCTGCAGCTAAAGAATATGTAGACAAATTCTGCAAAGAAGACAAATGGATCATGGGCAACGCTGCTGATCACAAAGTTAAAGAATACATCTACGAATACAGCCGCGAAAAACTTAACTAATTTAAACATATCCGGAAAGGTGAGTTGTCTCACCTTTCTTTTTTATTTTATCACCATCTCAACAACACATTCTCTTGCTGCTGTTGTATTGTCTGTGGTTCTGTCACGAAGTTCAGTTGTGGGATGTGGATTTACTTCATAGCGGTAATCCTGAGAATTTCTCTGAATGTATTCTTTAATCACCACATGCGAAGGTACTTCGTCAGCCGATTTATTTACATGGTGCTGGAAACTGATAAATCTTTCATTGCGTGATGAACGGGCATCTTCATAATCTTCCATATTGCTCGTATAATAAAGACTTCTGTTTATTACATCCCTTACATAATCGATATTCTGTGAGAACTTCAGAAGCTCGGGGAATCTTCCGTCGGGGATAAGTTGTTGCCAGTGCTTGTGTTCATACTTCATGAGAAGGTCTGCTGCTTTATGCAGATGTGCCACTTCTCTTACAAAGAACTGTTCCCATATGCCTTTGATCATAGGGTCTTTTTCGTCCTCATAGCAGGAATAATACAGATAACATTCCGTATACTCATGATCAAGCAGTTTTTCAAGGAATGTGCTTCTCGGATCAATGAGGCTTCCGTACTGACTGACGTGCTGTTCTTCTATAAGGCCTATTTCCTGATAGAGTTTTCTTCCGATGTCATTTTCGTAAAATCCCGCAATATTCATATAGTAGTTCATTGTCTGCTGTTCTGCGGCTGTGATTATAGCTACATTAAGTCTTGTGATGGGTGAGGCCTCTTTACAATTTATCGGATATTTTATATTGTCAAACGGATGACGGTGTTCTGATATCGTCGGTCTGCCGGGCATGATTTCCGTATAACCTCCCACAAGCTGTTCTGCATATATCCCTCTGTCCATTTCGAGCAGATCCGCATATCTGTAAAGGTGGTCAAAATCTTCCAGCAATGCAAAATCAAGGGCATTTTTTACATTTACATCAGGCTCTCTTTTGGCAAGTATAGCCGTAAGGTCAACTGCAAGCTGTTCGTAAGAAATTGTATGCTCAAGAATGCTTTCGTCCTTTGGTTTAAGGCACGAAAGAGTTTTCTGTTGTGACTGTTCACTTCTTCTGAGCATTGCAAGATCTCTTCTGAGGTCATTGTTGTCTGTGTTTCTTGAAAAATTGTGGGAGAATCCCACAGCTTCGAATTCTGTCCCGTTCATAAGGATTATTCTTGTTTTTGTGAACGGATCCGTATCGTTTTTGTTATAGCTGCGGGGATAAAGAGCTGTCCAGTTATCAATGGTGTTTATAAGATCTACAGGTTTTTCATTAAATGGATTCATATATTTCCTCCTGTCAGGTATTCATAAATAGTTTGACCTGAAAAAGCAATAATATTTATATATGAACGAATGTAAGTATGTTTTTTATCACAATTATGATATACTTAGTCATATAAAACATCAGAGGATATCTAATGAAAAATATATTATTGATAGCAACAGGAGGAACTATTGCCAGTTGCGAAAGTGAAAACGGAATGGCTCCCGGAATAGATTCGCAGGGTATATTGCAAAGCGTTCCCGAAATAAAAGATATATGCCATGTGGATACATGTCAGCTTTATAACCTTGACAGCACAAATATGCGTTATGAACACTGGATTGGAATCGCAGAAACCATAAAAAATAATTATGATAAATATGACGGATTTGTCATTACTCATGGTACAGACACTATGGCATATACTGCGGCTGCGCTTTCGTATCTCATTCAGAATAATAAAAAGCCTATTGTTCTCACCGGCTCGCAAAAATCTATATTCGAAAAGGACTCGGATGCAAGAAACAATCTTATAGACGCCTTTGTTTATGCAAATGACGAATATTCACATCTGACACACATCGTTTTTGATGGTGCGGTAATTGCGGCTACAAGAGCGAGAAAGGTAAGAACGAAGAGCTTCAATGCGTTTCTGAGTATTGATTACCCGAATGTCGCTGTACTGAGAGATCACAGACTTATCCATTACATTACCGAAACCGTTACGGAAGAATATCCCACATTTTACGATAAATTAGAGCCGAGAATCTTCGTTCTGAAACTTCTTCCGGGGCTTGATGCAAGTATATTCTCTTATCTGAAAGAACACTATGAAGCCCTTATAATCGAAAGCTTCGGTGTGGGCGGTGTACCCTGCTATGGAGATGAAAGCTTTATATCCGCAATTGCAGACTGGACACAAAGCGGAAAAACGCTTGTCATGACTACGCAGGTAACTCACGAAGGAAGCGATATGCAGAGATATGAAGTGGGGTATGTGGTAAAGAACAATTATGATATTCTCGAAGCATACGATATGACGCTTGAAGCAGTTATCGCAAAACTTATGTGGATTCTTCCGCAGACAAAAGATGCAAAAGAGATAAGAAGACTTTTCTATGAACCGATAATGAAGGATATTTTATGATGAAAATATTGCTTGTATATCTGGCAGGAATAAATATTATTTCTTTTCTGATGATGGGTATTGACAAATACAAAGCGAAAAACGAAAAATATCGCATAAGCGAAAAATCACTCCTGATTTCTGCATTTATCGGAGGAAGCTTTGGTGCACTTACGGGAATGTATGTTTTCAGACATAAAACACAAAAGAAAAAATTCACCATAACAATACCGTTGTTTATGATAATACATACGGTACTGATTTTTGTACTGACAACTCATATAAGTCGCTCCCACCCGTAAAACGGGTGGCTCGCGGGACGGGTCTAACCCGTCTATACCAGCAACGCCTCAAGGCGTAGTGGCTGTACCAGCCATGTGCTCTTGCTACTACGCTACCCCTAAAGGGGTTGAATCATTTTCCGTTCCTCACTTCTTGAACGGATCTTCATACTCTTTCTCGCTCAACCGGTCTTTTATCTGGTCATCTCTTTCCTGCTCTCTTATATATTTCTGTATCGTGGCTTCGTTCAGACCTACCGTACTTACATAATATCCTTCTGACCAAAAATGTCGGTTTCCAAACTTGTATTTTAGGTTTGCGTGTCTTTCAAACATCATCAACGCAGAC
>SVCP01000077.1 GCA_015058295.1 Anaerofustis stercorihominis
CAATGAAACTTAACAACAAAGAATACAAAATCCCGGAAATCACATTCAACACGATCTGCGATCTTGAGGAAATGGGAGTTGAACTCGCGAACATCAAAAACAAGACACTTTCAACCGTAAGAGGCTTTATCGCACTTGCAGTTGACGGAGACCTTCAGGAAGCGGGCAGAATCCTTGAGGAACATCTCGTAAACGGCGGTGGTCTTGAAGAAGTCCTCAGAGAGATCGAAGAAGCATTGGTGAACAGCGGTTTTTTTCTCGCACTCGCACAGAAAGCGAGAGCGTAGAAAGAGAAACAAAAAGAGGTGAATATAAAAACTTCCGGGAGATAATCGAAAAAGTCTATCTTCCGGAAGGGATATACATAGGTGTTGATTATGAACTTTTCCGGAAACTTAATCCGAACAAGCTGAATGCATTCATCGAAGCTTACAGAAAAAAGCTGGAAGAAAAACAGCAACATATCAACCTTCAGGCGTGGTTAAACGGTATGTATAACGCTCATGCAATATCTGCTTGTCTTTCAGACAAGCACAGCTATCCGCAAAGACCCATTGATCTTAACGGAGAAGATGAAGATACGGCTGACACGGATTCGGAACTGTTTGAAGCGTATGCTATAAGGTTTAATCGGGAGTTTGGAGAAAAACGCAAAAGTATTCAGTGAGTTTCTCTATTATTGAGCTTCCCCTCAACAAAAGAATGTAAATTATTGACATTCCTAGATACAGAGTTGTACATCTTATATCCGTCATCGTTAGGTTCAAATTCCATATATGCATTGGTAAATTTGAGCCTATATGTAAGAATGTTTATTCCATGATATCTATCAGGATGTGCCATTTTCACTGATTGAATATCAATTAAATCTTCATATGAATATGAGTATGTCCTCGATCTGCCTTTTAATACATGTATTTCAAGGCGGTCATCAAATGCATACAACTGACATACTGTGCCGGGAATAATATCGATATCTCCATCAAGGTAGACAACATTCAATGTGGCGCATGCCCCGGTTGATTCAAGTTCACGTTCTATTTGGCGGGTCAGTTTCTTTATTTTGAAAAAACACATAAAATCACCTCTTTGGCTAAGTATAACAAAAAAATTAAAAATGTAAAGGAGAAAATAAATAATTAATGAATGAACAGTTAGTAAAATCTATTGATGATGTAGTGTCTTCTTTAGATGAATTGCAAACTACACTTGATGAAATTCAGGAAAGTTTATCCTCAATTTTGGATAATTCCGGTTTTGGAGATATGCTCAAAGGTGTAAGCGGCAATCAGGCAATAAAAAATCCGTACACGAGGTACGGATTTTCTTAAAGATCGTTTTTTATGTATTATACAACGCCCTGAGCATACATTGCTTTTGCAACTTTGAGGAAGCCTGCAACGTTTGCGCCGAATACGAGGTCGCCGTCTTTGCCGAATTCTTTTGCGGCATCGGATGCGTTCTTGTAGATTGATTTCATGATGCCCTGGAGTTTTTCGTCAACTTCTTCGAATGACCATGACATACGGATTGAGTTCTGGCTCATTTCAAGACCGCTTGTTGCTACGCCGCCTGCATTGGAAGCTTTGCCCGGAGCATACAAAAGACCGTTTGCCTGATATACTGCGATAGCGCCCGGTGTTGACGGCATGTTAGCGCCTTCAGCAACGAGTCTGCATCCGCCTGCAACGAGTGCTTTTGCACTTTCTTCGTCGATTTCGTTCTGTGTTGCACAGGGAAGAGCGATGTCTGTCTTGATTGTCCAGATACCTTTGCATCCTTCTGTGTAAACAGCGCTCGGTTTTCTTACTGCGTATTCTTTGATTCTTCCTCTTTCAACTTCTTTGATCTGTTTTACGAGAGCAAGATCGATACCTTCTTCATCATATACGTAACCGTTTGAGTCACTCATAGCAACTACCTTCGCACCGAAGCTCTGTGCTTTTTCGCAAGCATAGATTGCAACGTTGCCGCTGCCTGATACGAGAACTGTCTTGCCTTCGAGTGTTTCGTTTACGTCTGCGAGCATTTCGTTTACGAAGTATACAAGGCCGTATCCTGTAGCCTGTGTTCTTGCGAGAGAGCCTCCGAAGTCAAGGCCTTTACCTGTGAATACACCATGATAAAGGTCTGTAAGTCTCTTGTACTGACCGAACATATAACCTACTTCTCTTCCGCCTACACCGATATCACCTGCAGGAACGTCTACGTCAGCGCCTACATATTTGTAAAGCTCGTTCATGAAGCTCTGGCAGAAACGCATAACTTCGTTGTCGCTCTTGCCCTTCGGGTCAAAGTCGCTGCCGCCTTTGCCGCCGCCCATGGGAAGGCCTGTGAGGGAGTTCTTGAAGATCTGTTCAAAACCAAGGAATTTGATAACAGACAAGTTTACTGACGGATGGAAACGGATGCCGCCTTTGTACGGACCGATTGCTGAATTGTACTGTACGCGGAAACCTCTGTTTACCTGAACGTTTCCGTTGTCATCAACCCAGGGAACTCTGAAGATGATCTGTCTTTCCGGCTCAACGATTCTTTCGAAGATACCTGCTTTTACAAAATGGGGATATTTTTCTGCAACGATTTCGAGAGATTCAAGAACCTCTTCGACTGCCTGTAAATATTCCGGCTCGTTGGGATTTCTCAGTTTGACCTGTTCAAATACGCCTGCTAAAATTTTCATTAAAAAAACATTCCTTTCGTTTTTTATGCATTGAATTATACTACATTATAAAAAAAATCGCAACTATTTTTTCTGAATTTTTAGAAAATACAGTTGCGATTAATACGAATCTGTTTTGATTTGCCGTGAAAAATAAGATTCCCACTATAAACAAGGTTTTTTTATGAATTTATGTCTGTTTCCGGCTTTTACGTCGTTATCTTTTATCTTTGAAATGAGCAGAAGATCCTGCCCGAGATCGTACATAGCCACGTTTTTAAATATCTCTTTCGCTCTCATTCCCACATATTCAGGCAGGTGTTCTTTTATGAAATCTTCATTGCTGAGCAGCTCAAATGTCATTGTTTTGTCATATTTTTCGAAGTATCCGAGTGGAGGATTGTTCATGTCGTAGTATTTAAGTGAATCCAGACAAATCTCACTCTTTGCAGGGATATCTTTCTCATCGACAAAGTTCATTAATATCTCGTACAGCTCTTTTTTTGATATTCCTCTGTCGAAATATTTGTTTTCTGAAAAATATTCCGCCAATGTTTCAAACATCTGATGCGGAGAACCGAAATACCCGCTTATTTTCTCAAGGGAGCAATAAAATGACATTGAATTGTAGTATTTTTCAACTATATCCTCAATATATCCGATTTTTATCATATCATCTGCAGAAAGCCACTTTGATGAAAAAGCATTATATGGTGGATTGTCAGAATGTTTTATTCCGAAGTCACCTGTCTGAGCGTGAATCTGACTTCCTTTGAGCACTTTGAGGACTCCTACCTGAAGCATATGTACTTTCTGTTCGAACAGAAAGTCAATGCCATTCATGAAACTGTCATATCCTTCATAGGGAAGTGCGGCGATAAGATCCGCATGAACATGTACGTTTTGTTTTTTTATCACTGCCTGCAAATTATCTGAGAATTTCTCAAGATTATTCTTTCTTTTTATGGCAACAAGTGTCCGTTCGTTTACGCTCTGAAGACCGGCTTCTATCTGAAACATTCCCACAGGGGCAGAGTTCAGAAGTTTAATCAGGCGTTCAGTCATATTTTCTGCTGTAACCTCAAAATGAAAATTTGTTTTTTCGTTATTTTTGATGATAAACTCCACAATATCTTCTGCTCTTCTGGGATTGGCGTTGAATGTCCTGTCGATAAATTTTACCTGACGAACTCCTGCATTTATTAATCTCATAAGTTCATCATATACGATATGAATATCTTTATATCTTACCTTATTGTCACATCCGCTGAGACAATATGTACATTGATGAGGACATCCTCGGGAGGATTCATAGTAGAGTATCTTCTCTTTGAATTCCGCGAGTTCTTCATCAGTATATGGAAATATCATATCCATTGGAGCTGTTTTTTCCGTTAATTCTCCGTTGTATAATTTGTTTATGTCGTAAACTCCCGCAAGTAAAGACGGATCTTCACCGTTTTTTATCATATGCAGTAATTCATCGACAATATTCTCACCTTCACCGCAGACAATATAATCCGCATATTTACCCACATAATCCATGGGGTTGTAGCTGACTTCGCTTCCTCCGAGAATAATAGTGCAGTTTCTCATTTTCTTCAGATCGCTGCAGACAGACAATATCATGTTTATGTTCCATATATAGCATGAAAATAGATATACATCAGCATTCTCTTCATAAAGCTTTCTTAGAATATGATCTTTTGTCTGATTTATGTTAAACTCTGCAGTTGTGCAGTCAATATCATCAGATACGCATTTTGACAAAATATATATAGGCAGAGCCGTATGTGTATATTTAGAGTTAAGTGCCGTAAATACCGCTTTCATTTGAAAACTCCCGCATTATATGTTAAAATATATAAAAATTATACCATAACAATACCGGAAAGGGAAAATAAAATGATAAAAGTAGCACCTTCACTTCTTTCCGCTGATTTCAGCGATCTTAAAACAGACCTTGCGAGACTGAAAGTAGGCGGAGCGGATTATGTTCACATGGATATTATGGACGGTCATTTCGTAAGCAACATCACATTCGGATATGACCAGCTGAAAATGATGAAAAAAGTAAGTGATATTCCGTTTGATACACATCTTATGATAGAAAATCCTGATAGATATATCGAAAACTTCGCCCAGTCAAGTGATATCATCACAGTCCATGCGGAAGCCTGCGTACATCTTGACAGAACGATACAGCTCATTCACTCTTTCGGATGTAAGGCAGGTGTTGCCCTTTGCCCGGCAACTGATGAGAATGTTCTCAAATATGTTATCGACAAGATCGACCTTGCCCTTGTAATGAGCGTAAACCCGGGTTTACGCTCATTACAAGGGCAAGGTCGATCTTGTCGATAACATATTTGAGA
>SVCP01000078.1 GCA_015058295.1 Anaerofustis stercorihominis
TCAACTTTTGCGGTACCGTTAAATACAACTATCTCGTCGATGATACAGTCTTTTACGGCAACAATATCCACAGGAATATCTTTATTATACGATAACAAAGGCGCCTCGCTCTCGTACACTTTAATATCCAGCGATATGCCGTTAATATCGGATACTACGGATGTGATATACGGGAAATTTGTCTTTATCAACAGTTCAAGCTCGGATTTGTCAAGTTCAGACTTGGACATACTGCTTTTATAACCGTTTTCATATACAAATGTCCTGAGCTCTTCCTCATCTGTCAAAGAGGCACCGTATATATTGACTTCCCATATATATGAAGATGTATGTATTATCAATAAAAACGCACACACTAACAAAGCAATACGATATTTATATCTTTTCATGAATGAAAGTATACTCAACGCACTGACTTTTTTTTCAATTACCACACTTGTACGGAATATTTCTGCGATCTCATAAAGATAAGGCATATCCTCCCCTCTTACATTAAAAAATATCCGTCCGTCATCTTCTTTTATGTCCCATATGCCGATATTGCATTTAGCCAGGGAATTGAAAAATCTTTCCGAATCCCCGGGCATTACCCTCACACGACTATACCCCTGAAGCCTTCCGAGAAGATTCATAAACAACATGTTCATAATATGTATTTCACCCCGTTTATCTCACCGTGTATTATTATCTCATCTGACATCAGACTTACGATATGAAGATTTTTTCCGGATATATCTATTGCCGCAAGGACTGTATTGACAAGAATATTTTCCGGTGTATATTTCACAATGCCTTTATGATTTTCTATTCTTATCTTATTTATGCCATTGATCTCAATAGACGGATGGCCCATTATCACATTTGTTTCAAGGTCGAAACTTTGTGTAATCAGTTCTTTTGATCTGTCTGTAAATTTTTTTTTCATATTCTCACCCGTTTATATTATGAAAATCCAAACGTTCGTATGAATAATAAATCCATGTGAAATAATAAATAAAAACGAGGTCGCAAATGGACGAAAGAAATACAAATGAAGCGAGGGAAGCTATAATCAGAAGTATGATCCACGGCATAGGAAATGATGAAAAGCTTGAAGAGCTTCTGGATCTGCTCATTGACGAGAAATTTGCCCTTCAGTACCTTAATGTCATGCAAAAAGAATCATTTGCAGACAGAATGTCTGACAAAATAGCTAAATTTGCGGGAAGCTGGCTGTTTATTATTGTTTTTTCCATTGGTATGGCAGTGTGGATAGTAATAAACGAGATGTTTTTAAAAGTACCGTTTGATCCGTATCCGTTTATTCTACTCAATCTTATTCTCTCACTTATTTCATCTGTCCAGTCCCCGATAATCATGATGAGTCAGAACCGACAGGCAGATGCCGACAGGAAAAGAAGCGAGACGGAATACAATATAAACCTGAAAAGTGAAGTGCTTTTAGAGGATATTCATATAAAACTGGAAAAAATAATATCCGAGCTGGAACAAATTGAGTATCGGAAAACAAATAAATAAGAGTGCGTAATGCACTCTCAGATATGACCGACTGAGTCTGCCGGTTTAAGGCTTTCTTCTTTTCTTAACATTCTCCGCATTCTTCTTAAGATTACCAAGTCTCCTCCATGCAAGAGCACTGTTTCCGTATACTTGCGAGAATTCTTCTTTTTGCATATTAAGAATATAATCTATGGCAGGATATGCAAACTCAGAAGATGCAATGAATTCTTCGTGAAGTCTTTCGGGGATGCCTTTATTGTAAGGACAAGCCTGCTGGCAGATGTCGCAGCCGTAAAGATAGCCTTTAGTGTCGGCTGAGATCCCTTTCTGCGTAAGGTAGGAAATACATCTGTCGTACTCAAGCATTTTTTCACCGTAACATCCGTTCGGGCAGGCGTTTGCGCATATACTGCAACCACCGCATTTACTTTCGAGAGGTCTTACAGACACATCCGCACATTTATTTATCAGAATATGCCCTAAAAATATATAGCTACCGTATGTTTCATTGATAATGAAATTATTGTTTCCGTAAAACCCGAGCCCTGCACAATATGCAAGTGCCCTGTCCGAAAGAGTTCCCGTATCGACGAATATTTTATACTCCACAGGAAATTCTTTCGTAAATTCATCCATAAGAGCTTCCGCTTTTCGTTTGAGTACATTATGATAATCTTCTCCGTATGATGCCGTGGAAATAATTCCACGAAGAATATCGTCGTCAGGATTGTTTACGGCAGAATAGTACCCCATACCAAAAGATATTATCCCTTCACATTCGTTCCATACATTTTTATAATCAAGTCTGTCTGACAGTTTTCCGTCAAAAAAAGCAAGATCATTTATGTCATTTGTAAGTATCCTGTAACGGAACAGTTCAAGTTGTCCCATATCAACGAATCCGATAAGATCTATTCCGTGTTTTTCTGCAAGTGTTAAAAGATATCCGTTATTCATTGTCTTCCCGGACTTCTTCGAACAAAGCTACCACGGCTTCTTTCAGATCATCAAGATCGCCGTCATTATAAACAATATAATCAGCATACTCAAGCTTTTCATCAATATCCATCTGGGCATTGATCATATTCAGAGCCTCTTTCTGCGAGATGTTATTTCTCTGCATCACTCTTTTTACAGCACTTTTTTTGTCAAGATAAACAACCACGATATCATCAACATCAGCAATAAGCCCTGCTTCAATAAGGAGCGGACAGTCATAAATAAGGTATTCTTCACCTTCTGACTGATATTTATCTCGCAACTCAAAATATCTTTTTCTGACAACCGGGTGAATGATGCCATTGAGCATCTCTCTTTTTTTCTCATCGGAAAATACAAGTGCCCCCATAGCTTTGCGGTCAAGCTTCCCGTCTTTTACATATTGTTTTCCAAATACCCTTGCTATTTCATCAAGAACTTCCTTGCTTTCTGACGCTTCTTTGGAGAGCTTGTCCGCATCTATTATTTTCAGGTTATACATTTCCGACAAAAGGCGGCTGACAGTGCTTTTTCCCGTACCGACGCCTCCGGTAATTCCCAAAGTAATCATATTACCTCACTTTCCGTCAAACCAACTGTACGCACAGTTCATTTCCGCAATAAGCGGCACATTTAATTTTACGGCATTTTCCATTTCTTCTTTAAGCATAGCTTTTACCATTTCAACATCTTTTATGGGACAATCGATAATAAGTTCATCGTGTACCTGAAGGATAAGCTTTGCGTCCGTATCCATATGCTGAAGTCTTTCAAATACCCTTATCATGGCTATTTTTATTATATCCGCCGCACTTCCCTGAATGGGAGTATTCATAGCTGTACGTTCACCGAACTGGCGGATATTTCTGTTTTTGGAGAGAATATCGGGGATATATCTTTTTCTACCGAAGATGGTCATTACAAATCCATCTTCCTTTGCTTTACCGACGACTTCATCCATATATTTTTTTACGCCTGTGAATCTGTCGAAGTAGGTCTGTATATATTCTCCTGCCTTTTTCCTTGAAATGTTCAGATCTTTGGCAAGCCCGAAATCACTCATTCCGTATACGATGCCGAAGTTCACTGCTTTTGCCCTTGAGCGCTGTTCTTTTGTTACCATTGAAGGATGGGTTCCGAAAACTTCCGATGCTGTTGCAGTGTGAATATCTTCTCCATTTATAAATGCCTGCGTCATTCTTTCGTCATTGGCAATATGCGCAAGAACCCTCAGCTCGATCTGCGAATAGTCCGCATCTATGAGTAAACGCTCATCCCCTGATGCAACAAACACTTTTCTTATGGCTCTGCCTTCGTCAGTTCTTACGGGAATATTCTGCAGATTCGGATTTGATGAAGATAATCTTCCCGTAACGGTTACTGTCTGGTTGAATGTGGTGTGTATCCTGCCTGTCTTCGGATCTACAAGTTTCATAAGTCCCTTGGTGTATGTGGAACTTAATTTTGACACCTGTCTGAGCTCAATTATCATGGGGATTATGGGGTGTTTGTCATAAAGAGCATCAAGAACTTCGATATCTGTTGAGTATCCTGTCTTTGTCTTTTTTATAACAGGCAGTTGCAACTCCTCAAACAGCAGTGTTCCGAGCTGTTTTGTGGAATTGATATTGAAGGATTCATCTTTTCCGCAAAGCTCTCTTACGGAGTGTGTGAGAGTTTCTATCCGCTCATCAAATATTTTGTCGAGTTCTTCAAGTTCGTTTCTGTCCACACTGAAGCCCTGCATCTCCATATCCGCAAGGACATATATAAGTTTATGCTCTATATTTTCATAAAGATCATTACTTCCGTCTTCGATGAGCTTTTCACGCATCATATTTCCGAGTTCAAACACCACTGCAGATTTTTCTGCTATTACTTTTAGTGAAGCCTCTTCATCAAGCAGGTCGAGCATGTTCATCTGCGGATTTGAAGATACCGATGAAAGCTCTCTTCCCAGATAGCGGCTTGTAAGCATATCAAGTGTATATTTTTCGTCGTTGGAGTTAAGGACATATGCAGCAATCATTACATCCATTACAGCTCCTTCGATCTTCGTTCCCTTTTCTGCAAGAGATTTGATAAGATGCTTTAAGTGAAAAGTGATTTTCTTTATTTGGCCATCAAGATAAAACGAATTCAGAGTGTCGAGTGTCGGCTCCTTGTACAGATATGTCTTCTCGCCATCGTTTACAGACAACACAAACGGGAGGCTTGTATCATTAAGCCAGCATCCGACTGTCTTTCCCCTGAACTTGCCAAAATCCGCATCTTCACAGACCTCGTAAACAATCGTTTTTTCCTGAGAAATCTCCTGATGCGATTCTCCCGCTTTTACGGAAAGCTTTGACAGAAGGTTTTTCATCTGAAGATTTGTAAGAATCTCAATTATTCCGTTGTCGGAGTAGTTTACATTCTTCCCGTCGGGAAGCTCAATATCAAGACCTCTGTCGATTTCCGCAAGTCTTCGGCTTAAATACGCAATATCCTTTTCAGCAAGAAGCTTCTCTTTATTTTTGCCTTTTATGGAATCTATATTTTCATACACTCCGTCAACA
>SVCP01000079.1 GCA_015058295.1 Anaerofustis stercorihominis
AAGAAAGCTTCACTTCCGTCGATACCTGTTACCGCTTTAGCCGCAATAAGCACTATTATTCCGAAGATTTCCATCGGATTTATTCCCGACTGTCCTACACACTGCGCAGACATCGCTGTCGCAAGCCATACTCCGATAATTGTAATTACTGAAGCAGCTATACCCATATCCAGAATAACTGTGAAAAGGAACGCGAGCACAACCATTACAATCGGTGCCCATCTCATCGGAACTATCGCATCACCGACAGAGTCCTTTTTGAACATTCCTCCGAAAATTTCCTTTGCCTGAGGAAGAATCCCCTTAACGATTATTCCCACACCTGTTCCGACCATAAGGCCGATACCGAGTGACTGTTTGATGGCCATTGCCGTAACAGTATCCCACAGACCTGCTTCAGTTCCTCCTAAAAGGATACCGAAGTCGCTCAGCAATGCGCCGATAAACCATACCGTGATTGCCACAGGTCCTATAATATATCCTACACCTACGAGCATCGGCGACAGATAAAGTCCTGCCGTTGAGCCGTAGAGTGCCATTTTCTTGCTTAAAACCACTGCAGGTATTTTACCGAGCCAGTCTCTGATAAATGTATACACTGCAGCTGCACCCATAGATACGAAAAGTGTTATTGCTTTCTTTCCTCCCGCATCTCCGATTTTTAAAGTTTCTGCCGCTGCCTGTCCCATCGGAAATGACAGGTCCTTAGTCACAACGAAATACTTTCGGATGAGTGCCGTAAATATCAATCCGAGAATTACTCCTCCTATTGTCAGAACGAGTAACTTCACTACCTCCACATCTGCATCCGGATTTAACATCCAGATTCCCGGAAGCGTGAATGCCAGACCTCCTGCTACCATAGCGCCTGCCGACATAGCTGTATGTGCAACGTTAATTTCTCTAAGGTTGGTATTACCCATTGCTTTGAGAGCAAACATTGACACAAGTGCCACGAACATTATCGGCCATGGTAAGGAGCTTAGTTTCAGTGCCACGAACATGGAGCTTGTTGTAATGATAACAGCACCAATCGCACCGATCACCATACTTCTTACAGTAAGCTGATTCTTCATTTTGTTTTTCTCCTTTATTAAATTATAAAACTGCGTTTGAGCTCTTTATCCCGTGAGAATGATAAGGCTCATAACATAAAACCTGTATGAAAAATTTCATACAGGTTTTATTATAGCATATACTGCTTATTTTGTCATTAATTCACATATAAGATTTGAAAACGCTACAGGGTCTTCAACAGGCAGTCCTTCGATAAGCAGTGCCTGGTTGTAAAGAAGCTCCGCATACTTTTTAAGCATATCTTTATTATTCGCATACGTGTTGTTAAGCGTTTCAAGAATTTCGTGCTTGGCATTGATTTCAAGCACTCTTTCAGCCTGAATCTTTTCATCTGTAGGCATAGCGTTGAGCACCTTTTCCATTTCGATGGAAAGTCCGCCTTTAGCTGTAAGACATACAGGATGGCTCTTGAGTCTCTGAGAAAGTCTAACTTCGCTTACCTTGCCGGAAAGTGCTTCCTTCATGGATTCAAGCATATCCTTACTTTTTTCGGCAGCTTTTTCAGCTCTTTCTTTTTCTTCTTTTGTTTCTTCAATTTCAAGGTCGTCTGCCGAAACCGATTTGAATGTCTTGCCGTCGAATTCTCTGAGTACCTGGAGTGCGAATTCATCAACATCATCTGTAAGGTAGAGAATTTCATAGCCTTTATCCTTAAGCAGTTCTGTCTGCGGCAGCTTGTCGATTTTATCAACGCTGTCACCTGCCGCGTAATAGATAAAGTTCTGCTCAGGCTTCATTCTGCTCACATATTCTGAAAGTGTAACAAGTTCATTTTCTGATGATGAGTGGAACATTATCAGATCCTGAAGCATTTCCTTGTTTGCTCCGAATGAATCGTACATTCCGAATTTAAGCTGCAGTCCGAAGTTTTTGAAGAATTCAATATACTTTTCTCTGTCTTTATTGAGCATTGCAAGAAGTTCGCTCTTGATTTTCTTCTCAAGTCTCTGTGCGATAGCCTTAAGCTGTCTGTCATGCTGAAGCATTTCTCTTGAAATATTCAGTGACAGATCCTGTGAGTCTACAAGACCTCTTACGAAACTGAAATGGTCAGGCAGCAGATCCGCGCACTTATCCATAATGAGAACTCCTGATGAATAAAGCTGAAGTCCCTTTTCATATTCCTTTGTATAGTAGTTATACGGCTGCTGTCCCGGAACGAAAAGCAGTGATGTGTAGCTTACAACACCTTCTACATTTGTATGAATTACTTTCGCAGGGTCTGCAAAATCGTAGAACTTTTCCTTGTAGAACTGATTGTAATCTTCGTCCTTCAGTTCGCTCTTACTCTTTTTCCAAAGCGGCACCATGCTGTTTAATGTTTCAAGCTCTGAATACTTTTCGAATTCGTCTTCTGTGCCTTCCTTAATTCTTGACTTCTCTACCATCATCTGAATCGGATATCTGATGTAATCCGAGTACTTAGCAACAAGTCCTCTGATTCTGTATGTGTCAAGGTATTCGCTGTAGTTTTCGTCTTCTGTATCTGCCTTTAATGTAAGAGTGATTTCAGTACCGTTTGATGCTTTTTCTGCTTCTGTAATTGTGTAACCGTCCGCACCTGCTGATTCCCATACATAAGCCTGCTGCTCACCGTATGCTTTACTGAGAACTGTCACCTTATCACTTACCATAAATGCAGAATAGAATCCTACGCCGAACTGTCCGATAATGTCGATTTCATCTTTCTTTTCCATTTCTGTTTTGAAATCGAGTGAACCGCTCTTTGCAATAGTTCCGAGGTTCTTTTCTAATTCTTCCTTTGTCATACCCATACCGTTATCAATGATTCTGAGGGTACGGTTTGCTGCGTCAGCTTCTATCGTGATTGCAAAGTTTTCTCTTGAAAGTCCTGTATTACCGTCTGTAAGGCTTCTGTAGTAAAGCTTGTCAATCGCATCGCTCGCGTTTGAAATAAGCTCTCTTAAAAAGATTTCCTTATGTGTGTAAATTGAGTTGATCATAAGATCAAGAAGTCGTTTTGATTCCGCTTTGAATTGCTTCTTCGCCATGTTGTGAATTCTCCTTATTTTGAATTTAACTGTTATATATGATTATTACCCCTTGTTAGCACTCGTATCATTCGAGTGCTAACAACTATATATTACGCCTTTCTTTTTTATAAATCAAGAGATTTCACATAATTTACATAAAAAAATCCCGACATGCCGTCAAGGATCATAATTCACACCCTATCTTTCAATAGGGGGGTGCCCTGTACACGCTTCTGTCTTCCACTCGATGGAGGCCTGACATAGGCAATGATAACCCGGACTCCCAATGTTATTACGTAGGTTGAATTATAGCACCTCAACGCACACTTCAGGATTCATTACTATTATATGTTCGATCCGCAAATTTAATCTGCCAATCTATGGCTATGTGAATCGCTTTTTGTTGTCTTAATTATATCATATCGATATTGTTAAAAAAGACTTGACTTTTTTGGTTTACAGGATTTTTTGAAATCCATCTGTTATCGTTATTGCGAATTCAGAATCATAGTATGTTCTTTGGTATCCACGATACAATATAATCTGCATTTTCAGGTGCACCTGTATCTTCAGGCTTGTCCTTTACAAACTCCCCTTCGATACCCATCTCCTGCACTGTTAAATCAAAATGGCACACTGCAATTCCCGCATCTATTCTGTGCATATCAACCGCTTCCTTTTCCTCCTCCGGCTTGACATTTGCCTGATAAAAATGAAATGCGCCGTCTTTCATCACTATACGCCACGGCTGTCTGTTCACTGCCGACGGCGCGAGCCTCACCATCTCAAGTGCCTTTGCATATTCCCCTGCATCTTCCTCAGCAAGAGCTGTACCGAATTTATCCTTATAAAAAAGTTCGCTCCATGGCAATCTTCTGTCCGCCTTCGCACCCTTTCTCATGATTTTTTCTGTCAGACTCATTTTAGCAGCCGGATATCCCACCGGAGACACTATCGGAAAAATGTGTCCATCCTCAACCTGCATAGCTTCTGCAAACGCACCTTTGTTGAAGGTCCCGCCGAGCCAGCATGTGCCAAGTCCGAGACTTTTAAGATACAGCATGAGTTTTTCAAAATCGTAGCCTAAAGCTTCAAGCGCATTTTCATGCTCGGGTACTGTAGCTCCGATATACAGCTTCGCTCCCTTTATTATTCCGTATGTGCCGAGCTTTTCTCCTTTTTCGGAAGTGTTTTTATCCAGAAGTCTGAAGTTAATCTTGGGCCCGAGCGGATTCTGAAGGGAATCTGCGAATGCCATTATCTGAGTCCTAATTTCAGCACTGATTTCTTTTTTATCATAGGTTCTGACACTTATTCGATTTCTGATTGTTTTTTCTGCAGAAAAGTTCATTATATATATCCTTCCTTTGCACTTCGCTTTATTTATCAATACTATTGTAGCTTCCGTTATGATAACATTTCTATCTGCTATCCGGAACTATTTCCGAACATTCAATTATCGCACAGCATTTTTTCGGAAAATCAGCACTTTCGAGCCACTTCAAATTTTTGTTTTCCGAAAAACTTTTTTAACAACAAGCTGTTTTCGGAAAAAACTATCAAAATCCGCATTTACAAGCCTTTTTTTCCGAATCTCTTATCATATCAAACATCTTTTTCGGAAAAGGTATTAATTATATGCTTAAAAACACTCATTTTTCCAAAATCATTATTGAATATGCCAAAACTTTCGGAATCACTATCTGCATAGAAATGTATCTGTTATCACAGCAAACATTGATTCTTATTATATCACACGGCCATTTATAAAAAGAAGAAATCCAAGAACATTTTTTGCTATTAATGTTCTTGGATTTTATATGTAACAGATTTATTATTCAGTTATTTAAGCTTGTAAGACTTTGCTACCGAGAATGGTCCGTACACTTTATATGTCTTAGTTCCAACTTTTATTTTTT
>SVCP01000012.1 GCA_015058295.1 Anaerofustis stercorihominis
ATTCGTCTTTTTCAACTTTTCTTCTTCATTTTTCAATCAGCCGCTTGCCTTG
This sequence comes from Anaerofustis stercorihominis, assembly GCA_015058295.1. Lineage (GTDB taxonomy): Bacteria > Bacillota > Clostridia > Eubacteriales > Anaerofustaceae > SVCP01. The sequence continues at coordinate 53 of SVCP01000012.1, forward strand.
CAGCAAGCTTGTTTATACTACCAAACCCGGACCGTTTTGTCAAGCACTTTTTTAAAGTTTTTTAAAAAAGTTTTCTGCGACCGTGTCCGTGGCCGGACAGCTCGCTTAATATACCCCCTTTCCGACCTTTTGTCAAGAGGGTTTTATTTTTTTTACCTGCTGTTACAGCGAAAGGCCCAGCTCGTATGCGTCTGCGAGTGCCTGCTTGTTTTCCGTCACAATATGTGTTTCATCATATGCTGAAACACAAAATGCTTTCAGGTCCACCTTAAGCCATTCGCACATTCCCGCAAATGCATTTTTGATTACATAATATCCTACGTTCGATGTCTCCGTCTGCCCGGTTATTACAAGATGGAATGTTTTTCCCGGCCATTCAGAATTATCTATGCAGTAAAGTCTGTCAATCACCAGTTTGAGCTGTGCACACACATCCCACCAGTATATTGGTGTAGCCATAAATATATAATCAGCTTTACGGAATTCTTCGGCAACTTTTATCATATCATCTTTTATTACACATTCGCTTCCGGCCTTGCCTCTGCAGGCTTCACATGCGCGGCATGGTGCAATATTCATTTTCGCCACATCAAGGCTGACAAGATTGTGCTCTCCCTTGTCTTTGATTCCGCGTTCTATTTCCCTGAGAAGTGTGCGGGAATTGCTGTATGGCCGCGGTGATGAAGTTATTGCTAAAATATTCATATTTTAAATTCTCCCTAAATTTATATTATTTACGCTTCTATTGTATCATTTATTCCCTTGCAGTGCAATGCATTTCGCCATATGCTTTATATTCAGTTTCAGTATATGCAAAACGTCACAGATGCATCATCTTCTCTCAGGTTTCAGATCCTCCATAAAAATAATCCCTTTGCCTACAAAGGGAAAAAACACTTCTGGCGCACCTGAGAGGATTCGAACCTCCGACACACGGTTTAGGAAACCGCTGCTCTATCCCCTGAGCTACAGGCGCACCGTACAAAGTATATTACCACAAATAACAATTGTTTTCAAGGGGATTTTTGTTTGCTGTAAATTTACGCATCACTTTTGTCTTTTATATGTAACTTATAGTGTCATATAATTCAAAAACAAATACCCCACATAATATGTGAGGTCATGTATTATCTCTACAGTAAATCAGACTGCATTTTTACATATTTTCAGCCAGAAGCGCCGCACCCATGCTTACCGCATATGTGCAGTGTGTAAGTATATGGAATCTGAGATCAAACATTGAATGGAAAAGTTCGAATAATTCTTCCGCTCTCGGGAAGCTGACCGTCTGTCCCGCAACGATTACGTCTTTTATATCGCTGTCACGGAGTGCAAACACTGCAAGCATACCGATAGTCTGGCATACCATATTGTAAAGCCCCAGTGCAAAGTCTTCAGCTTTTGCGTCGGGAGTAACCTTTCCGAAGTTCGCGGATGTTACTTTTGCGGAAAGCATAGAGAGACTGCTGCCTTGATTTATGTCCCCGATAGTAAGGTCAACCTTTGAAAGATCTCCTTTTTCGAGAAGGGACGCAAATTCTTCCGGAGTGTTTACATTGAGAAATGCCTTTGCAAGTCCCATAAGTGTCCCGCCACCGACACCGCTGCCGCCGATATGTCTGAAATCTTCCTTGGAATTTGCAAGCACAAACGCACTTCCCGTACCAACGCTTGCAATAAGACCTCTTTCAAGACCCGAAAGCATGATCGAACCTTCCGCAAGAGCCGCAAATTCATTTATTTTTACGGTCCTTATGCCCATAAGCTCATCGCCTATTACAGTTGACCCTACACCTGTAAGTGCAAACAGGTTTACATCTTCCAATCCGATTTCGCATTCGTCGAGGAATTCATTTATAAGCGCAGGTGTGTTTTCTGAAGTAAATGTTTCTCTGGGAAGGGATTTTGCCCCTGTGAGAACCTTGCTTTTAAGATATGTCATTTTCACCTGTGATGAGCCGTAATCCAGACCTATAATATTCATTTGATTTCTCCATGTTTCTGTTTATATTCTTCTATAAATGAGTTTCTTGTGAGTATACTCAGCGGATGTATATATGCATTCGTCGTGAGCAGATGTTTTATTCCTTCATCGGAACATCTTATGAGCGCAAGATCAAAGTCTTTTCTCGAGAGGTCCCTTATCTGTGCGCTGGCACCGTACCGTCTGCCCTTTTCCGTAAAGTCTGCAAGAAACACTATCTTTTCTTCCACAGTCATATTTTCGGCACCGAGAGTGTGTCTTTCTATTATTGAAAATACCCTCTCATCCTGCACGCCGAACACCTCCCTTGCCATGACCGCTCCCACAGGGCCGTGAAGAAGGTGAGGAGCCTTCATATAATCTTCCGTCACAGTTATTCCGTGCTCATTTGCATAAGAAATAAGCTCTTCGCTTTTCATATGCTTTGCGCAGTCATGAAGCAGGGCTGCAGTCCTCACGGTCTGTATGTCTTCAACTCCAAGCATACGCGCATATTCCTCCGCCATCTCAACTACACCCATGGTGTGTTTAAAACGCCTGGGAGGAAGATTTTTCCTGAGTATTTCGACAGCTTTTTCTTCATTGTATTTCCCGTTCATTGATTCTTACCTTTATATATAGCCGTACAGCGATGTCTACCGCAAACACTTTTTTATACCTGTCCTGTTTTTGTCACATATGCTCAGAATATGTCTTTATTCCGGTCTGAAGCCTTATCCGTAACAATACGTATCATTTCATCTCACGGTACAGTCCGTGTTTTACTATGTAATCATAAACTTCTTCTTCAAGAAATTTTTTGTTACCGTGAACATCTTTTCTTATTTGCGTTGATGATATGCCCATGGGGGAATACTCTTCCAGGAGGATTATCTTCGTTCCGAATGCACGGTTTAATTTCTCAGCTTCCATGAGTATTTCTTCGTTGTCTACGCCATCACGCATTACGCTGACAAAAGTGACAAGCTCCGACAGCTCCCTGAGGCTTTTCCACCAGCTCAGTTCAAACAGTATATCAGAGCCGCTGATAAAATAATATTCATCGTCACTTTGTGCTTTGAGGGCTTTCATAGTCTCTATGGTATAGGAAGGAGCATCCTTTAAAACCTCGATGTCGTTCACTCCGAAATCTTCAATGCCTTCTACCGCAAGGCGGCACATTTCAAGTCTGTCATATTTGCTCACACCGACCTTGCCCTTGAAAGGATGCTCTCCCGTGGGAATAAGCATTATCCTGTCAAGGTTCATTTCTTCCTTTACGAATCTGCATAAGTCAATGTGTGATTTGTGCGGCGGATTGAAGCTTCCGCCAAGGATGCCGATCTTCATAACTTACCTCGGAAGGACAATTTTTCCGTCCTTTACGTTTCTTCTGTACAAAATAAATTTTCTGCCGATAGTGCAGACAACTTCCGCACCTGTCTCTTCTGCGATCTGTGTCGCAATATCCCTTACTTCCTCAAAGCAGTTGTTGAGAACTTTGCCTTTTATAAGCTCGTGCGCTTCAAGGGCATCGTCTGCCTGCTTTATTACATTATCGTAAACTCCTTCTTTCCCTACCAGAATTATATCATTCAGATCATGGGAAAGACCTCTTAAATAACTTCTCTGTTTGCTTGTAAGCATATATTTCTCCTGAATTTTTTATGTCACCGTATGTCCCATAAAGGGGACATACGGAATATTTTGCATTATTACGGCAAAATCTGCCATATCCGCAGCTCTCGCGTACCGCACACACAAACACCGGCGGTATCTTATGCCGCGGTGACAGCATTATTTGTAATATTCAAATTCGTATCCGCAGATATCAAGCGTATCTCCGTCCTGAATACCCGCTTTTTCCAGTGCTGCGAACACACCCTTGTTTTTGAGTGTTCTCTGGAAATAGTTTGATGATTCGTAATCTTCCAGATTGACAGTCCTGAGAAGACGTCTGGGCATTTCTCCCGTAACATAATATACTCCGTCGATGACTTCGATCTCGTACTGATTTCCCGCATCCGGTGTCAGAAGTTCAATTTCTTCTTCTGTGAAGAATGACGGTGTTGCAGGTATCTCCGGAAGGATTGTTACGATGTGGTCAAAGAGTTCTTCGATTCCTCTTCCGATTGCCGCACTGATCTCGAATACGTCATATCCTCTGTCTGTGAGTTCGTTTTTAAGTTCAGCAAGTCTTTCTCTTCCCGCATCATCGAAGATAAGGTCTGTCTTGTTCAGGGCTACGACCTGTCTTCTTTCTCCGAGAACAGGGGAGTATGCTGTGAGTTCTTCGTTGATCTTTTCAAAATCATCAAGAGGATCTCTTCCTTCGCTTCCGGAAGCATCGAGAACGTGAATGAGCATTCTCGTTCTTTCAACATGTCTTAAAAATTCATGTCCGAGTCCGCTTCCTTCGCTTGCACCTTCAATGAGCCCCGGTATATCCGCAAGGACGAATTCCGGAGCGTTTTTGTGACGTACCATACCAAGATTCGGTGTGAGTGTTGTAAAGTGATAGTTTGCGATCTTAGGACGGGCATTTGACACCATGGAAAGAAGAGTGGATTTGCCTACATTCGGAAATCCCACAAGTCCTACGTCAGCGATAGTTTTAAGCTCGATAGTAAGATTCAGTGTTTTTGACTCATCTCCCGGCTTTGCAAAACGTGGAGCCTGTCTTGTGGAGTTTGCGAAGTGCTGGTTGCCCTTTCCGCCTCTTCCGCCTTCGAGCGCCACGAATTCCTGTTTGTCTTCGATCATATCGCAGAGAAGTCTGCCGTTGTCATTATCGAAAATAACGGCTCCCACAGGTACTTTGATATAGAGATCTTCCGCATTCTTTCCCGATTTATTTGATTTTCCTCCCGGTTCCCCGTTTTCCGCAACGAATTTTCTCTTGTAGCGGAAAGCTCCCAGGTTATTCATTGATTCGTCAGCAACAAAGATAATGCTGCCACCGTCGCCACCGTCGCCGCCATTGGGGCCGCCATCCGGCTCATATTTTTCACGACGGAAGGAGATCGCTCCGTCGCCGCCTTTACCGGATGTAACGGTAATGGTTATTTTATCTATAAACATAATTTCCTCCGTATACTGATTGGATATTTTGGGTATATCCAATCTATCATAACATAAAACTCATGATACTTTAAACGTTTTTTGTTGTTTTTTCCGTTTTTTTTGCATTATTCATCAACAGATACTATCCGTAACAAGCTCACGGTACTCTTCTTCACAGATATTTATGAGTTCCTTGTCAAATATCACCGCATAAGCAAGTATGTCCGTATTCATTATCTCTTCCGATACGGTTTGTACAAGAATCTTCATGGCTTCTCTTTTCGGATATCCGTAAGCTCCTGCGGATATGACAGGGAATGCTATACTCCTTATATCGTGGCTCTTTGCAAGCTTCAGGGAATTTATATAGCAGTTTTTAAGATCTGTCTCTTCGTTTCTTGTTCCGCCGTAACATATGGGCCCTACCGTATGGATCACATACTTCGCAGGCAGAAGATATCCTCTTGTTATCTTTGCTTCACCCACACTGCATCCACCGAGGGTTTTACATTCTTCCAGAAGTCCTTTCCCCGCCGCACTGTGTATTGCTCCGTCAACACCGCCACCGCCGAGAAGAGTGGCGTTTGCCGCATTGACGATGGCATCGACTTTCAGTTTTGTTATATCTGCGTAAATTATCTTCATACTCATTTTCTTCACCTGTTTTTCTTACGATAAGCATATAAAAATATAGTTGGTTCTGTCAATAGTTTAAACAAAAGTTGTCACGTTCACTCACATACATTCTTTCATTAACAGCAATAATTAAAAATGATCCTGAAAGGATACGATGAGCGGAAAATATACAAAGCGCATGCGCGCGTTTTTTATTTTTATATCTTTCTCTTTTTCTGTATATATCTCTTTATCTGTGTCTTTCTCTGTATTTCATTTGTAATTTCATTTGTAACCATTTTTGTAACTATTTATGGTTTCATTTGTAACGATGCCTGATAAGATTTGTTGCCCTGCACGCCATAACAACGTTACTGCTCTTATGATTGATAATTTCGCGATAAAATTGAATAAGTTTATCAGCCTGTATTGACAAATACCCCTGCAGGGTATATAATTAACTCAAAGATACCCCCACGGGGTATGTGGAGGTTAAATATTATGGAAAAAAAATGCGATTGCCACAAAATAAAGCACCGCTCCGAAGAAGAGTACCGATCTCTTATCAATCGCCTCAACCGTATAGAAGGGCAGGTGAGGGGAATACGCAAAATGGTGGAGTCGGACACATACTGTACCGACATACTCACCCAGGTCAGCGCAATACATGCCGCACTGAATGCGTTCAACCGTGAGCTTCTTGCCAATCATATCCGTACATGTGTTGCGGAAGATATAAGAAACGGAAACGACGAAACCATAGAAGAACTTGTGAGCACTCTTCAGAAACTTATGAAATAACAAGAGAAGTAAACATAAAAGAACATAATTAATAATACGAAAGGAAATAAATCTTATGAAAAAGACGTTCAATGTTACAGGTATGACCTGCTCCGCATGCGTATCTCACGTTGAAAAGGCTGTAAAAAAAGTAGAAGGTGTGCAGAATGTATCCGTAAGTCTTCTCACAAACAGCATGAGCGTTGAGTATGATGAGTCTGTCGCACAGGACAATATCATAATTTCTGCCGTAAACGAAGCTGGATATCACGCATCATCACAGGACAAAAACTCATCACAGCCTGCAAAAAGCGCAAATGACGAAGCCCTCGAGGAAATGAAGGGAATGAAAAAGAGACTGTGGATCTCATTCCCGACGCTTTTCGTTCTTATGTATATCGCCATGGGACACATGATGGGTCTTCCGGTACCGCATTTCTTCCACGGAAACGAAAATGCACTCACATTCGCCTTCACGCAGTTCCTTCTGGCGCTTGTTGTCGTATATGTGAACAGAAAATACTACGAAGTGGGATTCAAGACGCTATTCAAAGGCTCACCGAATATGGATACGCTTATTGCCATAGGCTCATCTTCTGCCATGATATACGGTATTTTCGCAATTTACCGCATCGGCTACGGCCTCGGACACGGAGATATGCAGATCGTATCACACTATGCAATGAACCTGTATTACGAATCTGCGGCAATGATACTTGCCCTCATAACATTCGGTAAATATCTCGAAGCAAAATCAAAATACCGCACATCCGAAGCCATCACTTCCCTCATGGAGCTTGCTCCCGCAAATGCTACCGTTGAAAGAGCAGGAAATGAAATAGTAATTCCCACAGCGGATATTGTGAAGGGCGATATAGTAATCATCCGCCCCGGTGAAAGACTTCCCGTAGACGGAGTTATCATCGAAGGATCTTCTTCCATCGACGCATCTGCTCTCAGCGGAGAAAGTATCCCTGTTGAAGTGGGGGTAGGGGACAATGTAAGTGCCGCAACAATCAACAAAAACGGTACATTCAAGTTCCGTGCGGAAAAAGTCGGAGAAGACACCACCCTCGCTCAGATCATCAACCTCATGCAGGAAGCTGCAAGTTCAAAAGCACCTATAGCAAAGCTTGCGGATAAAATAAGTTCAATATTTGTTCCTGCGGTAATTGCAGTTGCGGCAGTGACATTCATCGTATGGACTTTCGCAGGCGAAGGATTTGAGTTTGCTCTCTCTGCGGCAATCTCCGTTCTCGTAATCTCATGCCCATGCGCACTTGGTCTTGCGACTCCCGTAGCGATCATGGTAGGTACAGGAGTCGGGGCACAGCACGGCATCCTCATCAAATCCGCAGAATCTCTCGAAAACGCACATCTCTCAACGGCAGTTGTTCTCGATAAAACAGGAACGATCACAAACGCAAAGCCGTCAGTTACGGATATTATCAGCGTGGGAATCAGCGAAAAGGAACTTCTCAGCCTTGCATATGCGGCGGAAGTATACTCTGAGCATCCTCTCGCAGAAGCTATCCTCACAAAAGCAAAAGAAGAAGGCTGTGACACTCTCTCAAGCGAAAGTTTCGAAGCAGTATCGGGCAGAGGCATCATTGCAATGGTCGGAGGCAAGGAAATTATCGCCGGCAACAGAAAGATGATGGATGAGCACAATATTTCTACAGACGAATATGTCTCATATGCGGAAAAGTTTGCTCAGGAAGGAAAAACTCCTCTCTACTTCGCATACAACAACTCTCTCATCGGAATCATCGCCGCAAGAGACAACGCAAAAGACTCGAGCAAAGCGGCAATCGCAAGGCTTAAAGAGCTTGGCCTTCAGGTATACATGCTCACAGGAGACAATCTCCTTACGGCTAAAGCCATCGCAGACGAAGTGGGCATCACAAATGTAATCGCAGATGTCCTTCCGCAGGACAAAACGTCCGAAGTCAAAAAACTTCAGGCGCAGGGACACAAAGTCATCATGGTCGGAGACGGCATCAACGACGCACCTGCTCTTGCGCAGGCTGATACAGGTGTGGCTATCGGAGCAGGTACGGATATCGCAATCGAATCTGCAGACATCGTTCTCGTAAAGAGCGATCTCAGCGATGTCGTAACGGCAATCGAACTGAGCAGGCAAGTAATCAAAAATATCAAGCAGAATCTCTTCTGGGCATTCTTCTACAACACCATCGGAATTCCCCTTGCGGCAGGAGTATTCTATCCGTTCTTCGGAATCATGCTCAACCCGATGATTGGTTCTGCGGCAATGTCCATGAGCAGTGTGACGGTAGTTACAAACGCCCTCAGGCTCAAGAGATTTAAAGTAAGGGATTCTCACGGAAATGTCATCGACACAAAAGTTTCCGATGAACCGCTGAAAAAAGAAGAAGAGATCTTACAGATCGGACAGTGCATGGTAAATTGTCCGACAGAAGATACAACAAATAATGAAGAAGGAGCAAATACAATGAAAAAAGTAATCACAGTTAACGGTATGAGCTGCAACCACTGCAAAATGGCAGTAGAAAAAGCCCTCAAAGCTATTGAAGGCGTTGAAGATGCAGTAGTAGATCTCGAAGCAAAAACAGCAACAGCTACACTTACAGCTGACGTAGCAGACGAAGTTCTCATGGACGCTATCAAAGCAAAAGACTTCGAACCGGTTAATGTAGTAACACTTTAATACTAATACGTGCATAAGCAAAAAAAACCGCAGACACCTGCGGTTTTTTTTGTTTCGGGGAGAGTTTTGAGCCTGCATTTCGTTGCTATTGTTTTTTACTGTTCATACTTTCTTGTATTTAAGAAAGCACTTTCCCACCGCCCCACCATTTAAATCAGGCTTGCGTATGCTTTTCCGGCAAACTGTAATGCCTGCGCATTACACAAGCTGCCTGCGGCGGGTCAGACATCTGCGGTGAGAAATAACAGATCTCAAATCCACACAAAAGCACATACCCGCAGGTATGTGCTTCGTTTTACTCAAGTATCGTTCCTATAGCCTCATGAAGCGTGTCGAGACTTAAAAGTCCGGAGCCTCTTCCGAGAAGCTGACCTTTGCCGTTGATAAAGTATGTCAGCGGAAGTGCATTCGCCCCGTATTTCATCGCCGCATCAAGATCAGTGTCGTAATACACAGGGAAATCAAAGTTATTATCCGAAAGATAATTCTGTGCGCTTTCCTTCGTTTCCTGAGTGCCGTCTGTGACATTTATCATCATAAAAACAACGTCGTCCTTATATTCGTTGTACGCAGTATTAAAATCCGGCATTTCCATTTTGCATATTCCGCACCAGCTTGCCCAGAAGTTTATTACCACAGGCTTTCCGGAAAAACCAGAAAGGGAAACTTTATTTCCGTCTGCATCATATACAGTAAAATCAAGCGCATATACATACTCATCCGGCGTATCATTTGTTGAAATATTGTCCGGCGGTGCATCTGATGAGAGTTTGTCGTATGCAAAGTATGCTCCTCCGAGCAGGAGAATAAATGCAAGAAGTATTATTACAAATGATCTTTTGTTTTTCATAAATTCCTCCCTAACTGAGAATATCAAGTAGTTTTCCCATTGTTCCGCTCACCATCATTATGCCGATGAGTATGAGAATACCTCCGCTGATGATGTTTATTGTCTTATAGTTTTTCTTTATGAAATCAAATGCACCCTTCATTCTTTCTATGAGCACAGCGCTGAGAACAAATGGAACACCAAGTCCGAGAGAATAACAAAGAAGCATAAGTACGCCTTTGAGAACCTGTCCCTGCGTTGATGCCATCAGAAGCGCAGAACCGAGAAACGCTCCCACACACGGTGTCCAGCCGATTGAAAATACAGTCCCGAGCACGAAAGAGGACAGAAAACCGTTGCTTTCTCCTTTTTTCATACGTGAAGCGCCTCTGAAAATATTAAGGTTAAAAATCCCCAGATAATTCAGTCCGAAAAATATTACGACAAGCCCCGAAACAATATTTACCGCACTGCGGTATTTTATGAGAAAGCTCCCGAACGAGCCTGCAAGGGCACCCATCGCCATAAATACCACGGAAAATCCGAGGACAAACCCGAGAGCACCTTTCAGCGTATTTTTCGTATTGCGTTCACCACCACCTGCAAAGTACGATATATATATGGGAAGCATCGGAAGCAGGCAAGGGGATATGAATGTGATTATTCCCTCAAGAAAAGATACTGTATACTGCATCTGTCACCTCATTTCTTCATATACGCAAATGATCATATCAACCATCGGAAAAATTCCCTGTGCTGTTTCTGCGGGATAATAAATTTCATGTATGAAAGCTTATATGCCCGGGCAGACAGCTTTGTCAAGAATCACGGCTTCTGTTTCTCTGCCGAGGCTCTGTAATATTCATTGACAAGGCTCCTGTAACCGAGATTTTTTATATCACCGTATTTAAAATCGTACCTCGATTTTGTTCGCTTCCCCGTTGCCAGATACCGTATACATTCCTGCATATATTCGTCCGTTTTTCTGAGTGTCGTATCTGTGTTTATAATGGGGAAAAACCACCTCGCCCATGTAAGTTCGCCGTATACCGGGTTGTCATAAAGCTTCGTGTTAAATCTTCTGACGAATGCCCTTGCGGCATATTCTCCCGGCAGATTTTTCCTTGCAGCCCAACGCGAGAGGGACCTTGTCTTTCTTCTCATCTTTGCCTTGAGCTTGCCGAAAGACACTTCGCTGATGTCTATTGTTCCTTCATGGTATGAAAATCCGAGGAATATCCACTTTTCGTGAGGACCGCTTACACAGCGCTTGTCACCATTTATTTTCAGACGGCGTCCGTAAAGAAAATTATCTATTGTTTTTATGCTTTCCGAAAGCTCCGCTTCATCTTTTGCAAAAACAAGAATATCATCCGAATATCGCATATACGGGATTTTTCTGTCGGAAAATATTTTATCAAGATCTCTCAGATATACATTTGCAAGAAAAGCTGATACAGGAACTCCGGCCATGATGCCTTTTTTGTCACAGACAATTTCTCCGTCATACTCCACATACGGATTTGTAAGCAGGGAGCTGATAAATCCGAAAAATTCTCTGTCATCGGAGAAAATCATCTCAAGCTCAGGCAATAAGATATCAATGTCAACCGAATTGAAGTAATCACTGATATCCGCTCTGTACACATATCTTTCATCAAGATCCTTTATGCGCAGAATATCTTCTACTGCTTTTTTCACACAGGAACCTTTTCTGAAAGAATAAAGGTTCCTCTCAAACAGATAATCATAATCCCTCAGCAGAAACGACATCAACTTCAGCGCATGATTTTCCTCACTGTTGAATGTATACACAGCTCTTTTTTTTCCTGCTGCCGACTTGTTTATAAGTTTTTTTCGGGGAAATGAAAAGCTCTGCCCGTTTTTTATCTTTTCCGCAACGGAAATATATTTTTCCCTGTCGATAAATTCTCTCAGCCCGTCCAGATCCTTCTGGCTGATATTACCCGATTCCTTTTTGTGAAGAAAATATAATTCCCACACTTCTTTTTCGAACAACATGTCGATAATACTCATAAATACACCAAATAAAAAAACAGAGAGAAATAATTTTAACATCGCAAATTTGCGATACAAAACCGTACACGGGCAGACTGCCTGCAAAGTCTGAATATCGTCCGTGCTGGGTTCTCCGCAGGCGCACAATGCGTTTCTCTCTGTTTTAAAACATATATATTATTTCAGATTATCCCTGATGCGATCAAGAACATAGCTCTCTTCGTTTTTCATACCCTTATAAAAGCGTATGTACGGGATAGCTTTGTCGTCAAGCACTTTGTATGTGCCTCTGGCAATCATAGAGCGGTACTGATTCGTATTCATTACAAGAACAGCAAGCACCGGTCCGCTTCCATCCGAAAACAGATAGGATACCGGATAGCAACTCGGATGAGCAGACGAATCAAATGTCTGCGCATGGACATTCGTCGCGATGGAATAACCAGGGAAGTTCGCTTCGGTTATAAGCGCTGCGAAATAGCGGTCCGATGTATTGTATTCACCCACATAAACGGTCTGTGTGCCCTTTACCGGGAAAACATTCTCCGACGGACGGCAGACATCCTTGCCGGCATCATCTTTCTGCACATTTTCCGCTACCTTCTCGATTAATTCCTTTACATCATCGAGTTTATCTATAGCACCTGCAAGTTTCTTAAAAAACCCCATAGACAAGCCTCCTTATCCTCAATCGGCCCCATATGCGTGCGGTTGTCCCCGCAATACATCCCACAGACCATATTTTTAACAAGTCTACATCTGTTTTCCTTTATACTTTGGTTCATTATATAACAGATTCCGGGAAAAGTCCACTATTTTCTCGGCAAAACATCAGATCTTCGGTTTACTTTGACAGAGACCCGGAATAACCCTGTCTTTCTGTTAATTTTTTAACAAAAATGTTATCATCGTTGTGGATAACTTGTTGAAAAGTTGATAACCATGAAACTGTTATCCACCTGCGATTTACACAAACCCTTATATTAAGGGAAAAATAATCCACACAAAATGTGGATAACTTATGATAAATGTGAATAAAAGATCTGAACTTAATAATCCGCATGGCCCGGCAGGCGCTAAAACCACGAATCAATCAGCTCCGCAAGCCACCATCTTACCTCAACTTCATCATTGTCGGTTTTAATTTCAGCGGCATCTTCATCTTCGTGGATATTTACAAAACACAACGGCGGATACATGACACACCACCAGTTTTCTCCGTCTCCTCCGCCGAGGTCTATCTTCAGGGCAGTATATTCTCCCGCAGGAAAATATATATCATCATATGTCCTGTCCGGAAATCCGCTGATACCCACATCTGCCTTTGCCGTATATGAGATGCCATTGTCCGCAAGATATGAATTTACAAATGATTCTATTCCGGGAATCATATCTTTTGTGTTTTTTACGGCGCTGTCAAAACTTTTATATCTTTCCATCACCGGTCCAAATTCATCGAGAAGCGCATCCCTGACGGAAAGTTTTACTGCCTGATCGTATTCGCTGTTGCTTGCGGCACGTATATGAAGGCGCAGTACATTTTGCGAAAGACTTTCATAATCTCCGCTGCTAAGTACAATATTCTGCGGACGAAAACCCGCAAGGCATATAAGTGAAACGATAATAATAACCGTAAAGATTTTCTTTGTTTTTTCCATAATTTTCCTCCTGTGTAAAATGTTGACAATATTCTTGTTTTCTATTCCGGAGTTGCGTATTTTCATAAGAATTTCTTTGCAAAAAAATCCCATCACAAGGGAAAATCTATTGAAAGAACAACCTTTTTTTGTTATACTTTCTTGTACGACACATTTTTGAAAATAAAGAAAAATATCAGTTGCACTCTGAAATATAAGAGCAAAAACACCACTGTATATCCGGAATAACCGATTGCATATCCGTTCATATTCCGGAAGGGAGGAGTATATGAAAAAAATCAGATTAAACAAGATAACAGCATTGTTGCTGGCGGTAATGCTGTTATGTGCGGTAATACCATCATTCTCTTTTGCGGATGCTATTCCCACAATGAGCATTAAGTCTCCGTCGGACTATTACAAAGCAGGAGACACATTTACTGCAACGATCCGTGTATCAAATGCAGATTTCCGTTCCGTAGGCTTTTGCCTCACATTTGATGAAACGGTGGTAAATCTTGCCAACGGAGACACAAGTTTCTATAAATCCGCGACAGCACCCCACGAAATCGCATCAGGAGTAGGTATACTTACACCTCTTGACAGCGGTGCAAGCAACAAAGACGGATACATAAAAGGCGTATGGGTTGTCAATGCTGCAAACTCAACTTTTGAACCTTCCGAAGATGAAGAAGCAACCATTGACGGTGCAAAGCGCTCTGTTGAAGATTCCTCGAATACACTTGTAAAAACAGGGGAAAAAGGCCTCATTATTGCTAAGATAGAATTCAAAGTGCTTAAAGACGGTGCTCCGGATCTTAAATTCAGCGCAATGGAAGATGATAACGAATTCTCTGAATACGGCTCATTCGTATATAATGCAACGGAAGGCAGCGATGCAACTCTTCCGCAGAACTACGAAACAAACGAAACGCCGGATAAAACACCATACCTTGATGCAAAAGCACTGAAAGAGGCTCTTGATAAGATCAATGATGACGGTGTTATAAACAACGACGATACAGAAACTGTTGCGGCACTCAGAGTTATACTCCCTCTCGTAAACGAAAGTGGCATTGCGAAGGAACTTGCTGCAGAATACCTGACAGAAGCCGAAAATATCGATAAAAACTTCGAACGTATGGCGGCAGAAACTGTAATTGAACTTATTAACTCTATCGGTGATGTTGATCTTAATGATAAAAAGACCATTGATGATGCATATATGGCATATGATGATCTCAGCGATGCACAGCAGGATGCGATTGCTGCAGAGTATGAGGTTCTTAAAAAAGCAAAGGCAACATACGATGATCTTGTAAAAGCCGTAAAAAATGCAGAAGATGCCATTGATGACATCAAAGATATAGACACGGCAGAAGATGTTCATACCACAGGTTACGACAATGCAAAACAGCTTACGCAGAAAGCACAGGATGCTTATGACCTTCTTGAAACATCTGCACAGAAAGCGGAGGTTGAGTATGCTGAACTTGAAGATGCGAAGAATGCCGTAAAGGATTATGAAGATGCCCTTTCGAAATCTGAAGAAACAGATAAACTTATCGAAGAGATCGGTATAGTAACACTTGACAGCGAAAATGCAATAAAAAAAGCTGAAGATGCTTATAATTCTCTCAACGACTTTGAGAAAAAACTTGTCACGAACTATGCAGCTCTCACAGAGGCAAGAGAATCATACAATACACTTGCTGCTCATAAAGCAAGTGCAGATGAAGTCACAAAGCAGGTCCTTGCTCTTGAAGAAGTAATCATCATCGACAGCGATGAAGCCGCAGATGCATATGCAGAACAGATCGAGAATGCAAAAGCGGTAATAGCAAGACTTCAGAATGAAAACGAAGAAGCATATGCTATGCTTGACCTCGAAAAGCTTAACACTGTCATCGAAAACGCAGAGGACAAACTGTACTACTGGCAGACACAGTCAGATGCTGACAAAGTTGAGGCTTCCATAAATGCTCTTCCCGATGTTGATGAACTTACTCTCGAAGATGAAGGTACTGTAAATGCTGTAAAGAATGCATATGCACTGCTCGACGAAGAATCAAAAGCACAGATAGACAAAGATGCTGTGAAAAAACTCGAATCTGCTGCAGAAAAAATCGCAAAACTCGCGGCAGACAAGAAAAAATCTGATAAATTTGTTTCTGCAGTGGAAGAGCTGGGAGATGTTGAGTTCACAAATACATACCTCGGAAAACTGAACGCAGCAAAAGATGCGTATGATGCTATCGGTGACGATAAACTGTACAAAGACAATACAATAAAAGAATACAAGACCGTTCTTGATGAAAAATCAGACGCATATGAGGCCCTCCGTAATGAAGTCGATGATGTAATTGCAGATATTGATGCGCTGGCAGAGGTAAACACACCGGAGGATATTGTTGACGGTTCAAAAACTCTGATCGAAAAGGCAAGGGCAGCTTATAACGGACTCGATGAAAACCAGAAGAATGCTGTCACCAATTATAATCAGCTTCAGGAAGCTGAAACCGCTCTGGCAGAATATGAGAAAGCTGTAAAAGATGCGGCTGATATAAGCAAGGTAATCAAAGCCATATCAGACACAGAAAAATATTCTGCAGAATGGGTAAGTGCGGTGGAAACTGCATGGAATGCTTACAATAATGCAGGTGCATTTACAAAATCACTTGTTTCAGATGCAGATAAAGACATACTCACGGCACAAAAGGCAGAATATGACGGTTATTCTGTGAATATTGCGGCAGCAAAAACAGTGATCGATGCAATCGACGGTATCGGAAATATCGAATACATCACAAGCAGTGAATCACTGACAGCTGTAAGAAGTGCATATGATGCATTGAAGCCTGAACAGAAGGCTCTCGTAACAAACTACTCTGTACTCACTGCGGCAGAAGATACATACAAGGCTCTTGCAGACAAAGTGCAGACGGCAATCACAGCTATCGATGCAATAAAAGATATTGACAAGCCGGAAGATACCATCGGAAAGAAAGATCTTATCGTACAGGCAAACGTAGCATATGATGCTCTCACACAGAAGACACAGCAGGATGCGGTTGAGTACACTGAACTTGAAATTGCAAACAAAGCCCTCTCCGATTATGAATCAGCAGCTGCAAAAGCGGCAAATATCGATTCACTTATTACAGCAATCGCGTCTTATACAACAAGAACAGCAGAATGGGCCGCAGCCATCGAAAAGGCAAATGCAGAACTCAAAGCTGTTGAAGGAACATATGCGGAAACTCTCGTAACGAAAAAAGAAGAACTTAAAGCATATGATGACGATTTCGCAGCTTATATCGCAGATAAAGCAGCGGCGGAAAATGCGCAGGCAAAAATCGACGCGATCGGAACAGTAAAATACACAAAAGAATGTAAACAGCTCATTGATGAAGCGAGAATGGCATATGATGCCCTTTCAGACACACAAAAATCAATGCTCACAAATGCAGACGCACTTACAAACGCAGAAGATGCGTATGCAGGCCTTCATGCACAGCTTGCGGACGTTGCGGCGAAGCTCGAAGAAGTGAAAGGTATAGAAGATGCTGCGGACATCACTACAGAAAATATAATTCTCATCAATGATGCATCTGCTGCTTATGGCAATCTCTCAGATGAACTGAAAGAATCGATTGACCCGTCTCTGGCAGAAGCGCTGACAAAAGCAAAAGCCGCACTTGACAACTACAACACATCTCTCGCAAACGTACAGGCGGCAAAAGATGCAATTGATGCTATCACAGAAATAACCCTCTCATCCGAAGAAGCTATTCTCGATGCAGAAAGTAAAGTGCTTGCTCTTAATGAGTTCGAACAGACACTTCTCAATCCGGAATACAAAGAAAAGCTCGATTCACTCAGAGCTCAGTTTGACAAACTTACAAGAGACAATGCAGCGGCAGTTTCCGTTATCGATAAAGTCAACGGACTTGGTTCTGTAGTATACACGGAAGAATATCTTGAAAAGCTCACATTGGCGCAGACTGCATACGATGCACTTACAAACGAACAGAAAGCTCTCGTCGATGAGACAAATGCCGACGAAACACTCGCTTCAGCAAAAGAAGAATATGACCTTCTCGAAAAGCAGGTAGAAGCTGCTCACGCACTTATTGAAGAGCTTCCTGAAGTCAAAAATATTACTCTTGATGACGAAGATGCAATCAAAGCTGTAAGAAAAGAAGTAAACAAGCTCACAAAAGAACAGCAGGTTGCTCTCAGCAATCTCGGAAAGCTCGTAGTTGCGGAAAACAGGATCACAAACCTCAAAGCGGCTGCTGAAGTTGAAAAAGAGATAGATGAACTTCCCGATGTGGCACTTTTCTCGAATGAAGAAGCTATCACAGCGGTAAAAGAGAAATTCGATGCTCTCACAGATGAACAGAAGGCTCTCGTCGCAAATGCAGACAAACTTCAAGCTCTTACAGATGCGCTTGAAGTAAACAAGGAAACTGTAAAAGCGTACATCGAAAACAACGAAAATGCTCTTCAGACAAAAGACGAGACAAATTATCTTAATGTAAACGGCACTCTCGAAGATTTCCTTACCGTACAGGATAAAGACGACATCGTAAACGGCAAAGCCGTAATCTACACTGTTATCGGAAAAGTAAAAGACGAAAAATCATACACACAGAAAGAATATGATGCTATCGTCAAAAAGCTTGCCCTTAATTTCGGCGAACAACCGGCAGATGAAATATTCGAAGTTATCATCACAAAGACAGTATCCGACATGGTGGCACCTGCCAGTGAATCGGCGGCACCGAAATCTGTTGTTGTTGACATGATTCCGGGAACGATAGAAGTTGAATTCATCATTCCCGAGCGTATGTATACCAAAGATAAAGACATCACAAGGGAATTCTCAGGATTTGTTTCCGGAAAACGACTTACGGAAGGACAGCTCAGAGAATACACAGACCGAGTCGAAGATACGGACGAAAATGCAAACACAATCACATTCACTGCAGATGGTTCCGTAACTCTCATTCCGACATATACAGACACGATCAACCCCGTAACGGGAGACACTCTCGCAATCTACGGCGGAGCATTTGCGGTACTGGTCCTCGCAGTACTTCTCATCAACTTCAGAAGAAGAGCTGCTCAGTAAAAATCCAACAATGTAAAAATACAGCTTATAACACATAAGCTGTATTTTTTATTTTATCCAGACCAATGCACCAAAAAGCACCACCGTCACAGATGATGCTTATACAATTATTTTAAAACCGATTTCCTTACTTTGTCTACCTGAGCCTTCGCAAAAGAACAATACGCTTTTACTGTCCGTGCAGTTATATCGTTATTTGCACGAAGAGCGTTTTTTTCGAGCAATTCATATGTATTATACATCAGATCAAGCTTTTTCACACATTTGTCAGCCACAGATCTTCTCGTAACTTCGCAATTTTTATTATGTGATTTCAGCGAGAGGTACTCCTTTGTACATAATGTTCCCACAATCAGACATACCAGACCGATGACAATTCTCGAATACGTACCGTTGTTCAGAACAAATCTGTTATCGAGTATTTTGTATATACCTTCAAACGCAGCATACCATATCACACCCGGGAATACAGCAAACGGAAGCAGAAGGACAGTTCCTGCGATATGTGTTACCACAAAGATTGTCCCAGATATCTCCGATGCAAACAATTCCGCAACAGAAGGAATTAAAAACAGCACTACAGAGAGAACAAGGAACAATGCGCCCGGAATACCGGATTTTGCAAGCTTCACGGGGGAAGCCTTCTTCGGTACAGCCTCATAAGACTTCTTAAATGTTGTCAAGCTCGGAAGAATGAGCTTCCAGTAATTTTTCAGAAATGAACGCCCCATCGGCTGTCTGTCTGACATTTTCTGATTCCATGAGGTTATTCATAAAACCGAGTGCAGCGAAATCATCTGTCCGGTAACCATACTCACCGAACAACATTACCTTCTGAAATGCATCTGTAAGGTAGGCTGCTGAACTTCTGAATTCCGTCAGGGCAGCAACCTCTGTTATAATATAAAGCTTGTTGAGATATATTGCAGACATTGAGTCAAGATACGCAAGCTTTATATAATCATACGCTTCATCTTTTTTAATTTCTTTGTTCGCCAGCTTTTCAGCCAACGTAAATATATTCATGCGTGTGATCTTCTCTGTATTTTCATTACAGAATTCTATTCGCTTTTCGTATATAACTTCATCTCCGCAGGACAGATAAAACCCCGGAGATATAGTGCTGATAAAATCTGATTCAAGAGCAGATTCGTATTTGCTCTTTGTATAATCATATATCTTCACAACAACTTCATCGTACACAGCACTGTAAACTGCATCATCCAGATAACCTGTATCCGGCAACTCCTCAAGTTTATCACCGGCATACCTGTAAAACTTATCCACATACAAAGACGCATCGATCTTTATATTATATTTATTGTTTACCGTATATGTACGATACGGATAGCAACGACGGCTTGCAACTTCACATACTGCGTATATGCCGTCTTTCTCTGCTCTTACTTCACGCACATTCAGAAGTTGTACAGCCTGCACAGCTTCTGTTATCTCACTGAAATAATCACTGTTCATATTTCCCTCCGGAAGATTATCTGAAAACATAATACTCCTGTTTTTGTAAGTTTTCAAGAAAAATATTAAGATACCTTACCACCGGGAGTATCATCTGACGGTCTTGTTTTAAGCGCAAAGCAGACATCCCGATGCATGCATCGGGATGTTTTATATACGGATTATATGTACAGATGCAACCGCCGGCTGTCCATACTATTTGATTTTTTCCTTAAACACATCGCGCATAGCCTGATTGCGCAGATGATCCATTACAGATGCGCTTCCTGAAGCGGCTTTTTCTTCCAGAGTATAGCCACTTCCCCCATTCATTCTGTCAATATCACGTTCCAGCATGTCAAGTCTTGCATCGAAGGCCGCACGTTTTGCGTCCTGTCTTCTTTTTTCTTCCTGTTCTCTTCTGTCGATCTCACGCTGTTCTTCACGTCGTACAGAACGCTGATCTTCTCTGATATTTTCCAGCTCCGAGGTTATATCATAGCCATTCTTTCTTGCAATCTCCAGATACATGTCTATTTCAGACTTGCCCAGATCCAGTTCTTCGCGCAACCAGTAGGCCTTCACACAGAAACGTGTAATATGATGTTTAAGTCCCAATTTGAAAATATCATATGACAGTTCTTTTCTTTCGCGGATGGCATTTTCAAGGTGATACCAGTCGATAATGTCCTGATCATCCCAATAGCCGCTGTTATAGCGTTCTTCATAAGCATCGGAAACATAACCAAGCATAGCATCGCCCAGGGCATTGTACATCCACGGCTCTTTGCGGTTGAGATAAATCTTGCCCAGATCGGTAATGGCATTCAGATTTCCTTTATACGCTTGTTTCAGCAGATTCCCGTTTGTGGCTTCATTAAATTTGTATGTAGCATTTTTATCAAGGTCAACATCAGCAAAGGCAAGCATATTTTTTATATTTTTCTGACTGAGAGCCTTTGCAAGATAAGCCATACGACGGTACATGCGAGCCTGTGGACTGTCTTCCGTTGAGTTCATCAGATCTTCCACAGTGGATTGGAACTCCGGCGCATCCAGATGTATCAGCCATGCAAAAACAGCTTCTTCAGTGCCAAACTCTTTAATGTCATCATACAGAGATTTTATTATCTCATCTCCGTTTTCAAGATACTGTCTGCGGATAAGTTCTGCAAGGTCGACAATGGCATCTACAGATTTATCTTTCAGTGCACTGTCAGCATAACCCCACTCTTTAGGCCAACGATCATATTCATATACGTATCGGTTCACATATTTCGAATCTCTTGCATACCTGGAAAACCAGAAAAGCGCCTCGGGGTTATCAGATTCAGCCGCCATTTCCATATATGAACGTGCGCTGTCTTCATCTCCCAATGCATAACACCTCATGCCTTTCCAATACTGATATCGTGCGCGAGCCCTGTTCTTCATTGATTTGTACTCACGACAGCGGATCTGCGATGATTCTACAGTCTTTTCAAACCAATTCTCTTTCATAGAAAGTAATTCCTCACAAATTGAATATCTGTGAGAAGAGATATTGTGTTTTATCATTCTTTCTATAAAGCCATAATCATCAGAAGTGGAAGTTTGCCAATGCTTTATAAATTCATGCCTTGTAATACCAAACATCTTGGCTATATAGCTGCCTGCTCTGGCGGCGTCCACCAGAGCATTTGTTATGCCTATGGTATCCTGTTTATTATATTCCCGGCACATCTCTACACAGGCATAGTTCACCCGCAATTCGGGCATTTTGTATTTATCGGAAATGCGATATGAAAAATCCCTTATGCTTTCATCTTCGTAGCGTTCAGGCAAGAACTCCTTTAATACCAGAAAATGTTCTGTCAGAGAGTACCCGTCAGCACCTTCCGCTTTTACGATTTCATGTTCTGTCCTGCTTCTGCACCACTTTATAATCTGATCGATATCATTGAATTCATAATATTGGATCAGCTTCATAAACTCAACAACTGTAGCCTTTCTTGAAACCGTATCCATATGACTGTACAGATGTACGGTGACATCATTTTTCATATTTTTGTATTCTCTGAGCTCTCTGTTTGAGGCAATGAGTAAATAACTATCCGGAGTCAGGTATTTATTCAGAGACCCCATATCGTAGAGTCTTTCAATAAAATAAAATACCGCATCAAAATTTGACTTTTCTCTGTAATACAACAAAGAGTTGTTTATTATTTGCGCATCATCGGCAACGACGCCTTCTTTAAGAGGCCATTTATAACATTTTTCTTCGCTGTCCGGATCAATGAACGGACTTGTTTCTCTCCTCTTATATCCTTCCTCTTCCCTCTTTTTTTGCTCTCTCAGCTGTTTCTCCTCCTTGATATTCTGGATACAACCACCCAATACCATCAAGGCCATAACCATACCAAGCAAGTTACCGCTTCCCTCGAGAACACCCCTTATTATCGCCACAACCATAACTATAGCAAGCAAGTGGTATAACAAATAGTCCAAATCGCTTCACCTCATATGTTTTTTTTAATTATACTGCAAAAACCTGACTTTTTTCAACAATTTCTCAAAAATACAGTATCTCATACAGATATTGCTATTGTGTATGAGATCTGAAAATACTTTCCGTTCATCCGATAAAAGTACAACCGGCCCGCTGATCCGCACCATCAAAAAAGTCCACATAAGTGGACTTTTCTGAATTTTTTAATTGTCGTCTACAGGCATACCGTACCTGTATTTTTAATTACGGTAAGTGCTTTTGTATCAGCCTACATCTTCAAACTGAGAGTTGTAAAGCTGTGCATAGAATCCATCAAGAGCAAGGAGCTCTTCGTGGTTACCCTGTTCAACGATATCACCATTGTTGATTACAAGGATAAGGTCTGCATTCTTGATGGTTGAAAGTCTGTGAGCGATTACGAAGGACGTTCTGCCTTCCATAAGTGCGTCCATAGCTTCCTGAATGAGAATTTCGGTTCTTGTATCTACTGATGATGTAGCTTCGTCGAGGATAAGGATCTTCGGATCTGCGAGGATCGCTCTTGCGATTGTGAGAAGCTGCTTCTGACCTGCGGAAACGTTGGAAGCTTCTTCGTTAAGTTCCATATTATATCCGCCGGGGAGAGTTGATACGAAGTGATGTACTCTGGCTGTCTTTGCGGCCTGGATAACTTCTTCGTCTGTTGCGTCCATCTTACCGTAACGGATATTTTCCATAATGCTTCCGTTAAAGAGCCATGTATCCTGCAATACCATACCGAAAGCTCTTCTGAGTTCATCACGGTCATAATCGAGAATGTTTTGTCCGTCAACATAGATCGCACCACCGTTGAGGTCATAGAATCTCATAAGCAGTTTGACCATTGTGGTCTTACCTGCGCCTGTAGGTCCTACAAGAGCTACGGTCTGACCCGGTTTTACATCTGCATTGAAGTCCTTGATAACGATTTTGTCTTCTGTATAGCCGAATTTAACGTTTTCGAACTTAACAGATCCTTTGATGTTTTCTGTTGAAGCGATCTTCTTGGAAGGTTCTTCTTCTTCAGCTTCAAAGAACTCAAATACACGTTCTGCAGCTGCGATAGTGGTCTGGAGCATATTTACAACCTGGCTCATCTGGTTAAGCGGCTGGTTCAGGTTTCTTACATACTGTGTGAAAGCCTGAATGTCACCTACACGGATCATACCTTTGATTGCAAAGTATGCGCCGAGAATTGACTGAAGTACAAAGTTGAAGTTACCTACAAATCCCATAAGGGGACCCATCATACCTGAAAGGAACTGTCCGCGCCACTGCACATTGTAAAGCTCATTTACAGTTTCGTTGAACTCAACAGTGATATCTTCTTCTCTGTTGAATGCTTTTGCGATAATGTGTCCTCCGTAGTTTTCTTCGATAAGACTGTTTACTTCCCCTGTGAGGGCCATCTGTCTGACGAAGAATTTCTGCGAACGGGAAACGATCATCTTCATAATGAGCATCGAAAGCGGCAGAATCATAAGAGCCGTGATCGTCATCACCCAGTTGATCGTGAGCATCATAGCTATTACACCGACGATAGTGATCGCAGAAGAAATGATCTGGTTAAGAACCATACCGAGACTCTGTGATACGCTGTCTACATCGTTTGTAATTCTTGAAAGAATCTCTCCGTTTGTCATGCTGTCGAAGAATTTCATCGGCAGCTTTTCGATCTTGGCACAGAACTGTTCACGGAGGTTATAAGAGATTCTCGTTGTAACCCCTGCCATAAGGAACTGCTGTGAATATCTGAACAAAGCACTTGTTACATAAAGGGCAAGGAGTGTAAGAAGAATCTTTCCGAGTGCAGTGAAGTCAATACCGATACCGCCTGCAACTTTATCCACAAGACCTTCATAAATAAGAGTGGTTGCACTTCCGAGAATCTTCGGTCCTACGATATTGAATACCGTTGAAGCAATGGTAATGAGGATCGCCACAAAAATATGCGGATAGAAAGGCTTCATGTACTTGATGAGCTTGATAAGGGAGCCTTTGAAGTCTTTTGCTTTTTCTCCGGGCATACCGCCGCCTCTGGGGCCTCTGCCTCTGGGGCCGCCTCTTCTGATACGGACGCCGTTTTTATCTCTCGTCCAGTCTCTTTCTTCATCTACACGATATTCACCGTGCAGTCTGCCACCGGGAAGGTTTCCTCTTTTTACCGGTTCAGCAGGCTTTGGCGGGAATTTACCGGCCTTGATGTCTTTTTCCATCTGCTTTCTCTGCTTTTTGGGCATATTTGCGAGCATTTTATCAATTTCTTCTTTACTCGGTGCCGCATTCGGTGTGAAAGGAGGCATTTTATCTTTATTAAACTTGTTGTTATCAGTCATTGTTCAATTCCTCCTCTGAAAGCTGTGAATATGCGATTTCCTTATAAACTTCGCAGTTTTTAAGGAGATCTTCGTGTGTTCCCTGTCCTACAATCTTACCTTCATCAAGAACAAGGATGTTTTCAGCATGCATGATAGTGCTGATACGCTGTGCAACGATGATCTTTGTTGCACCTTTGAGTTTTTCGTTGAGTGCCTTTCTCAGAGCAGCATCAGTCTTGAAGTCAAGTGCTGAGAAGCTGTCGTCAAAGAGGTAAATGTTCGGTTTCGGCGCAATAGCTCTTGCGATTGAGAGTCGCTGTTTCTGTCCGCCGGATACGTTTGTTCCGCCCTGTGCTATAGGTTCATAATAACCATAAGGCATATTTTCAATAAAGTTAGCAGCCTGCGCTATATCCGCTGCATACAATACGTCTTCATCGCTCATATTGATATCGCCGAAACGGATATTTGATTCGATCGTTCCGCTGAAGAGGAGACCTTTCTGCGGCACATAACCGAGCTGTGCACGAAGATCGTGCTGAGTCATATCCTTGATGTTTACACCGTTTACAAGAATCTCACCGCCTGTAACATCATAGAATCTCGGAACAAGGTTTATAAGCGTTGATTTACCGCAACCTGTACCACCGATGATGGCAGTTGTTTCACCGGCTTTTGCTGTGAACGTAATGTCTGTAAGGACTTCACCGTCAGCATCCGGATACGCAAATGATACGTTTCTGAATTCAACTTCACCCATTTTGTCTTCGACGAAAGGTGTCGGATTAACAGGATCCTTGATGATGTTTTCACTGTCGAGGATTTCGTTGATACGTCCTGCGGATACCATGGCTCTCGGAATATGTGTTGACATATTCGCAAGCATCTGGAATGACATGATTGCATGCATAGCATAGTTTACATATGCCGTGATATCACCAACCTGCATTCCGCCGAGATTTACTGCTTTGGCTCCGAACCATACGATGGCTACGGAAGAAATATTCATTGTAAGCATCATAGCCGGCATCATAAGACCCATTCTTCTCTGTGTCCAGACACCGAGTTTTCTTACTCTTTCATTTGCATCTGCAAAACGGCTTTCTTCGTAATCAAATGTAGAGAACGCCCTGATAACCGGAAGACCATTGAGTACTTCACGCACAACAAGGTTGATGCGGTCAGTGTTTTTCTGCATAATCTTGAATTTCGGTGTAACGAATTTGAGAAGGAATGTTACGCCTGTTGTTACGAAAGCAACAGCGACAAACATGATCCACGAAAGTGATGCATTAAGCTTGATCGCCTTAATAATACCGCCTATACCCATAAGAGGGGAGAATATAAGGTGGCGAAGTCCCATATTCATAAGACGCGCGATCTGCATTACGTCGTTGTTTGTTCTTGTAATAAGGGATGCTGTTGAAAAGTTTTCCATCTCCTGGTTGGAAAGTGTGATAACTTTTCCGAAAACAAGTTTTCTGAGAGTCGTACCGATCCTTGAACCGAGTCTTGACTGCACGAAGCTCATAACTATTGAGATCAATGTTGCAAATCCTGCTACAAGAAGCATGATTCCGCCTTCAGAGAAAAGGTATCCCATCTGCAGACCCACAATATCGAATCCGAGTACTTCATATGAAGTCTTGATATGATCGATGGCCGCCTGATTTACAAGGCTTGTGGAAATATTCGTGAATAATGACTGTGCAGTAGCGATAAATTCATCTGCTTTCTCAGGTTCCATTGCACTGAGCATACCTTCGAGATCTTTTTCTGTTCTGTACGGCTCCTGCATAAGGGAGTGCAGCTGTTCTTCGTACTGCTTGTAGTTTTCGTTCGTTCCCGCTACCACTGTTTTCATAAGAATGGCGTTGGAAAATGCAGTATCAAGAGAAATCATGGTCCCTTCCGTTACGGTTTCATTGAGAACATAAACCGATGAAGGAATGTTGGGGTATTCTTCTTTTACTGCCGTGTAAAGCGGATCTGAAGAGTCAATAAGGGAATAATTAATCTCAACGATATCTTCATCTGTTGAACTCATAAGAGCTGTCAGTGAATCATACTCGTCCGGCGTCATTACTTCCGGTACTGCCTGTTCAATTCCGCCTTGCTGAATTCCGACGTTGATTATGTTTGCTGTGTGCACCGGAAGCTCGAGTTCAGTCCATACCTGACCGCTCAATAACAAAACACAAATCAGCAACGGAACAACAAGATTGTCAATTCTTTTGAACAATTTGAACATTGTCAGTCGTTTCTCCTTCCTTTACAATGTTTCATTGGCGGCAAATCAACCTCACCACCGTCCTGCATAAACAGATTGTCTCTGATCTGCATGAGCAGCCTCCTGAAAAGCATCTTTTCTTCCGGAGTGAAACCTTCAAACATTTCATCTTCAAGTTTCTGATTGGACATGTCGAGTTTATTTGCCGTGTCTTTTCCCATTTCAGTAATGTAGATACGGATCATTCTCGCATCATTTTCATCAGCTCTCTTTTCAATAAGCCCCGCTTTTTCCAGCCTCTTTACAGAAACATTGATAGTGGGGGCCGATACGAACAAATGATTCGCAATTTCAGCCTGAGTCATTCCGTCACTGCTGTTAAGAAACATAAGCAACGGAACCTGCCCGGGGTGAATATCGATCTGTTCGAGGAGAGAAAAATGTCGTGAAAATGCCATGCGGGAAACCCTATCCATCAGTTGATGAGTGTACTTTGGTTGTTTCATTTTCGCCTCTGAATATTTTATTTAATCGACTAAGCATTATTATAGCATATGACAGAATAAATGCAACAAATTTTTTTTATGTATTTCAAAATTCAAAGGATTTTGCCGTGAAATTCATACGTTTTTACCGTCCGCAATCATTCAAAAATCATTAATCACCTAATTTGTTTTCAGTATTTATCCTGTCGGGTCCGGTTCAGGGTTTTTCAGTTATTCTTACCCGGCAAGATTTCACTAATGAGAAATTTTTTTGTGGTTTATGTACTGTTTTTGTTGTATATAGATGTATTTTGTTATACAATAAAGGGTATCAAAGATATACCCTCGATTTACCGAACAGGATTGTTGATAAACCGAAAACGACTTAATTTATGGCATTATAATATCTTTGAGATTATACTATTCGGGAGGAATTACCATGAATCTTGTTTATTCCGGAAAGACAAAAGATGTCTTTGCACTTGAAAACGGAAATTATCTTTTAAAATTTAAAGACGACTGCACCGGTAAGGACGGTGTATTTGACCCGGGTGAAAACTCTGTAGGTCTCACAATCGAAGGTGTAGGCGATGTCAACCTGAGAATGTCTATCTATTTCTTTGAAAAGATCAATGCTGCAGGTATCAAAACTCACTATGTAAGCGCAAACCTCGCTGATACAACAATGGAAGTTCTCCCTGCAAAAGTATTCGGTGAAGGCCTTGAAGTTATCTGCCGTCACAAAGCAGTTGGAAGCTTCTTCCGCCGCTACGGTCAGTACATTCAGGAAGGCGCAGACCTTCCCGCTTATGTTGAAACAACATTCAAAAACGATGAACTCGGCGATCCCCTCGTAACAAAGGACGGCCTTATCGCTCTCGGAGTAATGAATGACAAACAGTACGAAGACCTTAAAGAAATGACACAGAAGATCACTCAGATCGTAGCTGACGATCTTAAAGAAAAAGGTCTCATTCTTTACGATATCAAATTCGAATTCGGCTATGATGCTGACGGCAATGTAATGCTCATTGACGAAATCGCATCAGGAAATATGAGAGTTTACAAGGACGGAAAATATATCGATCCTATGACACTTTCCGAACTCTTTTTCGCATAATATGCACATAACCTTCAAATTAAGAAAGGCAGGAAAATAGATTATGGGCGGTTTTTTCGGTGTTGCCTCAAAAAGAGACTGCGCTCTTGACATTTACTTTGGTGTGGACTATCACTCACATCTGGGTACATACAGAGGCGGAATGGCCATATACGATGAAGTCGACGGCTTCCAGAGAGAGATCCATAATATAGAAAACACACCTTTCAGAACGAAGTTCGAAAGAGACCTTGATCATTTTCACGGAAATATGGGTATGGGCTGCATCAGTGATTCCGATCCGCAGCCGCTTATCGTCCGCTCGCACCATGGTTTGTTTGCAATTACTACCGTAAGTGCCATAAACAATGCTGACGAGCTCATAAAAGAATATTTCTCCGACCACGGTCACCAGTTTATGGCTATGAGTTCGGGAAAAGTAAACTCCGCAGAACTTATTGCCGCACTTATAAACCAGAAAGACGATCTTGTTTCGGGAATCCTTCATGCACAGGAAATGATCGACGGTTCCGCAACGATTCTTATACTCAAGGAAGATTGTATTATTGCCGCAAGAGACAAGCTGGGCAGGCTTCCTATCTGGCTTGGCAAAAACAGCGACGGACACTGCGTATCATTCGAATCTTTTGCATATACAAAGTTAGGGTACGAAACTGTATATGAGCTTGGTCCGCAGGAGATCGTAAAACTCACTCCGGAAAGCTTTGAAGTACTCTCTCCCGCAAGAGACGAAATGAAGATCTGTGCATTTTTATGGACATATTACGGCTATCCGAACTCCGATTATGAGGGCACAAACGTAGAGATGATGCGCTACAAAAGCGGAGAGATTATGGCAAGGGACGAAATAAAAAACGGCACACTTCCTGATGTTGATTATGTAGGAGGCATGCCGGATTCGGGAATTCCGTATGCTATGGGATATGCAGGAAAGAGTAAACAGGCTTTTGCCCGTCCGTTCATAAAATATACTCCCACATGGGCTCGTTCGTTTATGCCTTCTAACCAGGCTGTGCGCAACCATGTAGC
Source organism: Anaerofustis stercorihominis (assembly GCA_015058295.1). Taxonomy (GTDB): domain Bacteria; phylum Bacillota; class Clostridia; order Eubacteriales; family Anaerofustaceae; genus SVCP01. The sequence continues at coordinate 29,928 of SVCP01000012.1, forward strand.
AAAGATGAAGCAGATTCCTATTCCCGGGCTCATTGAAGGACACAAACTCCTTCTTGTAGATGACTCTATTGTAAGAGGAACACAGCTCCGTGAAACAGTAGATTTCCTCAAAGCATCGGGAGCAAAGGAAGTCCATATGCGTTCAGGTTGTCCGCCGATTATGTACAGCTGCCCGTATCTGAACTTCTCAAGAGGAAAAACAGATATGGAACTTCTCGCAAGGAGAATAATCCAGGAACTCGAAGGCGACGAAGGACAAAAACATATAGACGAATATTCCGATGCATCCACAGAAAGAGGCAAGCGTATGCTCGAAGCTATCTGTGAGAAATTCGGATTCGACTCTCTCGGGTATCAGACTCTTGACGGTCTTATTGAAGCTATCAATATCGACCCGTCCAGAATCTGCACATACTGCTGGAGCGGAAAAAAATAAATCAAGCCAATACACACAAAAACTGCCGATGATAACAGCATCGGCAGTTTTTAATTTGAAGGTTAAGTTGTAAAAGCAAGTCTGAGTGACTGTATATCCATTAATTCACAGTTTTACAGCTTACCCCTTCGTTTGCACAGAAAAGTCCCCACCATCCCACCCTCTTTTACAGGCTCGGGCAGACAGCAATGATTCAAACAAACAAAAACTGCCCTTTACAGGCAGTTTCGGGTATTATTTAATTATTCAATCACTTCCGTATTCCCCACAATATATGTGAATGTCATATCTTCCATATATTTATGGCTGACGATAACTTTAAGCTCATCACCGGCTTTTGCAGTTTCGAGGATCTTCACCGTATTGCCTTCTGCTTTACCGATTGTTGACGGTGTTTCTTCCGTTTCACCTTCGATAGACACACTCACACCATCTGTCACTTCGTATGCCTTCACAGCCTTGTCTTCTCTCTGGTAGCAGTATAAAAGCTTGAATGTAATTACATCGCCAAGTTCTGCCACTGAACCATCGGCAAGCGTGGTGGAAAATCTTCTGTCCGTTACAACAATATCTCTGCCTTCGAGCTCTTTTATCTCTTCTTCGATCTTGTCCTTTGACAATGCACCGGAAATAAGTGAAATGAGAAGAATAAGTATTGCCAGTGCAACTGCCGCCGCAACAATAAATCTTTTCGGATCCGCAATTCGTATTTTTGTTCTGGAGCGTGCCATAAACTAACTCCTCCTTAATGAATCTATGCTATAATTATACATATTCAGACAAAAATTTCAATGTTTTGCATAAATAATTATACTTTAATCACGGTAATTATTTTATCCACAGCAGAAAACATTAATTAATTTGACTTTTGTTTATACATATGTTAAGATAAGAAATACTTATAAATCAATGCAGGAGTGTCATTATTTATGGATTTTAACGAAATTTTCTACTCTTATAAGATATTCTGGCACGATGCTCTTTTCTTCTCAGGAAGAACAAGACGCACGGACTTTTTCATTCCCGTAATCATCAATTCGGCAATTACATTTGTGCTGTCATTTTTAGGACCTATTGGAGGTACTTTCAATATGGCATTCGCCGCAGTTGCATTTTTACCGAGCCTTGCAAATGATATCCGCAGACTTCACGATACAGGAAAATCGGCATGGTATCTCTTGGCTCTTGCGGTCCCAGTTGTCGGCTGGATACTTCTTATCATCTGGCTTTGCAGTGACAGCAAGGGGGACAATCAGTACGGTGTGTCTCCGAAATATCCGGGAACAAAATAAAATACAAATATCGCGGCAGTATACACACTGCCGTTTTTGTTTACAAAATACATCATTTGCTGTATAATATATTAGTTAATAAACTTTAAATGAAGAGAGAAACATATGTCATCAACGGAAAATAGAAAAAAACAAAAATCAGAAGCAGCCGAATGGATCAAATCCATATTGCTGGCGGTTGTCATCGCGGTTATAATAAGGGCTTTTGTATTTGAGCTTGTGGTTGTTGATCAGTCAAGCATGTATCCTACACTTGAATCCGGTGATAAATTAGGCGTAATGAAGGTTACTTATCTGTTTGACTCTCCTGAAAGAGGAGACATCGTAATCGCAAAAGTTGCATCAGGCAAAAATTATGTAAAACGAGTTATTGCCCTTGGCGGCGAAACACTTGAGATCATCGACAGTGTGGTCTATATCAACGGAGAGCCTCTTGAAGAAGAATATCTTCCGGACGGGCTTGAATATGAAAATTACGAACTCGTCACAGTCCCGGAAGGAACGTTATTCTTAATGGGGGATAACCGCCCAACGTCAATTGACAGCAGAAGCCGTTCTGTGGGTTTTGTGGATGAAGACAACATTCTCGGAAAGGTATTCGTAAGATTATCACCGCTTACATGGTACAACTGATATGAATACAAAAAAAAATATAATTATATATATCCTGACCATTGTATTTTCCGTTGTATTCATTGTTGGCGCAAACAAGGTGGTAACAGATGGGGAAAGCGTTCTTTCAACCTCGTCCGGGCAGGAATATATCAGGGCTGAAGTCGTAGAGATAGTAAGCAAAGAAGAAAGTATCTACGGCGGCGGAGATATATATGTGAATTTTCTTGCCAATACATCTAAAGGAAGAGTTGAAGCAATGCAGATATCCGGTGACTCAACCGCAGAAAGTATGAAGCAGGTGCAGGAAGGTGACAAGATCCTCCTGATGAGAAACAACGGAAGTGATGTGTATTATTTCGCAGAATATGTAAGATCCGATGTTATGATTATATTTATCATTATCTTTGCCCTGTGTCTTATTATTATGGGCAGAAGCAAAGGCGTAAACACCATTCTTTCACTTGCATTTACCTGCGTAAGTATATTTTATGTAATGATTCCTGCTATCCTCATGGGAAAAAACATATATCTGTGGACAAGCATAACCTGTATTTACATAACCGTATCCACGCTTTTACTCGTCAACGGAGCCAACAGAAAGAGCCTTGCGGCAGGTATCGGCTGCATCGGCGGAGTTTTGGTAGCGTTTGTGCTTACATGGGTTATTGACAGCTTTATAAATATGAGCGGGCACATAGATGAAGGATCCATTTATCTCGCTTCTCTCAAATATCCCATCGATCTGAAGGCTATAATATACGCATCTGTACTTATAGGCGCTATCGGTGCCATAATGGACGTTTCCGTGGAACTTTCCGCATCACTCGCAGAGATAGAAAAGAAAGTGTCTCATATCACATTCCGTGAACTGTTTACATCCGGCATGACCATCGGAAGAGAAACTATGGGAACGATGAGCAACACCCTCGTTCTCGCATACATCGGAGGAAGCCTGTCGTGTGTTCTTCTTATGGTCGCAAACAGCTCGTCTCTTTTATATCTTTTCAATATGGAAACCGTAATATTTGAAATATTACAGGCAGTTGTAGGCAGTATCGGCATACTATTCTGTATTCCTCTCACATCTGCTGTCTGCGGACTTCTTTTCAGAAGCAAAAATTAAGGAGGCAAAATGAAAAATACAAATGAATGCCCCAAATGCAAAAGCAGCAGAATTATCAGCATCAAAGGAAAAGCAGGTGCATACGGCTCTGGAAATGTCATTCATACGGGTATGACGGTTTTTTCCGCAGTAAGTGTAATCCGTTATGTTTGCAGCAACTGCGGTTACTCAGAGGAATGGATAAATAAAGAGGATATTCCGAAGCTTATTGATAAATTCAGATAGAAACATATAAGAAAATAGTATATAATAGACCCAATAAATCATTAATAACAAATAAGGAGATATTTATGAACGCAAGAGAGTATGTAAACAAATATCAGGATGACATCATCAATGATATTAAAGAGCTCGTAGCTATCAAGAGTGTTGAAGAAGAACCTAAAGAAGGAATGCCTTTCGGTGAAGGTCCTGCAAAGGCACTTTGCAAAGCACTTGAAATTGCAGAAAAATACGGATTCAAGACAGCAAACCTTGACAACTACGCAGGTTATGCAGAAATGGGCGAAGGCGAAGATGTTATCGGTATCCTCGCACACGTTGACGTTGTTCCAGAAGGCGAAGGCTGGGAACACGAACCGTACAATGTACACATTGTTGACGGAATGATGTACGGCAGAGGCGTTGCAGATGACAAAGGCCCCGCAATCGTTGCTCTTCACGCAATGAGAGTTGTAAGAGAAATGGGTATCCCCATGAACAAGAGAGTACGCCTTGTTTTCGGTGCAAACGAAGAAACAGGTATGAAATGCGTTGCTCACTACAAAGAAATCGAAGGCGGCTTCACAATGGGATTCTCTCCGGACGGCTCATTCCCGCTTATTTTCGGTGAAAAAGGAAGTTTCGGTGCTGACTTCACAGCACAGCTCAACGCAGAAGGCGCAAAGACCGTTATCGAAGATTTCTTCGGCGGCGAAGCAAGAAACGTTGTATGCCCGAAAGTTACAGTTGTTCTTTCAGGTGAAAAACTCGATGAGATCAAAGTTGCTTTCGAAGCATACGGAAAAGCAAACGATCTTCCCACAGATGCCACGGAAGCTGACGGAAAACTTACTCTCGTTCTTACAGGTAAACCGGCACACGCAAGTACACCGCACCTCGGCAGAAACTCTATCTCTTACATGGTAGATTTCCTTAACACTGTTCTTCCGGAAAGCCCGTTTGTAAAAGGATACGTTCAGTGCGTAGGTCTTGGCTATGACGGAGAAAAAATGGGGGCAAAATGCGAAGACGAATATGGTGTTCTCACAATGAACATCGGCATCATTTCTGTAAAAGACGGAAAAGCAACAGCAACAATCGACATCCGTTATCCGATCACTGTTGACTTCGCACCGTATGTTGAAAACATCAGAAAATCATTCGAAGATGCAGGATGTGAAATCGACATCAAGAGAGTCGGTGCATCACTCTTCGTAGATCCCAACTCAGAATTCATCAAAGTACTTCACAAATCATATGTTGAAGTAACAGGAGATACAGTAAATCAGCCGTATACTATCGGTGGCGGCACATATTCAAAAGCATTTGAAAATGTCGTTGCTTTCGGAAACGAATATCCGGGAGAAGAAAACTGCATCCACATGGCAGACGAAAGAATCCTCGTAAGCAGACTCTTCGACAGCTGTGAAATCTATGCAAAAGCTATCGAAAATCTTCTCGCTCTGTAATATCACGCAAATATCGGCAATACAGACTATACAGAACTAAAAACGGCTTAAACAAAGCAAAAAACAGCCTGTCCCATTTACGGGACAGGCTGTTTTTACGATTGAAATACGTGTTTTTTCTCTCCGGACATCTATATTCTCCCGTTTATGATGCGATATACCACAGAGACCAACGCAGTAACATGGATACTGACGTACAAGTACTGTCACACTTATTTTTCAAATACATCTTACTTACTTGACGAATATTGTCATTTTTGATACAATAACGAAAATAATTATGGAGGTAAACATCTATGAAAAAAATCACAGCACAGGAACTGCTTCTTGCAATCCAGCATTTGTTCGCAATGTTCGGTGCAACAGTTCTCGTTCCTCTTCTTACAGGACTCAGTCCTTCAGTAGCATTAGTCGCAGCAGGCGCAGGTACTTTGTTATTCCATCTTATTACAAATGGCAAAGTACCTGTTTTTTTAGGCTCAAGTTTTGCGTTCATCGGGGCTCTCGCAACAGTTGTTTCAACTAAAGGGATCTCTTATGCACAGGGGGGAGTTATCGTTGCGGGTCTTGTATATGCAATTCTTGCAATGCTCGTCAAAGTAGTCGGTGCGGAACAGATCAAAAAATTCTTCCCGCCGGTAGTAACAGGTCCGGTCATTATGGTAATCGGTGTCAGCCTTTCATACTGCGCAATCAATGACTCCTCAGGAGTTTCAAGTGGCCTCCCTGCCGGTATTTCATGGCTGGTAGCTTTCTTCGTACTCGTCATTGTTGTTATCTGCAACTTCTCCAAAAACAAAATGATCAACCTCGTACCTATCCTTATCGGTATGGCAAGCGGATATGCTCTGTGTGTGGTACTCAAGATGTTCGGCATTAATATCATAGATTTTACACCTATAGCTAACGCAGAGTGGATCAATATTCCCTATATTACGGAAGGATTCTTCAGTTTACCGAAGTTTGACCTTGCATCAATCCTTACTATCGCCCCCGTGGCCCTCGTTACATTCATGGAACATATCGGTGATATCACAACAAACGGCGCTGTTGTAGGCAAGGACTTTTTCAAGGATCCCGGCCTTCACAGAACACTTCTCGGCGACGGTCTTGCAACAGCTCTCGCAGGTTTCATCGGAGGTCCGCCGAATACTACATACTCTGAAAACACAGGTGTTCTTGCAACAACAAAGAACTATGATCCGAGACTTCTCAGAATCACTGCAATTATCGCAATCATCCTCGGTTTCTTCGGAAAATTCGGTGCTGTACTTCAGACGATCCCCGGACCGGTAAAAGGCGGGGTTGAAATCATCCTTTTCGGTATGATCTCTTCAGTTGGTATCAGAACTATGATCGATGCAAAACTTGACTTCACAAAGACAAGAAACCTCATCATCGTTGCTCTTATCCTCGTATTCGGTATCGGTATCACTATCTCCACATACTCAGGTGGTTCTGTAGCAGGTATCAGTGTAAACATCTTCGGACATACAATGAACTTCTCCGCACTGTTCGTCGCAACAGTAGTAGGCGTTCTCGCAAACATCATCATTCCGGAAGAATAATTCTCTTTACAGACAAAGCCCGCATTGTGCGGGCTTTTTATAATTGCCGGTCATTATATATGTAATATGTAAAGCAAGCGACTGATAAATTCTTTCTGGCAAATCCACAATAATATAATAATATGAAATAAGGTAGCATATGTACATCATATGCTACCTTTAATTTGAATGTAATTTATAAGCGAAGTATAAATTTTCGAAGGCTAGGCGACTTGCCAGACGGACGTGCGTGGTTTACTTGCAGTAAATGAGCACGGGCGCTGACGCAAACAACGCAGTAAAAAAGCACCATCACAGATGGTGCTTGATTTGTTTTCTCAAACCGTCTGTATGCGACGGATAAATTCTTTTAGGCAAGGCGGCTTTCGAGTTGACGACGGGCGCGTACCCGAGCGTACGTAACCGGCGACAACGAGAAAATAACGCAGCATAAAAGGATTTAGACAAGCATACCCTTAGGAGTGTTTGAAGTGTCTTGTTCCTGTGAAAATCATAGCAATGCCATATTCATTGCATTTGTCGATTGATGCCTGGTCATTTGTTGATCCGCCCGGCTGAATGATTGCTGTGATGCCTGCCTGGTGTGCAGCTTCTACACAGTCATCAAACGGGAAGAATGCATCTGATGCAAGAACAGCGCCCTGTGTCGGCATGTTAGCCTGCTTGATAGCATTTTCGAGAGCCCAGATTCTTGATGTCTGGCCGGGGCCGTTTGCGATGAGGATCTTGTCTTTTGCAAGGGAAATAGCGTTTGATTTTGTGTTCTTAACCGCTTTCCAGCCGAAGATAAGGTCTTCCATTTCTTTTTCAGACGGAGCACGGTCTGTAACAACTTCGAGTTTTTCGTAAAGCTTTCTGTCTCTTTCCTGAAGAAGAACACCGCC
>SVCP01000013.1 GCA_015058295.1 Anaerofustis stercorihominis
TATATAAGAACCCGTTTCCCTTTACCGTTACGGTGATAACACCGTCATTTTCATCAATATCCACAGAATATACAGTCCTTACTGTGTCCGTAACCTGAGAGCCGCTTGCCATAAAAGCTTTAAAGTCGTGCGTTCCTTCTATTATCTTTGCCGCTTCACGCATTTTATCAATGTCAATATCATATGTGAAGTGCCAGGCTCTGTCCTTCAGAAACGGATTTTTCGTCTTTCCGGTGTATATTTTGTACTGATAGCATTTTCCTTTCGCATTGAATCTTGCGTGAAAGTCTTCCCCTGCTTCAAAGGAATAATTTACAACGATATCATCGGGAAGATAATGGTTTATGGCATTTGCAAATTTCTCTGCCGGAATTTTGCTGTCTATCCTGAAATTGGCAACCTGTCCGAGGGCGTGTACCCCCGCATCTGTCCTTCCGGAACCGTTGAGTTTTACGGTCTTGCCCGTAACTTTTCTTATGCTTTCTATAAGCTTTTCAGCAACGCTCACAGCATTCGGCTGCACCTGCCATCCCGCATAGTTCGTACCTACATAGGATATATTGAGTACTACATTCATAACTAAAACGGAAGGTTCACAAAACGTGATGCAAACATCAATGCATAGAATACGAACGCAACAGCATATGCAATACCATCCAGCTTCGTATAGCTGAGCTGTTTCATTCTTGTTCTGCCTTCTCCGCCCTGATAGCATCTCGCTTCCATAGCCATAGCAAGTTCCCCTGCTCTCTGGAAAGCGCTCACAAACAGTGGAATAAGTATAGGAAGCATTGCCTTTGCCTTTGCGATAATGTTACCCGAATCAAAGTCCGCACCCCTTGATTTCTGAGCCTTCATAATCCTGTCTGTTTCTTCCTGCAGTGTCGGAATAAAACGGAGGGCTATACTCATCATCATACTTACGTCATGCGCAGATCTTTTAAGAAGCGGCACTTTTCTCATAAGCATTTCCATTCCGTCCGTGAGATCAATCGTTGATGTGGAAAGTGTCATTATGGACGTTGTACTTACAAGGAGCATAAGCCTTATACCCATTTTAGCCGCGACGATAACACCTTCCATATAGATCTTTATAAATCCAAGAGAGAAAAGAAGGTTTTCGCCTTTTGTCCACAGAATATTAATGATTATTGTAAGGGACACAATGAACATAATCGGTTTCAGACCTTTTATAATATATGAAACCGGAATCTTACTCATCGTTATAGCCAGCACAAGAAACACAAATGCGGCAATATATCCTACAAAACTTTTGACAGTAAATATGAACACGATATACAAAAGCGTGATCATTATTTTCGTTCTCGGATCCAGCTTGTGGACAAACGAATCTGCGGGATAATATTGACCAATGGTCATTTCACTCATTTCTTACCTCCCACAACTCTCAGTATTTCTTCAATGGCATCCTTTGTTCTGAATAAAGTGGTGTCAACATCAATACCTCTTTCTTTCAGTGCCAGAAGTACTTTTTTTCCATCAGGTGCCGTAAGGCCTATTCCTTCAAGGAAATTAACATCGGCGAATACTTCCTTCGGCGGAGCATACATCACAAGCTTCCCTTTGGAGAACACCATTACTTTGTCTGCATAATCAGCCACATCATCCATATTATGAGATACAAGAAGTATGCAGATGCCTACTTCCTTATTGAGTTTATGAATATAACCGAGAATCTCACTTCTTCCCATAGGATCAAGTCCGCTTGCAGGTTCATCAAGTATAAGTATCTGCGGCTTCATGGCAAGCACCCCTGCGATAGCAACTCTTCTCTTCTGTCCTCCGGAAAGATCAAACGGAGACTGATCTTTTACCTCGTCGAAATCAAGACCGACAAGTTCAATACTTTCCCTTACGGTTTTCTCGATTTCTTCCTCAGAAAAGCCTATATTCTTCGGACCGAAAGCAACATCTTTGTATACAGTCTCTTCAAACAGCTGATATTCCGGATACTGAAAAACGATCCCTACACGCTTTACGATCTCTTTCATAGGATAATCTTTATTTATATCTTTACCATTTACTACAACAGTCCCTTTTGTGGGTTTTAAAAGGCCGTTAAGATGCTGGATAAGCGTAGATTTACCGCAGCCTGTGTGTCCGATGATTCCGATAAAATCCCTCGGTCCAACATCAAAATTTATGTCATCGATTGCCGTATGCTCAAAAACAGTACCCAATGAATACACATGAGACAGATTTCTTACTTCAATTGACATATCGCATCCACCAGCCCTTCCTTTGTAAGTATATCGTGAGATATATCAAGACCTCCGCTTCTCAGGCCATCCGCAAGTTCCACGATTTCCGGAACATTAAGTCTGAGAGCCTTCAGTTCTTCCGTGTTTGCAAAGATTTCCTTCGGAGTTCCTTCCCCATGAACTTTTCCATCGTTCATAATGATGATCCTGTCGACATCTATCAATTCTTCCATATAGTGGGTGATGAATATGATCGTAACATGATCTTCCTTGTTCAGTCTGTGCATCTGCTCGAGCACTTCCCTTCTTCCCACCGGGTCAAGCATAGCTGTTGATTCGTCAAAAACTATGCACTTCGGTTTCATGGCGATAATACCCGCAATTGCGATCCTCTGCTTCTGCCCCCCCGAGAGCTGATGAGGTTTCTGACCTCTGAATTCATACATATCGACTGCATGAAGAGCATTGTCTACAATACTCCTTATCTGCGACGGAGCAATGCCGAGATTTTCGACCCCGAAAGCAACATCTTCTTCAACAATAGTCGCAACCATCTGATTGTCGGGGTTCTGGAATACCATCCCCACATTTCTTCTAATATTTATGAGGGAGGATTCGTCCTTAGTATTCATTCCCGCAACAAGAACATCTCCGCTTGTCGGCAATAACAGCCCGTTCAGCAGTTTTGCAAGTGTAGATTTGCCCGAACCGTTATGGCCGACAATTCCGACAAACTCACCTTCATTTATTTTTAAGCTTACACCATCCAATGCCTTCTTATCAGGTTCTGTTGAGTCATAAGCAAACACAAGGTCTTTTACTTCAATAATGCTCATGATTACTCCCTCTTATATGTTTATACTTTCTTGAAAAGTTTATTTGCCACCGCAAATTCGACAAATGAATATTATACGGCATATTATTATACCACGAATATTTATTTTTGAACAGTCCCGACAGAAAAGTTGTACGTAAATAAAAGAAAAGATTGACCGATGGCTATGTATTAAGGAAATCAGAGTATAAATCTGCATAAAACAGACACTTAATGTACATATGATTAGGTTTAATGCAAAGCATAAAAAAACATACACAACATAATCTGACCTTAATACAGTAGCATTTGTGCGTATCCTATTTCAGACATAAAAACACGCAGCATAAAGGGCTTCAGATGTGCATAAAAAGGAGCAGCCTATGGCTGCTCCATATTTAGTTATTCAAGCTTGTATAACTCGTTACTGTTTTGATTATTCTTCTACGAGTGTGATGATAGCCATTTCAGCTCCGTCGCCTCTTCTTGCGGGAAGCTTGAGAACTCTTGTGTAGCCACCATTTCTGTTTGCATACTTAGGTGCTATTTCTGCAAATAATTCATGAACTACATCTTTATCATAAATGTAGCTAAGCGCCTGACGACGAGCGTGAAGATCTCCTCTTTTACCCAATGTGATCATTTTATCAACGAGCTTCTGAGTTTCTTTTGCTCTGTAAAGAGTCGTCTGCACTTTGCCATGTTTGAGTACTTCAGTTGTAAGACCACGAAGCATCGCAATTCTCTGATCTGTAGGTCTGCCTAACTTTCTGTATCCTGATGACATTGCATTCCTCCTGATTGTTTATCGTATTTTTATTTTTCGTCGCTTGATTTGAGTGACAAACCGATTTCGGTAAGTTTCTTCTTGATTTCGTTAAGTGACTTCTTACCAAGGTTACGGACTTTGGACATTTCTTCTTCTGTACGTGATACGAGCTGTTCAACAGTATGAATATCTGCTCTTCTCAGACAGTTGGAAGAACGAACTGAAAGTTCCAATTCTTCAATGGACATTTCAAGGATTCTTGTCTGTTCACATTCTTCTCTTTCAACCATTACTGAAACATTCTTCATGTTTTCGTTCAGGTCTATGAAAAGCTGGAAGTGATCGTTGAGTACTCTTGAAGCAAGAGATACTGCTTCTTCCGGTGTGATAGTTCCGTTTGTCCATACTTCCAAAATTAATTTATCGTAGTCGATAGCTCCGCCTACTCTGCAGTCTTCAACCTTGAAGTTTACCTTACGAACCGGAGAAAAGATAGAATCCATAGGGATTGTGCCGATGGGCAAATCTTCTCTCTTCTGTTTTTCGCTGGGAGTATAGCCTCTGCCTGATTCTACTACCATAGACATATTCAACTCAGCACCCTTCATAAGAAGAGCAATGTGCTGATCCGGATTAAGGACTTTGATGTCACTGTCAACAATAATGTCGCCTGCTGTGACTTCCTTTTCACCTGTTGCCTGAATGTAGATTGTCTTCGGGCCGTCATCATACATCTTGAAAACGACTCTTTTCAGGTTTAAGCTGATTTCCAAAACGTCTTCGGCAACGCCTTCAATTGTTGAGAACTCATGCTGCACACCATCAATCTTGAAGCTTGTGACAGCAGCACCGGGTAAGGACGAAAGCATAATTCTGCGAAGTGAATTGCCAAGGGTCGTCGCATAGCCTTTTTCCAACGGTTCTACAACGAATTTCCCATAAGTCTTATCCGAACGGTCACCTTCGAGGATGATATTCGGTTTCTGGAATTCTAACATACTAACCTCCATTTTACATCCGTAATACTACGGACTGCGTTTACGTCAAAACATTCACCGCATTGCGGTAATTTGCCGACATGTATTGCAAAAACATTTTGCATACAATGGTGCAACTTATGAAGATTATTATTTGGAATAGAGCTCAACGATTAAGTTGTCCTTAATAGCGATTTCTGAGTGTTCTCTTGTGGGCTGAGAAAGAACTGTTGCACTCATATTTTCAAAGTCAACTGTCAGGTAGCTCGGAATAACTTTTGCTGAGTTGTTTTCGATGATTTCAGCAAATTTCGGGCTCTTCTTGCTCTTATCTTTAACTTTGATAACCTGACCAGCTTTAATACGATAAGAAGGAATGTTGCATTTCTTACCATCTACCGTGAAGTGGTTATGTGTAACCAGCTGTCTTGCTTCCTTACGAGAGTTTGCAAAACCCATCTGGTAAACAACGTTGTCAAGGCGTGAGTTGAGGATTGACAAAAGGTTGTCGCCTGTTACGCCCGGTTTTCTTTCAGCGATCTCAAAGTATTTTCTGAACTGTTTTTCAGAAACACCGTAGATTCTCTTAGCTTTCTGTTTTTCTCTGAGCTGAGTTCCGTATTCACTCATCTTGCCGCCTTTTTTACCGTGCTGACCCGGTACAGTGCCTCTCTTTGTTACAGGGCATTTGTCTGTATAGCACTTCGGGCCTTTGAGAAAGAGTTTTTCTTTTTCTCTACGGCAAAGTCTGCAAGAAGCATCAGTATATCTTGCCATTTACTAATTTACCTCCGTAGTAGTCAAATTTTCCGATTAGACACGTCTCTTCTTAGGCGGTCTGCATCCGTTGTGCGGAATCGGTGTAACGTCTTTGATTGATGTAACTTCAAGACCGCAAGCTGCAAGTGCTCTGATAGCAGCTTCTCTGCCTGAACCCGGTCCTTTTACAAATACATCTACCGTTCTAAGGCCATGTTCCATAGCTCTCTTAGCAGCTTCCGTAGCAGCAGACTGTGCTGCGAACGGTGTTGACTTTCTTGAACCCTTGAAACCGAGTTCGCCGGCGCTTGACCATGAAAGTACGTTACCTGCAGTGTCGGAAAGTGTAACTATCGTATTGTTGAAAGAGGAGCTGATATGTGCCTGGCCTCTTTCTATATTCTTTTTGACCTTCTTTTTGCCTCTTCTGATTGTCTTTTTAGCAGCCAAAATATTTCCTCCTTAGTCTATGGGTTATTTCTTAGATTTTCTGCCCACAGTCTTCTTGGGTCCTTTGCGTGTTCTGGCATTCGTTTTAGAACGCTGTCCGCGAACAGGCAAACCTCTTCTGTGTCTCAAACCTCTGTAGCAGCCGATTTCCATAAGACGTTTGATGTCTAATGCAACCTGTCTTTTCAAATCGCCTTCAACGGTGTAAGACTCATCGATGATTGCACGCAATTTGTTAACTTCAGCTTCAGTAAGATCTTTAACTCTTGTGTTGGGATCTACTTCTGCCTGAGCCAAAATCTTGTTAGATGTGACTCTGCCGATGCCATAAATATAGGTAAGACCTATTTCAATGCGTTTGTCTCTTGGCAAATCTACGCCAGATATTCTTGCCATGCATACCTCCGTTTGGTTAATGGTTAGTGAAATATATTTCTAAACAAAGGAAAAGTATTTATACAGCCGCACCTTTTCCTTTAGACGAGAGGGTCGAATTAACCTTGTCTCTGTTTATGCTTGGGGTTCTCACAAATCACCATTATTCTGCCTTTTCTTTTGATGATTTTGCATTTTTCACAAATTGGTTTAACGCTCGGTCTAACTTTCATTTGTGTACCTCCCTGTTATTTTCCTTTTTCGCGCCAGATAATTCTGCCTTTTGTCGGATCGTAAGCTGAAAGCTCCATAACAACTTTATCTCCCGGCAAGATCTTGATGTAGTTCATTCTGAGTTTGCCTGAAATATGAGCTGTTACTACATATCCGTTATCAAGTTTTACTTTGAATGTCGTATTCGGAAGAGCTTCTACTACAATGCCTTCCACTTCGATATAATCACTTTTGCTCACTTTTGATCCCCTTTTTCTTTATTCGGATAGTTGAATTTGCTGAGCGCATCTCTGATCCTTTTGTCCGTTATGCTGCCGTCTGCGATCGATGCTGCGATACCGGAGCAAATTGTATTTGTCTTTAATACGTGTTTTATTTTTTTCTTTTTGGGAGAAATAAATTTTCTGTGATCTCCGTCAGAGAGTAAGACGAAATCTTCGTCAATAACTTCCGTTACGATCATAAACAAACCTTTTTCCCTTCCGGCGCTGACACGGACGACCTGTCCGATGTCCAATCCCGGAAATTTACAATAATCACGTTCCAAAGTACACCTCACAGTAAAGTGAGAATCAACGGCTCACCGTCGGTTATTGCGATGGTGTTTTCATAATGTGCGGAAAGTGATCCGTCCGCAGTCTTGACTGTCCATCCATCGGGCATAACCTTCGTCTTGTATGTGCCGATGTTTATCATCGGTTCAATGGCTATCGTAAGGCCTTTGGCAAGTCTCACACCCCTGCCCGCTTTGCCGTAATTCGGCACGCTGGGCTCCTGGTGCATTTCCGTACCGATGCCGTGACCGACATAGTCCTTTACGACTCCGTAACCGCGACTCTCCGCATACTCTCCGATAGCGTGGGATACATCTCCCAGTCTATAGGTTTCTTTGCAGAACTCCAGTCCTGCGAAGAAAGAGTTTCTCGTAACATCAATGAGTGCCTGTGCTTCATCGCTTATCTTTCCTACGCCGACTGTGTCCGCATTGTCTCCTACATATCCGCCCCACACAGCGCCAACGTCGATGCTGATGATGTCGCCTTCATTAAGAATACGACTTTCGGAGGGTATTCCATGAACGATTTCATCATTTACAGATGCACATATGGAATTCGGATAACCGTTGTAATTGAGGAAAGCCGGCGTTGCGTTATTCGAAAGAATAACATCATACGCGATCATGTCCAGTTCGTAAGTTGATACGCCCGGTCTCACTGCACGTCTTACGGCATCAAGTGCCATCGCGGATATCTTACCCGCCTGCTTCATTATCTCAATTTCGCGGTCGCTCTTCAATATGATCATCGCACTACCTGTAATCGTCCAATACTGCGTAAATATCTGCTGTTACTTCCGCAATATCTTTCTGTCCGTTTACTTCTCTCAAAATGCCCTTATCTTTGTAGTAATTAATAAGCGGCAAGGTTTTTTCATCATACTCTTCAAGACGAGTTACAACTGTTTCTTCTTTATCGTCGTCTCTCTGGTAAAGCTCTGCTCCACATTTGTCGCAAATACCTTCCTTAGCAGGAGGATTGAATGATACATGGTAGGATGCTCCGCATTTGCAAAGTCTTCTGCCAACGATTCTTTCTGTAAGAAGCTTGTAATCAACAGTAATCGCCAACGCGCAATCAAGTTTATCGCTCTGTTCTGAAAGCATCTGATCAAGCGCACCTGCCTGAGCAAGAGTTCTCGGGAAACCGTCAAGCATATATCCGTTAGCTTTTACATCGTCCTGAGCAAGTCTGTCTTTAACCATTTCTACTGTGAGATCATCCGGAACAAGAAGACCTTTGTCCATATATTCCTTAGCTTTGATTCCCAGCGGTGTGTTTCCTTTAAGGTTAGCTCTGAAAATGTCGCCGGTTGAAATGTGTACTACATTGTACTTTTCAACGATCTTTTCTGCCTGAGTGCCTTTGCCGGCTCCCGGAGGTCCTAAAATTATCAGTTTCATTTTTTCTCCTAACTTATTTCAAGAAGCCTTTGTAGTTTCTCATGATTAAGTGCTGTTCGAGAGCTTTGACTGTTTCAAGCGCTACGCTTACTACAATCAACAAGCTCGTTCCGCCAAGCTGAATATTAAGGTTGAGAATGTTACCTGTAATAATCGGGATGATGGAGATGATGCAGAGGAAAATACCACCTGCAAACACTAATCTGTTGAGTATATTAGATATATAAATGACTGTCGGTTTACCCGGACGAATACCTGGAATGTATCCGCCGTACTGCTGGATGTTTTCAGCAATTTCTACAGGGTTGAATGAAATCGTTGAGTAGAAATAGCTGAATGCAACGATCAACACAAGATAAATAAGTGTTGTCCAGAAGCCGCCCCACTGGAACGCATTTGCAAATCCTGACCAGAATTTGCTGTTCGGGAAGAATGAAGCGATTGTCGCCGGTGCCATTGTAATCGTCTGTGCGAAGATTACGGGGATAACACCTGACTGGTTTACTTTAAGCGGGAGATGTGTGTTTCTGCCGCCCATCTGCTTTCTGCCCTGAATTCTCTTAGCGTAGGTAATGGGAATCTTTCTTGTTCCTTCTTGAACAGCTACTACACCAACGACTGTTACGAGAACGAATACCGGAATAAGGATTGCAACCCAGATCGGGAAGTTTCCTGCGATAACACCTGTAATTATTGTTGAGATAGCTGACGGAACACCTGATACGATACCGATAAAGATAAGGAGCGAAATACCGTTTCCGATACCTTTTTCGGAGATCTGATCCCCGATCCATACGAGGAGCGATGTACCTGCCGTTACTACCATTACTACGATAGCAATAGCATACCATGAGTCATTTGTCATAAAGCCTTTGAGTGTGAGCGCAAGTCCAAGTGCCTGAACAAGCGCCAACCCGATAGCCGCATATTTGGTGTATCTGGTAATTTTTTTCTTACCTTCTTCACCCATCTTAGAAAGCCTTTCAAGAGCCGGAATAGCAATCGTCAAAAGTTGCATAATGATTGATGCTGTGATATACGGTTGTATAGACATAGCAAAAATCGAGAAGTTTTTAAAGTTGCCACCTGAGATGACGTTGAACAGTCCCAATACGCTGTTTGAGCCCAAGAGAGCACCGAGTACTTCTTTATCTACAAAAGGAACAGCGATAAAAGAACCGAGACGATATACAACGAGCATACAGAGTGTGAAAAGAATTCTTTTTCTGAGCTCGGGTATTTTCCACGCATTCTTGATTGTTTCTATCATATTAGTTTTCCTCTGTGTTTTCCTCTACAGCTTCAACCTTGCCACCTGCAGCAACGATTTTCTGTGCTGCTGTTTCGCTTACTTTGTCAACTTTAACTGTGAGAGCTACGTTGATTTCGCCTTCGCCCAAGATCTTAACCATATCGTATTTATTCTTGATAATACCCATTTCTTTGAGTGTATCGATTGTTACCACACTGCCGGCTTCGAATACTTCGAGCTTATCAAGATTAATTACTGCATATTCCTTTTTGAATCTGTAGTTAGAGAATCCTCTCTTAGGAACTCTTCTTGTAAGAGGCATCTGTCCGCCTTCAAATCCGGGACGAACACCGCCGCCACTACGTGATTTCTGACCGTCCTGTCCTCTGCCCGCAGTTTTGCCTCTGCCTGTAGCAGTACCTCTACCTTTTCTGATAGGGTCTTTCTTGCTACCCGGAGCCGGTGAAAGATTATGAAGTTTTAAACTAGCCATATCAATCTCCTACATTTCTTCGACTTTAAGCATAAAGCCGATTTTCTGAATAATTCCGCGAGTTGCGGGATCGTCGTTTCTTACAACGCTTGTGCCGATCTTTTTGAGGCCCAGAGCTTTAACGATCTTTTTCTGCTGTTCGTTTCTACCAATCAAACTCTTAACGAGTGTGATTTTAAGCTGTTTGTTTTCCAATGTACTCACACTCCTTAACCTAAGATTTCTTCTACAGTCTTGCCTCTCTTAGCTGCAACTGTTTCTGCATCCACGAGTTCTGCGAGACCTGCGATAGTAGCTTTAACGAGGTTTGTTGAGTTACCGCTGCCGATTGATTTAGCACGGATGTCTGTGATACCTGCGAGTTCAAGTACGCTTCTTGCAGGACCGCCTGCAAGTACACCTGTACCTTTTGTAGCCGGCATAAGGATAACTTTACCTGCACCGAATCTTCCGATTACTTTGTGCGGGATTGTTGTGCCTCTTCTTGCTACACATACCATGTTCTTTTTAGCATCTTCGATACCTTTTCTGATAGCTTCCGGAATTTCGATAGCTTTACCGATACCAACGCCTACATGGCCGTTTTCATCTCCGACAACTACGAGGCAGCTGAAACGGAAGTTTTTACCACCTTTAACTGTCTTAGATACTCTATTGATTGCAACTACTTTTTCTTTTAACTCCAGACCTGCCGGCGGATTAAATTTAGTCATCGCTGCGTCCTCCCTTAGAATTCCAAGCCGGCTTCTCTTGCCGCATCAGCGAGAGCTGCAACTCTGCCGTGGTACACATAGCCGCCTCTGTCGAAAACAACTGTTTTATATCCTTTTTCGATAGCTCTTTCAGCTACTGCTTTACCAACAGCTTTGGCAGCTTCGATGTTAGATGTGCTTTCGAGTGTTTCACCAAGTGTCAATGTTGAAGCTTCAGCAACTGTTACTGCGTTAAGATCATCGATCAACTGAGCATACATATGCTTATTGCTACGGAATACATTGAGTCTCGGGATTTCCGGAGTGCCGATGATGTGATTGCGAATACGCTGGTGTCTTTTAACTCTGATTTTATTTTTTTCAGGTTTTTTAATCATTATCTCACTCCTTTATTATTTCTTACCTGATTTGCCTTCTTTAAGTTTGATAACTTCATCGGCATATCTGATACCTTTACCTTTGTACGGTTCAGGCTGTCTTACTTTTCTGATGTTTGCTGCGTACTGTCCGACCACTGCTTTGTCAATACCTTTAACGATGATCTTGTTTGTACCTTCAACAACTGTTTCGATTCCTTCCGGATCGTCCATTTCTACCGGGTGTGAGTAACCAACGTTGAGAACGAGTGTTTTACCGTTCTTCTGAACTCTGTAACCAACACCAACTACCTGGAGTTCCTTTGCGAAACCTGCACTTACACCAATTACCATGTTTGAAAGAAGTTTTGTTGTAAGTCCGTGTAAGCTCTTGTGTTCTTTGCTGTCTGTAGGACGAGTAACTGTCAATACTCCATTATCGATAGCTACTGTCATATCTTTGCTAATTGCCTGTGTTAATTCACCCTTCGGGCCTTTTACCGTTGCAAGACCGTTATCTACGGTTACTTCTACGCCTGCGGGAACATTAACCGGCATTCTTCCAATTCTTGACATTGAATGTGCCTCCTTAATTAATTACCAGACGTAGCAGAGAACTTCTCCGCCAACGTTTGCCTTGCGAGCCTGTTTATCTGTCATAATGCCTTTGGATGTTGAAATGATTGCGATTCCGAGACCGTTAAGAACCTTCGGAATTTCATCCTTAGCTGCGTAAATACGAAGACCCGGTTTAGAAATTCTCTTGATACCTGAGATAACCTTTGAGTCCTGTTTACCGTATTTCAATGTGATTTCAATCAATCCCTGCTTATCATCTTCAATGAACTTAACATCGCTGATGTAACCTTCATCAAGCAAAATTTTAGCGATTTCCTTCTTCACGTTTGAAGCGGGAATGGTTACGCTCGGATGTTTAGCATTGTTTGCATTTCTGATCCTTGTGAGCATATCTGCAATAGGGTCAGTCATTACCATATCGACGTCCTCCTTTGATTATTTTGTCTTACCAGCTTGCTTTCTTTACGCCGGGGATTTCGCCCTTATAAGCAAGTTCTCTGAAACATATTCTGCAAATGCCGTATTTTCTGAGGTACGCATGAGGTCTTCCGCAGATTTTGCATCTGTTGTATGCTCTGGTAGAGAATTTCGGTTCACGCTTTTGTTTAGCGATCATTGATTTCTTAGCCATGTTTTCCTCCTTATTCCTGTGCGAACGGCATACCGAGAAGCTTGATGAGTTCGTAAGCTTCTTCGTCTGTCTGAGCAGTTGTTACGAAAATTACGTCCATACCACGGATAGATTCTACCTGGTCGTAGCTGATTTCCGGGAACATGATCTGTTCTTTTACGCCGAGAGCGTAGTTTCCTCTTCCGTCAAAGCTTGAAGCGGGAACACCACGGAAGTCACGGATACGCGGAACAGCGATGTTGATGAGCTTGTCAGCGAATTCATACATTCTGTCGCCTCTGAGTGTTACTTTAGCACCGATATCCATGCCTTTACGAAGTTTAAAGTTAGAAACTGATTTCTTAGCTTTAACAATAATCGGCTTCTGACCTGCGATGAGGCCGAGTTCTTTTACGGCTGCTTCCATAGCCTTCGGGTTATCTTTGCAATCACCGAAACGCATGTTGATTACGATCTTTTCAAGTTTCGGAATCTGCATTACGTTTTTGTAATTGAATTTTTCCTGCAAACCGGGGACTGCAACTTCTTTATATAATTCCTGTAATCTTGTTGTCATTGTTTACTCCCCTTATTTATCCAATGTTTCGCCGCATTTCTTGCAAACGCGAACTTTTTTATTGTCAGCAAGTACTTTAGCGCCTGTTCTTACACCCTTCTTGCATGTCGGGCAGTAAAGAAGAACGTTTGAAGCATGGATAGAACCTTCGAGCTCGATGATGCCACCCTGCTGCATCTGGTTAGTCGGTTTCATGTGTTTCTTTCTCATATTAACACCTTCAACTACGACTCTGTTCGTCTTCGGCATAACTTTCAATACTTTACCTGTTACACGGCCATCTTTAGCGTTCTGGAAATCTTTTTCCCTTGCACCTGAGATAACCTCAACAATGTCACCTGTTTTAATGTGCATCGTAAATACCTCCTAAAGTACTTCCGGAGCGAGAGAAACGATCTTCATGAACTGTTTTTCTCTCAATTCGCGGGCTACCGGTCCGAATATACGTGTTCCTCTCGGCTGTAAATCATCTCTGATGATAACAGCTGCGTTCTGGTCAAATTTGATTTCGCTACCGTCCGGGCGTTTAATTGCGTTTACTGTTCTTACTACTACAGCCTTTACAACGTCACCCTTCTTAACTGCACCACCCGGTGCTGCACTTTTAACTGAGCAGATGATGATGTCTCCGACGCTTGCGTATCTTCTCTTTGTACCGCCGAGAACTCTGATACACAAAAGCTCTTTAGCTCCGGTATTGTCGGCAACTTTTAAACGTGTTTCCTGTTGTATCATTCTTAATCTCCTTAAATACCGAAATTATTTTGCTTTTTCGACGATTTCAACAAGTCTCCAACGTTTTCTCTTGCTGAGAGGTCTTGTTTCCATGATTTTAACTGTATCGCCGATACCGCATACGTTCTGTTCATCGTGAGCCATGAACTTTGTTGTTTTCTTAACTCTTTTCTTATAAAGCGGATGATTTTCCATTGTTTCTACAGCAACAACGATGCTCTTATCGCCTTTATCAGAAACGACTTTACCGATTCTGGTTTTTCTGTTAGCTCTTTCGTCCATTTATACCTCCGCTTATGCTTTAGCAGCATCGAGTTCTTTTTCTCTCAATACTGTCTTGATTCTTGCATAGTCTTTTTTAACTTCTTTGATCCTGAGTGGATTTTCAAGCTGGCCTGTTGCGTGCTGAAAACGCAGATTGAAGAGTTCTTCTTTAAGGCTCTTAAGCTCGTTTGCCAATTCTTCAGGTGTTCTTGTTCTGAGTTCTTTAGCTTTCATTAGTTTTCACCACCAACTTCTTTTTCACGTACAATGAATTTTGTCTTGATAGGTAACTTGTGCTGAGCGAGTCTCATAGCTTCTCTTGCTGTTGCTTCATCAACACCGCTGAGTTCGAACATTACTCTGCCCGGCTTAACTACTGCTACCCAGTATTCCGGTGAACCTTTACCGCTACCCATACGAGTTTCAGCAGGTTTCTTTGTTACCGGCTTGTCAGGGAAGATTTTGATCCAAACCTTACCGCCTCTTTTGATATATCTTGTCATCGCGATACGGGCTGCTTCGATCTGGTTTGATTTGATCCAGCCCGGTTCGAGTGCCTGGATGGCATAATCGCCATATGAGATTGTATTGCCTCTTGTAGCCTTACCTGTCATGCGGCCACGGTGCACTCTTCTGCGCTTAACTCTTTTAGGCATTAACATGATTTTGTTTCCTCCTTAAAACACGCAGGCTTACTTCCTTGACGGAAGGACTTCGCCTTTGTTGATCCATACTTTAACACCGATCTTACCATATGTTGTATCAGCTTCTGCTGTACCGTAGTCAATGTTTGCTCTGAGTGTGTGGAGCGGTACATTGCCTTCACTGTAAGATTCGCTTCTTGCGATTTCAGCACCGTTAAGTCTTCCGGAACATGTTGTCTTGATTCCTTCAGCGCCGCCTCTGATTGCTCTTGCGATAGCATTCTTCATTGCTTTACGGAAAGCGATTCTCTTTTCGAGCTGCTGAGCAATGTTTTCAGCTACGAGCTGTGCATCACAGTCAACATTCTTAACTTCCATAACGTTGATGTTAACCTGTTTGCCTGTCATCTTAACGAGAGCTTTTCTGAGTGCGTCGATTCCTGCGCCGCCCTTACCGATGATTCTGCCCGGTTTTCCTGTGTAGATGAAAAGTGTAACTCTGTTAGCGCTTCTTTCGATTTCTACTCTTGAAATACCTGTAGCATACTGTGTTTTCTTGATATATTCTCTGATCTTATAATCTTCTACGAGAAGATCGCCGAATTCTTTATCTTTAGCGTACCATCTTGAAGACCAATCTTTGATAACACCGACTCTTAAGCCGTGAGGATTTACTTTCTGACCCAAAGTGATACCTCCTTAATTTCTTTCTCTGAGCACTACGCTCAAATGAGAACTTCTCTTAAGAATGATAACGCCTCTGCCGTGAGAGAGAGCTTTCATTCTCTTCATTGTCGGACCCTGATTAGCCATTACTGTGTGTACATAAAGCTTATCAACATCCATGTTGTGGTTATTTTCTGCATTTGCTGCTGCAGAACGAAGTACTTTTTCCATAGCTCTTGCCGGCTTGTTGCCTGTGAGTCTGCAAATAACGATTGCTTCGTCAATGCTCTTTCCTCTTACGAGGTCAGCTACTCTTCTGGCTTTAAGCGGAGATACTCTTACATACTTCGCAACAGCTTTAGCTTCTTTTACATTTTGAACCTGCATATCTTCCTCCTAAAGACTATCTGCCGCCGGTTCTTTTTTCGCCGGCGTGTCCTCTGAACGTTCTTGTCGGTGCAAACTCACCGAGTTTGTGACCAACCATATCTTCCGTTACGAATACGGGAACGTGTTTTCTGCCGTCATGCACAGCAATTGTGTGACCAACGAACTCAGGATAGATTGTGCAATCTCTTGACCATGTTTTTACTACTTGTTTTTCGCCGCCGTTGTTCATTGCTTCGATTCTTGCGAAGAGTCTTTCATCAACGTATGGGCCCTTTTTAGCAGATCTGCTCATTAGTTGTTATTCCTCCGTTTCCCGTTATTATTTAGCGTTGCGTCTTCTTACAATGTACTTGTCAGAAGGTTTGTTCTTCTTACGAGTCTTGTAACCAAGAGCCGGTTTACCCCAGGGAGTAGCCGGACCGCTTCTACCGATAGGTGCTCTACCTTCACCACCACCGTGCGGATGGTCGTTCGGGTTCATAACTGAACCACGTACTGTCGGACGTACGTTCATGTGTCTCTTTCTGCCGGCTTTACCGATTGTGATGTTGCCGTGATCGAGGTTACCAACCTGTCCGATTGTAGCTCTGCATTCTTTTCTTACCATTCTCATTTCGCCGCTGGGGAGTCTGAGTGTAACATAGTTACCTTCTTTAGCCATCAACTGAACGAATGATCCTGCGCTTCTTGCGAGCTGAGCGCCTTTGCCTGCTTTGAGTTCGATGTTGTGAATGATTGTACCAACCGGGATATTTTCGAGGGGAAGTGAGTTTCCTACGCGAATATCCGCATTCGGACCTGACATTACTTCATCGCCTGCCTTAAGGCCGTTCGGAGCAATAATGTAAGCTTTTGTACCGTCTACGTAGTAAAGAAGAGCGATGTTTGCGCTTCTGTTCGGATCGTATTCGATAGCCTTTACTTTTGCGGGAACGTTGTCTTTATTTCTTTTAAAATCAATGATTCTGTATTTCTGTTTTGTACCGCCGCCCTGATGACGAACAGTAATTCTTCCGGTGTTGTTTCTGCCTGCTTTTTTGGATTTTGAAGCGAGGAGAGTTTTTTCCGGCGCCTTGCTCGGCGTTAATTCTTCAAAAGTTGAAACCGTCATTCCTCTGAGACCGGGAGTAGTCGGTTTATACTTTCTTATACCCATAGTTTGTTTCCTCCTTGGTTTTTATCGGGTATCGGGCACTGCCTGATTACATTCCTTCAAAGAACTGAATTTCTTTGCTGTCCGGAGAAACAACTACGATTGCTTTCTTCCAGTCCGGACGTTTGCCGGGGTTGAAACGGCCAACTCTTTTAACTTTGCCGTCATAGTTCATTGTGTTAACACGAAGAACTTTAACTCCGAAGATCTTTTCAACAGCATCTTTAATCTGATACTTGTTGGCATCTTTATTTACTTGGAATGTGTATCTTTTTTCCTGAGCATCCATCATAGATTTTTCTGTGATGATCGGTCTAATAATGATATCATACGGTGTCATTATGCATACACCTCCTGGATTTTTTCGAGAGCAGCTTTTGTAATGAGCATGTTGTCGCAGTTGAGCATGTC
The DNA here is from genome assembly GCA_015058295.1 of Anaerofustis stercorihominis. Classification (GTDB taxonomy): domain Bacteria; phylum Bacillota; class Clostridia; order Eubacteriales; family Anaerofustaceae; genus SVCP01. The sequence goes on from SVCP01000013.1 coordinate 17,404, forward strand.
ATATACATTGAGTGTGCCTACGAGTGTGCAGTCAGCTGTTGCGATGTTTCTTACTGATTTAACAACATTAACATCATTTTCAGCAATAACTACGAGAGTTTTCTTGAGGTTGAGGTTATTGAGAACTGCAACCATTTCCTTTGTCTTCGGAACTTCGAATGCGAGTTCATCAATGAATTTAATTTCGCCTTCAGCTGCTTTTGAAGAGAATACAGACTTCATAGCAAGTCTTCTCATCTTCTTGTTGAGCTTCTGATCATAATCTCTTGGTTTCGGAGCGAAAGCAACACCACCGTGTCTCCATACAGGATTACGTTTTGTACCTACTCTTGCACGGCCTGTACCTTTCTGTCTCCAGGGTTTTTTACCGCTGCCTGATACTTCACCTTTTGTTTTTGCAGACTGTGTGCCCTGTCTCTGGTTAGCGAGATAAGCTACAACTGCCTGATGAACAACGTAAGGTTTCGGCTCGATAGCGAATATATTTTCGTCTAATTCAACGCTGCCGACGATTTCGCCTGCTTTGTTTAATACATCAGCTTTCATTTATATATGTCCTCCTGCTCTTACTTCTTCAACGCATCGACAATAGTGATTATCGAACCGTTAGCACCCGGAACAGCGCCTTTAACAAGGATCATGTTAAGTTCAGCATCAACCTTAACAACTGTGAGGTTCTGAACTGTAACTTTGTCGCTGCCCATGTGACCGGGAAGTTTCTTACCTTTGAATACTCTTGAAGGATCTGAAGAACCACCCATTGAACCTACTGCTCTGTGGTATTTTGAACCGTGAGCCATCGGTCCTCTTGACTGACCATGTCTTTTGATGTTACCCTGATAGCCTTTACCTTTGCTTACGCCGCTGATGTCAACTTTATCGCCTGCTGCGAAAACGTCAGCTTTGATTGTATCACCAAGGTTGTATGTGCTGATATCTTCAAGACGGAATTCTTTAAGATGTCTTTTCGGAGCAACACCTGCTTTTGCATAGTGACCTTTGATCGGTTTTGCGATGTTAGAGTGTTCTTTACCCTTTACTGTAGTAATCTTTTCTCTTTTTTCGCCGAAGGAAATCTGGATCGCGTTATATCCTTCTTTTTCTTTTGTTTTGATCTGAACCACATCACACGGACCAGCTTCAAGAACTGTTACCGGGATAAGTTCACCTGTTTCGGCAAAAACCTGAGTCATGCCTACTTTTTTAGCTATAATAGCTTTTTTCATGTTTACCTCCATTAGCGGACTGTCACAAGGAACAGTCATAATAATTCACGGGAGTGTCCTCCCGCATAGCTTCACAAAATTGGCGGAAGCTTCAAAAATCAATTACTTAATTTCGATATCGATACCTGCCGGTAAATCAAGGTGCATAAGAGCGTTGATCGTTTCCGGTGTCGGGTTGATGATTTCGATAAGTCTTTTGTGCGTTCTCATCTCAAATTGTTCTCTTGAGTCTTTGTATTTGTGCACCGCACGAAGGATTGTCACGATTTCTTTTTCTGTCGGAAGGGGAATCGGGCCTTTTACTTCTGCGCCGCTTCTCTTCGCTGTTGCAACAATCTTCGCTGCTGACTGATCCATCACGTTGTGATCGAAAGCCTTAAGTTTGATTCTCATTTTCTGATTTGCCATTACCAAAACCTCCATGTTTTAATACGTTTGTCTCGGCGGTTGGCACGACACACTACCATCCGGGTGTTCCTACACCCTTTTCCGTGTGTCACCGCCCCATTCCAGATGGTGACTTGCTCCGCGGAAATTCCCCGAGCATACCTCGGCAACCTCCCGCATCATAGCCGGCTACCGGTCGGAAATGTCTTTATCTGCGCTCTTTTCCGATGCAACTCTTACCTAAAAAAGCGCAACTAAAAACTTCACTGCTACACGGCAGCTTGTATAGTATAACCTAAAAAGGACCTTTTTGCAAGCCCTTTTTTTAACTTTTTGATAAATTTTTTCGTTATTTTTAAGCGGTTTTTCAGCTCAAAAAACATTCAATTTCAGCGCGAATTTTCAGACAATTCCGTCAATGTGTTTCACTGTACATCTGACTGTGAGATTATATTTTATTCCGCATTATATGTCAAGAAAAAAATATATGTTTTATTAAATTCCGAACTAATCATTACATTTTACTGTAAACAAAAAGACGGCAATGCCGTCTTGCATCTAGTCATTATTAATAATATTGTTTACCCAAACTCTCTTTTTAAGCATGACACTTCCTATGGCCGCTTTTATGAAGTTTGTGGCTTCTACGCAGATATACATCTGAACCATTGTAAATGCTGTGAATCTTGAGACAAAGAATGCCACAGGATAACTTGCGAGGCATGTAAATACACTGTCAAACAGGAATGTGACAAACGTCTTGCCTCCGCTGCGCATTGTGAAATATGTGCAGTGAGTATACGACATAAGCGGGAAGAAACACGCTGCCGCCCACATTATGCCTTTTGCGATCTCTTTTGTGGCAGGCTCTGTTTTATAAAGTTCAACAATGAACGGAGCCGTCACCGTAAGGGCAAATGCCATCACAACTGAACTTATAACACCTGTAACTATAAGTTTTCTGTCGGTATCAATGGCCCCTTCCGTATCTCCGGCGCCAAGCTGCTGTCCTACGAGTATAGCTACGGCATTACCCATGGTGAAGAACACCATTGTGAAAAGATGTATTATCGTATTGGCTATGCTGTGAGCAGCAACCGCCTGAAGACCTCTTGTTGAGTACGCCTGACTTATGAGAGCCATACCAAGAGACCAGAATCCTTCGTTACAGATAAGCGGGAAGCCTTTCTTGAATATAGTGATTGCAAGTTCTCCCGGGATAAAGATTCTTTTATATACATCACGTACAAACCTGTACTCTCTCTTGTTTGTATGAGCCGCAATGACCGAGATGAACATTTCCACGTATCTTGAAATAACCGTTGCTACAGCTGCACCGGTAACTCCGAGCGCAGGGGCACCGAATTTACCGAAAATAAGTGTATAGTTAAGTACAACATTGGTCAGTACCGCAACAACACCGCTGACCATAGGCATAAATGTCTTGTTGCACTCTTTCATTGTACTTGTATAGCATGAGTTTATTGCAAACGGAATAATACCTATGAGCATCACATAAAGATAATTTTTAGCAAGCTGTGCCGCAAGGACAGTATTTCCTCCGTCACCTTCAGTCATAAACGCTGCGATAAGCTGATCGTCAAATGTCATAAATACAGCAAGTCCTGCGGCGATGGCAATAGCAGAAAACCACATTTTCCATCTGAATGTATTTTTAACGCCTTCATCATCACCGTTGCCGAAAAACTGAGCAGTAAAGATTCCTGCCGCACCTGTTCCACCAAATATAACAAGGTTGAATACCATAAAAAGCTGGTTCGTTACCGCAACCGCAGCGATACTTTCCGTACCAAGACCACCGACCATAAGATTGTCCACAAGATTCACAAGGCTTGTTATGGTTGATTGTACAATCATCGGAACAACAAGTCTGAGAACAGTTCTGTAAAACGCTTTGTCACCAAAGTACTTCTTCATAATATCCCTCCGCAGATTTTAATACACATTAAGTCGTAGTATATAACTTTTCCAATAATTAGTCAATAAAAAATAACAGCCCTTACAGAGTAATTAACATACATAATAATGCATGTTTTAAAAGATTTTTATTGTATTCTCCGTCTTCAATGATATAATCAGATAAAAAACGAGGTATGTATGCCATTCAAACACATAAAAACACCGGTCTACGAATTATTTGGGGAACTTGGAATACAGTATGAAAAACACGATCATGAAGCAATCTTCACAATGGAAGAAATACATAATGCAAATCTCGATCCTGACGGATATATTGCAAAGAATCTTTTCCTGCGTGACGGAAACGGTAAAAGGCACATGCTCGTAACAGTCTCCGACGGAAAAACACCTGACCTGAAAGTCCTCAGAAATATATTTCAATCAAGTCGTCTTTCATTCGGAAGTGAAGAGAGACTTATGGACAGGCTTGGTCTCACAAAAGGCAGTGTATCTCCTATGGGGCTTATAAACGACAAAGACAATGCAGTGGAATTTTATTTTGACAAGGACCTTCTGAACAGGGAGCTTATAGGAATACACCCCAACCACAACACTTCCACAGTATTTCTGAAACCGGCAGATCTTATCAGGGCAATAGAGCATACGGGACACAAAGTCATATTTATAGAAATATAGGTGGCTTGCACATATTCTGTATATGTATGTGAGTATTACATATGCCGCATCTGTCCCCCACCCTGCGGTGCGCAGGAATCAACAATAAAAAAAACAAAACTCCGGAATACACAATCTTAAATCGTATCCGTATTCGCACCGCTCCCGCCCGATACCTCAGGCAAGCCGGGAATTATCATAAAAAGCGATACCCGTTCTTCTGACAGGGCATCGCTTCTTTTATTTTTGACCGATGAGACACCAAAAACGACCGAACAGACAAAAATCAACATTCCTCCCTTTTTATCTGCTATGATAGTAACGGGTACCCACAAATAAAATCAAAACGGAGGATATATATGCCGGTGATAAAAACAACAGCGCTCAGCAAAAAGTACAAAGATCTTACCGCTGTGGATAAACTTGAACTGCAAATCCGGCAAGGTGAACTGTTTTCACTGCTTGGAACCAATGGGGCAGGAAAAAGCACGGTTATCAAAATGCTTTCATGCCTGACAAAGCCAACATACGGAGACGCTATGGTCGGTGGCTACAGCATTACAAAAGAACCGGAACAGGTAAAACGACTGATCGGTGTATCGCCGCAGGAAAGTGCCGTTGCACCGAATCTTTCCGTAAAGGAAAACCTGGAACTTATATGCGGAATCCACGGATTTTCAACGGAAAGAACAAACACAAAGATTACAGAGCTTTCAGAGAAATTTACCCTTGACGAGGTTCTTCATCGAAAAGCAGGAAAACTCTCCGGCGGATGGCAGCGCAGAGTAAGTATTGCCATGGCACTGATCAGTGAACCACAGATTTTATTTCTTGACGAACCGACTCTCGGTCTTGATGTTATTGCAAGACACAGTCTGTGGGATGTTATCCGATCTTTAAAAGGAGAAGTGACGATCATCCTGACAACACATTACATGGAAGAAGCAGAAGCTCTTTCCGACAGGATTGGTATTATGAAAAGCGGCAGGCTTCTTGCTGTCGGAACACCGGAAGAACTGAAACTAAAAGCCGGAACAAATGATTTTGAAACTGCTTTTGTTGTCATAGTGAAGGAGGAAGCTGTATGAGAATGATGACTTTTGCCAAAAGGTGCACAAAAGAGATCCTGCGGGATCCGATAAATCTTGCTTTCGGAACAGGCTTTCCGTTGGTTCTGCTTTTGCTTCTTAGCAGTCTGCAGGCAAACATCCCTGTGAATCTGTTTGAAATCGACACTCTGACTCCGGGAATTACCGTATTCGGCCTGTCGTTCATGACACTGTTTTCAGCAACTCTGATTGCAAAAGACCGTGAAAGTGCATTCCTGCAAAGACTATACACAACACCTCTTACGGGATCTGATTTTATCATAGGGTATATGCTGCCCATGTTGCCCGTGGCACTCGGGCAGGCAGCTGTATGCTATCTGTTCGCTATTCCTCTTGGACTGACTTTCGGCATAAATATTATTTATGCTATAATCGGAATCATACCTATGGCTGTTTTCAATATTGCGCTGGGACTTCTGTGCGGAAGTGTTCTGAACGTGAAACAGGTCGGAGGTGTCTGCGGAGCACTGCTGACAAATCTTTCCGCATGGCTTTCGGGTGTATGGTTTGATCTGAAACTTGTGGGGGGATTTTTCGAGAAGATCGCAAATATTCTGCCGTTTGTTCATGCGGCAGAACTGGAAAAAGCATTATTTATGGGGAATTTCGAGGTTGCGGCATCACACATTCTTCCTGTTATTTTCTACAGCGTAACAATAACGGTGGCGGCGATACTTATTTTCCTCAGGCAAATGAAAAGACAGTAAGGGGATCAGTACATGAAATATAAACTGATTATTGACAAAGATGCGGAAGAAGAGATCATTGCCATAGTCAATGCACCGTCAGCCCTTACACAGCAGATAGAAAATCTTGTCAACAACTATTCCGGGAATAATTACATCATGGGATACAGAGATGATGAAATGCGGAAACTGAAATTTGCGGAAATCGAATGCATTACAGTTATTAACAGAAAAGTAATCGCCATTGATACCCATGGCGAGCACTTTTCCCTCAGGGACAGACTGCGTGATCTTGAGAATATTTTGCCCTCTTATTTTATCCGGCTCAATAAATCTACTATTGCCAATGAACATTGTATTCTGAGATTCGATGCCGTGTTCAACGGCAGTGTGGACGCTGTGTTTCAGTGCGGCTATCGGGAATATGTTTCCCGACGCTGCTTTTCGGAGATAAAGAGGAGGTATGAAGGAATATGAAAAAGTTTGTTACGGAATTCTTACGCCGTGGCTTTACAGCCTGCGGCTTAGGCCCCATTGTTCTGGCAATACTATATCTGATCTTGCAGCATCAGGCGCGTATACAGACACTGACAGTCAACCAGGTCTGTATCGGAATATTTTCATTATCAGCACTGGCTTTTATTGCAGGCGGCATGAATATCATCTATCAGGTTGAACGACTGCCCCTTATGGCGGCAATTCTCATCCACGGCAGTGTTTTATATTTCAGCTATCTGGGTACTTACCTGCTGAATGGATGGCTTCAGTGGGGAATTGCTCCGGTTTCGTTTTTTTCCTGTATTTTTGTTATCGGATATCTGATCATATGGTCAGTCATTTATTCCATAACCTGGAAAAATACTGAAAAGATCAATGAAAAATTAAAACAAAAACAACAATCTGAAGAAGAAAAATAAATATATACTTCAGAAATCCTGAAGCGGCATGATTCATCTCATGCCGCTTCCATCAAGATATTATCATATTTTTCGTACACACGACAATGTGCGCCATTTACTGCACAGGCGTTCCCACTTCAATAAGATTCCCGTCAGGATCATAAAAACGTATGACTTTCTGTCCCCAGCTATGCGTCATAAGTTTATTCACATACTCAATGGAATACTTACTGTTTTCAAGCTTTTCAATAAAAGACTCTATGTCTTTTTCCTCGAAATATAATTCGCAGGAATTGCTTCTGTTTATGACATCTCTTCCGAGAAAACTTTCCCATATCTTTCTGTCCTGAAGAACAAGACCTTCCGTCATAATCACATTCCCGTCATTGTCCTCCACAACGAACAGTCCGAATATCTCTTTATAAAACTCTATTGACCTTTGAATATCATCGACGACGACAAGTACATTTTTCAGCCTCATATACAACCTCCGTGGTTTAACTGTATACAGTATAACATAAACACTTTTCACAGAATATATATAATTATACAATCTGTTTAAAAATATTTTTAAATACTCATTGACTGCAGCTGTGATATATAATAAAATCTATTTAAATAAATTTTGAAACAGGCGAGGTGCTAAATGGCTATAAACGAAATAATGGCCGCTCTTGCGGACGAAACAAGAAGAAACATCCTGACAATACTGCAGGAAGGAAAAATATCGTCGGGCGAGCTGGCAAGACAACTGAATATAACTCCCCAGGCGCTGTCATATCATCTGGCAAAACTGAAAAATGCGGATCTTATTTACGAAACAAAATACAAAAATTTCATATATTATGAACCGAATCTGTCGATTCTCGACGAAATCATTATGTGGATAACAAACCTCAGGGAGGCAGGACAATGCGAAACAGAAAGATACTGATACTACTCATGATACTTCCCCTCGTCATAACCCTCGTGGCACTTCAGTATCTGCCAGACAGCATCCCCGCACATTACGGCTATGACAATACGGTGACACGCTGGGGAAGTAAATACGAGACACTCATTTTTCCTGCCATAACTGTCTCATTCGGGCTGTTTATGCTCTTTATGGCAAAAGTCTCATCAAAAGATGAGAAAAACGGGCAGAACAACGAAAAAGTGTGTATTCTCACAGGCATAATGTCACTGGCAGTATTCAATATCATGACACTGTTCTTTCTGTATGCTGCATTCAACAAAGTGGAAGACCTTTCAACTGCACCGGCAGACATAAACCGTCTGATGTTTGCATCTATCGGTATGTTAATGATAGTTATCGGAAACAAGATGCCGAAGTTGAAGATAAATTCTTTTATCGGGCTGAGAACGCCGTGGAGTATGGAAAACGAAGAATCATGGCGGCGCAGTCAGCGTTTCGGAGGAATACTGTTTATGATTACGGGTATGATTATCATAATCATCAGTATTCTGACGAAAGGTACGGAATGTATGCTTTTCTGCCTTGCGGCACTGATATTATCCGCAATAATATCCGTTTACGGAACATATAAAATATCGAAGAATATATGATAAACAATTCTGAATGCAACCTGAAGTGGCAAAAATGCAATCTGTGGTTGGTAGACTGCATAATACGCTATGGTTATAATTGGCTGTGTAAAGGAGGTATATAACATGGGATTTGCTGAAAATCTAAAACAGATCAGAAGACAGCGGAATCTGTCCCAGGAAGAACTCGCGGAAATTCTCGGTGTAAGCAGACAAGCAGTCTCAAAATGGGAACAGGATCTCGGATATCCCGAGACGGAAAAACTGCTTCTGCTCTCAAAAGAGCTGAATATTTCACTGGATGAGCTTATGGCAACGGAGTTTGCAAATAAAGAATCCTCAATGCAGAATACCGCAACGGGAACGATAACAATATTTTCGCCAAACGAAAATGTTATCGCAACATGCTATAAGGTCATTTCTTCAGGAAAAATGCGTGGCGGTAAATCGTCTCCCCAATATGCACTGTACGGTGCAAGTAAAGGATACCCATCTTTCTGGGGAGAACCTACGGTATTTTTAGGCTGGTACAAAGATAAAGAGCATATTTCAAAAGAGATAACGGAAATAAAGCAGGCGATAGAATCGGGTATTGCCACATATACTTTGAAATACAGCGCAAAAACAGAACGCAGTTTTATCAATATCCGAATTACCGAAGAATAATACCTGCAAATTTAAACGGAGTACCCCGCAGGATACTCCGTTTTTTACTTATTTTTCATGTTCACAACTGCAGCCTTCTTCGCCGTGGTCGTGATCACATTCGTCACATTTGCCATCACATCCGCCGCCACAGCCCGAGAGCTTGCCTGCCGCATACATATTTGCGATCTCTATGGCCGGCTGATCGAATCCGCCTACGATAGTGATTCCGTATGCACCGAGAGTAACTCTTTCAACGCCTGTGAATCGTGTGCACATTACCACATCAGCTTTAAGTCTTGCAAGAACTTCCGCAACAGCATTGATATCTTCGCAAAGCTGACCGATACCGATCATTTTTGATTCGACGATCTGACCATCAAGGATCTCATATGTGTAAAAGATCTGGGCATCTTTGAGGGGAATGGCTTTTCCGCCGATATTTGTTGGAATTGCAATTTTCATTTTTCTTCCTCCCGAATAATATATTTCGTATTTATTCACTTCATCCATAAACATACTGCAACCGCATTTACATATCCGCACATCGTCTTACCTCTGAACCTGTACAACAACGTTAATGCGAAGTATAAATGGACGAAGACAAGGCGGCTTTAAATTTTTGCGCAGCGTGGTGTACCCAAGAGTACATGAGCAAGCAAAAATTTAAAACAACGCAGTATTCGTTCATTTAGACGAGCATTACCTATGCTTTCATCTTTTCTGCCTGATCTGCAGTAATCAACGCATCAATAAATTCATCAATACCGCCGTCCATAACATCATCAAGCTTGTATAAGGTAAGGTTGATTCTGTGATCGGATACTCTTCCCTGCGGGAAGTTGTATGTTCTGATACGTTCACTTCTGTCGCCTGTTCCGACCTGGCTTCTTCTGTCTTCGGCGATGGCATCGGCCTGCTTCTGCTGTTCGATCTCATAAAGACGGGCTTTGAGGATCTTCATCGCTTTTTCTTTGTTTTTAAGCTGTGATTTTTCATCCTGACAAGCAACAACCAGCCCTGTGGGAAGGTGTGTGATTCGTACAGCAGAGTCTGTTGTGTTTACAGACTGACCGCCGTTGCCTGATGAACGGTATACGTCTACACGAAGATCATTCTGGTTGATTTCGATTTCTACGTCTTCAGCTTCCGGAAGTACCGCAACCGTAGCCGCTGATGTATGGATCCTGCCACCGGATTCTGTTTCCGGGACACGCTGCACACGGTGAGTTCCGCTTTCATATTTGAGCTTTGAATAAGCACCGTGACCTGTAATAAGGAAGATAGCTTCCTTGTATCCGCCGATACCGATTTCGTTTACAGAAAGCATCTCCACTTTCCAGCGGTTTCTTTCCGCATATCTGATGTACATTCTGAGAAGATCTCCTGCGAAAAGTGCAGCTTCGTCTCCTCCTACACCTGCACGGACTTCCACAATAACGTTCTTGTCATCATTCGGGTCTTTCGGAAGAAGGAGTATTTTAAGCTCAGTTTCAGCTTTCTCGATATTTTCGGTCAGCGTATCGATCTCTTCAAGTATCATATCCTTGAAATCTCCGTCGTCCGCGTCATTAAGCATTTCTTTATTTTCAATGAGCTGTTCTTTGTATGAACGGTATTCTTCAAATTTGAGAACAATAGGCTCAAGATTTGCTCTTTCTTTAAGTATTTTTGTATATTCCTTCTGATCTCCCATCACATCAGGGTCACTAATCTGTTCGGTCAATAAGTCGTATTTCTCTTTAAGGCCTTCCAATTTGTCTAACATATCATACCTCCGAACATAAATTATATATTATGTCATCTACTTTATGCAATACTCAATTTTAATTTATCCGCATATTACGGCAGTTTATTGTTTTTCAACCCTTCACATAATGAATAAATGATTTTATCCCTGTACATAATACTAAAAAACAAACACAACGGAGGATATATGAACTTCAGGAAATTTGACAGGCAGAACATTAAATCCATTGCCATTATCGCCTTTTCCCTTATCTTGATGGTGACTGCATTATATACGGGTTTTGTAAAAGGCAGGATAGACGAAGATCAGCTCAATGCGCAGGCAAATAACCCTTCTGCCGGCATAGAGGATCTTATCGGCAATATTCCGGACAGCACCATAAAGGATAATGATAACAATGAACCGCAAAAGACCGCACAGAACGATACTGCGGACACATCTTCTGACACAGTAATCGAACCACCTGTAAAAGAAAAAGAAAATACATCCAAAAAAGAAGAAACGACAGATAAAAATGATACACAGGTCGCAGGCAAAGAGGTTGTTTCCATAAAACTTACTCATCCGGTAACGAGCAGATCCATAGTAATGGATTACAGCTACAATACAGATCCTGTATTCTCAAAGACATTCAACGAATACCGCTCCGACCATGAGGGAGTGGACTATGCCGCAAGCACAGGCGAGGAAGTTCATGCGGCGGCGGAAGGTGTCATAAGCAAAATCTATGAAGATGAAAAGTTAGGATTTACTGTCATCATCAATCACGGAAGCTACGACACTCAGTACTCAAACCTCGACAAAGCAATTCCCGTTTCCGAAGGAGATGAGGTTGATACAGGAACAATAATCGGCAAGGTAGGTTCTTCCGCTGTCTACGAATCTATGGAAGACACTCATCTTCATTTCGGACTGTACATCAACGAAGAATGTGTCGACCCGAAAAATTATATGCAATAATAATCAGTCACAGCCATCGGAGCGGGCTCAGAAAACTATAAAAGCCGGAAGCAAAATGCTGCCCGGCTTTTAAAATTGTTCGCACTGAATAACAAGGCAATGATATATAAGCAAAATCATCTGTACAGAGGCGAGTTTTTATCTGCCAGACGAATCGGAATTTATCTGAACTTTTCCAGACGATAAACCTGCTCGTCATCCAATTCCGCAATTCCGTTTTTATATTCATATCCCATTTTCCGATAGAAATCCACCGCCGTAATTGACGAAGGTATTTCGATTCGTTTTGCCCTTAAAAAGAATTCATCACGTTCGAGTGTCTGTATAATCTGTTTTCCGATTCCTTTCCCCTGATATCCGGGCAAAACAAAAATTGTCAGCAGAATGCTTTCCGTTGTGCTCCCCCGGTATCCGGCAATGGCACCGCACCCGACAATCCGTGCTTTATCGCATACAACATACATATGTCCTGCTTTTGCACGCTCAATTAATACCTCTATATATTGTCATCAATGAACTCCGGAGAATAGTCTTTACTATTACTTATTCTCAAAGTTTCAGCAATAACGCATGCCGTTTCTGCGGCATCTTCCTGTTTGAATAATCTTATTTCCATCAGTTTCCTCTTTCAGATTCACCTTTATCAAATTGCATGTATGCTGCCACAGTTTTTACGATAATACAATAACCCCTGATACACTCTCACACAAACGGATGTTCTGCCGTTATCGTAACCACACATTCCGGCAGGTGCGATGTTATTTCCGCGCGGACAGCTTCTTCCGCCTCTGCGGGAGTCAGACTGCAGTCCGAAGGGACGACGAGATCGAATATCAGGTTTACGGCATTTTCGTTTTTCGTCATTCTGAAATCGTGCACACTGAACAGCGGGTGGACCTCATCTGCGCAATCCCTGACAAAATCGAGCATTTCGTTGACGACAGGGTCTGTGACGACTACAGGATCCATATGAACCGTAACTATGCTCCTGAAGTACTCATGCATATCAAGCTCCATTCTGTCGATGACTTCATGGGCATAATTTATGTCGCTTGCACGGTCAACTTCCGCATGGAATGAAATAAACTTCCTTCCCGGGCCGTAATCATGCACCATTATGTCATGAACTCCCATGATCTCAGGATACTTTCTTGCAAAATCATATATCTGCAGTATAAATTCCTTGTCCGGAGCGCTTCCAAGAAGCAGGTCTATGGTCTCCTTCGCAGCATTTATGCCTGTATACAGAATAAACAGCGCAACAATTATCCCGACAATACCATCTGCGGGAATATTTTCTGACAGACCAAAATGAGCACATGCGGCAGAGAGCACAACAAGAGTTGTCGCTATACAGTCGGAAATGCTGTCCGTTGAGGATGCTTTTATAGCAGAAGAAGATATTATCTCAGCAATCTTTGCGTAAAAAAGAAACAGCCAGAATTTCACCAGAATCGCCGCAATAAGCATAACAAACGTAAATACACTTACTTCAACCTGTGCAGGGTGGAGTATCTTATCAAAAGACGATGTAAGAAGCTCGAAACCAACTAGGATAATGAGCATATCTACCACAAATCCGGAAATATACTCAAACCTCCCGTGGCCGAGAGGATGATCCGAATCTATGGGCTTTGATGCAAGACGGAAACCTATGAGTGTTACAACAGATGCCCCTGCATCTGAGATATTGTTGAATGCATCTGCAATTACCGCCACAGAGCCGGAAACTATACCGACGAAGAGCTTGACTGCAAATAACATTATATTGAGGATTATTCCTGTATATCCCGCAAGAGACGCATACCTCTCACGAACGTGCAGATCATTTGTATTTTCACTGTCCTTCACGAATGTCTTTATCAATAAACCTGTCATTTTTTGCCTTCCGGAAAGAATTTCTTATAATCATACTCACAATTCTCCTGTTGGTCAATGCTAACATTTATGGTAATTATACTGCATTTTTGCCGTGTATATTCTCTTAATCTCTGCATAAAAACATATCACATAAAAAAACTGCGAATATTCTTCGCAGTTTTATATGTTGTTACTCGTATTTATGACCGCATTCACTGCAGAAAACAGCATCTATGGGATCTTCATCTCCGCATACGGGACAATTTTTCGTCTGAGGTTTTTCAACATCGAAATCAAAGTCCAGAGGCTGTACCCTCTGTCCGCATGCACTGCAGAATTTTGCATTCTCTTTGAGCTTTGCACCGCAGGCAAGACATACCTCAAATCCGTATCCGTCAAGCTCGTTTGCATCTTCGAGAACCTTCGCCTCTTCCTTGGCAAGAAGAGTCGCTTCAAGCTGAATGTTCAATTCACGCTGTTTTTCTTTCAATGCCGCCAGTTCTTCCCCGACTTCGCCGAAAACTTCTGTTCCATTCTGTTCCACCGCAAGTCTTCCGATCTTTTCGTATACAACAGCTTCTTCCCTGAGAAGTACATTGAGTTCTTTTTCAACTGATTTTATCTTAGCATCGAACTCATCCTTTGCGATGATCTCCTCTGCCTTTTCAGCTACCTTTTCAACACCTTCGGATATTTTTTTACCGATACCTTTGCCTAATTCACTGAGACCTTCAAAGAAATCTTTTGCCATTAATATCTCCTTAAAACAAGTATTGAGCAGCTTTCCTGCTGTTTAAATTTTATCAGTATATGTGCCTTTCGTCAATGAACTTAATCTGAATTTAATAATTCAAAATATTCAAGACGCATCAACATTTTTACTGCATTAATTAATAAATAAGTGCATTGTGAAGCTGTGCGACAACTTCTTTTGTCTCGCCTCTGTTTACATAGAAGCTTATGCAGCCGTCTTCTTTTTTCAGATCGAAATACGCTTCTTTAAGGTCATCAAGAACGGCTTTAACGATATCTACGCAATCTTTCGCGATAAGTTCCTCATCGAAAAGGATAGTGATGGTTTCTTTTTCATCTGTCTTTTTGCCTGTGATTGCAAAGAAATCCGGAGTTTTCGGTATATCTTCAATTATGGTGCAGGTTGAACCTCTCTTCTTTCCTACATTAAGAGCATGAATAGGCACATTGGCCTTCATAGCATAAAGTACAGCTCTCGGGTGAATAACTTTTGCACCACTGTCCGCAAGACGGAATATATCCTCAAATTTTATGTGTTCGAGGAGCCTTGCTTTTCTTGTAAGCTTCGGGTCTGTAGTGTATACGCCGTCAACATCCGAGAATATCTCTACCCTTAGGGCATTAAGAGCACCGCCAAGAGCACATGCTGTGGTGTCTGAACCACCTCTGCCGAGAGTAAGGATCTCACCGTTTTCACTCATTCCCTGAAATCCGGCAACAACTGAAACGATCCCTTCCTCAGCATTTTTGAGGAGTTTTTTTGTATCTATATTAAGAATATTGCCCTCACCGTAATTTTCATCCGTAAGAATTCCTGCCTGATAACCTGTAAGAGGCATAGCCTTGACTCCCGCCGCATTGAGTTCTGCCGATACAACCACCGTTGTGATATTTTCACCGAGAGAACTCAGAAGGTCCATACTTCTCTTGTCAACTTCATTTTCACCGAGAAGACCGATAAGTGTATCTGTCGCATAGCTTTCCGGATATCTTCCCATAGCAGAAACGACAATTACAGGTATGTTCCCTTCGGATAATACTTCCTTGACGTTGTTTATGATGTTCTGTCTTTTTTCTTTTGTATTAACGCTTGTTCCGCCGTATTTCTGTACAATAATGTTCATGCATTACCCTTTCCTGCCGATACGGGATTTATGAGAATCGCATCCGCTCCGATCTTTATTATCTGCTCCCACTTTATGAGGATGTAATCCTCCTCCTGGGAAAAAAGCCCCACGAGTTTGTTTTTCGGCATTAATATTGCATCTATTTTACCATCAGATTCGTTTATTTGCAAATCGCAATTACGCAAATAGCCTAATTTTTCACCTGTAATCACATTTATTATCACTTTATTTCTCATCGCTCCCAACAACATATCTTTTTCCTCACTTTTTGTGGAATTATATGTATAAAAATATAATTTATGCTTTTCTTTACAACCGGTTGAGAAAATGCTAAAATCAAGAAAAAAAGGAATAATTATGGTAAAAATAAACATAAAGAATACATCACCTTTCGATATTCCCTCATACTCTTCACCACAGAGCTCAGGATGCGACTTAAGAGCCGATATAAAAGAAGAATACACTATCCGTTCATTCGAAACAGCCCTCATTCCCACAGGAATATATATTGCTCTTCCCGACGGATACGAAGCACAGATCCGTTCAAGAAGCGGAATGACATTAAAGCACGGAATCGTCGTTGCAAATGGCGTTGGCACGATAGATTCAGATTACAGAGGAGAAATAAAGGTCATTTTATATAATCAGTCAAAGAAGGATTATACCATAACGCCCGGCGAAAGAATCGCACAGATGGTAATTGCAAAATACGAAAAAGCCGAATTTGTTCTTACGGAATCTCTCGATGAAACAGAGCGCGGTGAGGGCGGTTTCGGACACAGCGGAAAGAATTAGTCCGGGGATCGCCGCAGGCGCATGTATGCACCATAGTGCATACATGCGTACAAAGGCCCAGGCCTTTGTACAGGCAGGCTCCGCCTGCCGCCTGCGGCGGACATTATTCAGAATATTGATTTATTTTATTTCTTCCTTTAAAAATTTGCTTTTCAACTCATCATATGATACAATGCCTTTTGTCTGTGCCGTACAGACCCTTTCGGGGGAAAATAAAAACAAGTCAAAAATTAATTCAAGGAGTAAACAAAAATGAAAAAGATTATCTCACTTTTGCTCGCTGCTATGATGATATTCTCATTTGCAGCATGTGGTTCCGATGAAAATACAACTACGGACATTAAAGATGCAACAGAACTTCTCACAAATGTGTGGGCAACATATGCAGATGACGAAAAATTCCCTGCAGCAGGCGGAGACTACAACAACTCAGTAATGGACGGTCCGGGAGCATTTGATGTCTCAGATGCAGAAGCACTCGATGCAATGCTCGGTTGTCCTGTAAGCGCAACAGAAATCACAGATGCGGCAAGTCTTATGCACATGATGAATCAGAACACATTCACAGCAGGTGCATATCACATCGCAGTTGCCGCTGATGCAGAAAAACTTTGTGATGCACTCAAAGAAAACATTATGAACAGACAGTGGATGTGCGGATTCCCGGATACACTCATCGTAGCAACTGTCGGCGATGAATATGTAGTATCTGCATTCGGTAATGCTGAGCTCATCGAAAACTTCAAGACAAAACTCACAGCGAAATACACTTCTGCTGAAGTGGTTTATGAGGAAAGCCTTGCTTTCTAATAGCATAAACATCTGCAATAAAGCGCACATGGAGGAATAAGAGTATGTTATTTTCAAGTATACCATTTCTGTATTATTTCCTGCCATGTGTGCTGTTTTTGTATTTTCTGCTTCCGAAGAAAGCAGGAAATATCATTCTCCTGATTTTCAGCCTCATATTCTACGGATGGGGTGAACCGAGATATCTTATCCTTATGATCATTTCCGTTTCCCTGGGATATGTTTTCGGACTGCTGATCGAAAAACACCGTGGACAAAAATCCGCAAAGACATATATGATCATATCAGTGGGAATAAGTCTTTCATTCCTCCTGTATTTCAAATATGCGGATTTCTTTATCACGAATTTTAATAATATTACGGGGCTGTCGCTGAAACTTCTGCGTGTTTCACTTCCTATCGGCATAAGCTTTTATACATTCCAGATAATAAGCTATACCATAGATGTGTATCGTGGCGATGTTGCCGCAAGAAAAAATCCCCTGACACTCGCTCTTTATGTGGCTATGTTCCCGCAGCTTATTGCAGGACCTATCGTAAGGTATGCGGATGTGGAAAAACAGCTCGACAACAGAATTATAAGCTTCGAAAAAATGTCTCTCGGCATCAGGAGATTTGTCATCGGATTGTCAAAGAAAGTCCTCATAGCCAATGTTCTCGGCGAACTCTGCGACACATTTACATCGTCATCGGATTTGTCAATACTGTATTTCTGGTTTTATGCGCTGTGTGCCAGCCTTCAGATATACTTTGATTTTTCCGGATATTCGGATATGGCTATCGGTCTCGGAAAAATATTCGGATTCGATTTTCTCGAAAACTTCGACTATCCGTTCATATCAAAAAGCATTACGGAGTTCTGGAGAAGATGGCATATGTCCCTCGGAAGCTGGTTCAGGGATTATGTATATATTCCTCTCGGCGGCAACAGAGTAAGCCCCACAAGACATATATTCAATATTTTTGCCGTATGGTTCCTGACAGGATTCTGGCACGGAGCTGACTGGAACTTTATCGTGTGGGGAGTATACTTTGCTGTATTGCTTCTCATTGAGAAAAACTTTTTCAAGGAAAAACTTGAGAACTCAACAGTCACTGGCAGACTGTATGTGATAATATTCGTGCTTATCAGCTTTGTGATATTCAACGCAGCATCTTTGTCTCAGGCTTCTGAATATATACGCTACATGTTCGGCCTTGGCGGTATACCTCTCATAAGTAAGGAGTTCGTATATTACTTTAAAAGCTACTTCATCATTTTCATTACGGCACTCATAGGTTCGACTCCTGTAGTGAAAAATCTCATAGGAAAGCTCAGGAACAACAATGCGATGGATAAAGTTCTCAATGCCCTTGAACCGGTGATACTGATAACTCTGTTCATACTTTCCACAGCATATATAGTTGACGGATCGTTCAATCCGTTCCTTTATTTCAGATTTTAAGGAGGCATCATGAATAAAAAGACCAAAGACAGACTTTTGTGCATTGTTATGGCGGCATTTTTATTTGTGAGTGCCGCAATCTGCATCATCAGACCATCGCAGGATTATTCCGTAAGCGAAAGGCGTCCTCTTGAGCAGATGCCTGAAATAAGCATAAAAACCATATTCAACGGAAAATTCATGGAGAATTTCGAGGATTACGCAACAGACCAGTTCCCGCTGCGTGATGTTCTGCGATCGGTAAAGGCATACACGCAGTTCAGACTTCTCGGAAAAAGCGACAATAATGACGTATATATGGCGGAGGGATACCTGAATAAGCTGGATTATCCGCTTAATGAAACATCTCTCATAAATGCAGCAAATAAATTCACAAAGCTGTACGATAAATACCTTCAAAATTCAGAAGGAAATATTTATCTGAGTATAATTCCGGATAAGAACTATTTCTTTGCAGAAAAAAACGGATATCCGTCCATAGATTATAAGAATCTTGTAAACACAGTGACGGAAAATACTCCGTTTGCTGAATATATCGACATATTCCCGTATCTCGAAGGAAGCGATTATTACAGAACGGACACTCACTGGAAGCAGGAATCCCTCACAGATATTGCGGGTATATTGGTAAACCGTATGGGCGGAAAAATACCATCGGAAGAATATACAGCGCATATGCCCGATGTTCCGTTTTATGGTGTCTACACAGCACAGTATGCACTTGATGTAAACAGTGACAACATAACATATCTCACCAATGATGTTATCGATTCATTTATCGTCTACGACCATCAGAACGGGAAGGAAATTCCCGTATACGATACAGACAAACTGTCTTCGGCAGACGCTTATGAAATATATCTCGGAGGTCCTCTCTCACTTGTCACAATAGACAACCCGAGTGCAGAAACAGACAAGGAACTCATCATCTTCCGTGATTCATTCGCAAGCAGTATTGCACCTCTTATGGCTCAGGCATACTCAAAAGTAACTCTTATTGACATAAGATATCTCAGAAGTGATATGCTTGAAAACTTCGTTGAATTCAACGGGCAGGATGTGCTTTTCCTCTACAGCACAATGGTGCTGAACAACAGTGAGACATTAAAATAAATATGTATTCCGCAAAAGTTTATATTATTTCTTAAAAAGTAAATGCTGTACCTTATCCGGTACAGCATTTTTTATACCGGTCACGCCACCCGCGGTGCATCACTGCTTCCCACAAGAGAATAATATCCTTAAACAAATAATCAATACAATTACCCTGCAATCGCACCTCTGAACCCTTTTGTATAAGGCATAGCCTTGCATATATGCAGGATTTCAATAAAAAGCACTCTTCTTACGAAGAGTGCTGTTGATGCATTATTTATTTTTGCGTTCCTGACGGATCTTTTCTCTTCTCGCAGCTTCCCTTTCAACAGCACTCTTCGTAAGAAGA
>SVCP01000080.1 GCA_015058295.1 Anaerofustis stercorihominis
GCACAGACTGTAATTACTCTCCAAAGCCCGCCGCAGGCGGCAGCGCGACGCGCAGCGTCGCAAGAAAAGGGTGGGCGGGTGGGGAATTTTGTGAACACAAGAAGATATAGACAAGAATACATGGCATAAAGCCGGTCACTTTCCCATACTCTCCGGCTGATTTCGAAGCTGACAATAAGAACAATGCAGACTGCAATCTTCGTTGAAATAAAAAAGACACGGACGAGCCGTGTCTGAGATATTATGTAATGTGATTTATCAGTATACCGTTACGGAAACCGTTACAGACTTTCCGCTCTTTGTGAATTTTACCGTCGTGCTTCCGGGAGCAACACCGACGATCTTGCCACCCGATACTGTGGCAACAGAACTGTCCCCGACACTTACACTGCATGAAGAAACCGTGTGTGAACGGGTCTTGCCGTCTGCATGACTTCCTTTAAGAGATACAGTTGCGCTTTCTCCCACTGCCACTGAAACGCTTGAGGGGGAAGCTGTCAGCTTCTGAAGCTTGTCGCTTGTGGGGTCCTGTGTTCTTGCGGGAAGGCTTACGCCATACCATTCTTTCGCAAATGATCTGAGTTCCGCCTGTCTTATGATCCAGTAAGAAATCTTGCGCAGATTTCCGAACGTACCCGGAAGTGTATCCGTCTTGATATTTTCGGAAGAGAAATCCATAAGAGTGAACGCAAGCGCTGTTGCCTGATCGAATGTAATGTCTGTAATTACCATATCAAACGCTTCCTGAACGAGCTTGGGAAGTTTGGTGATATTTTCGCTGCTTGTTGCTGTTCTGAAAAGCTCTTTGAGAAGTCTCTGCTGTACGTCTACCCTGCCTATGTCGCCCATTGCGTACTGTCTGCAACGTGCATACTGCAGAAACTGTTTTCCTGTAAGGGTCTGAACACCTTTTTTGAGCATGACTTCACCATCGTGGCTGTAAATGTCATCGTGTACTTCCGTTGTTACACCGCCGAGCTTGTCAATGATTCCTACAACGCCGTCCATATCAACGCCCGCATAATAATTGACAGGAACCCCCAGAAGGTCGCTGACAGTTCCTTTGAGACAGTTTATTCCGCCTTCAAAAGCGTCCTCATCACTTTTCCCGAGAGAGCCGTAATAAAAACACGCATTGATCTTGTCTTTTCCGCCCCTTCCGTGGATGGGAACGTATGTGTCTCTCGGAAGAGACAATAATTTTATGGACAGGTCGTTAAGATTCACTGTCGCAAGAATGATCGTATCCGGACGGAATATGGAATATGCATTTTTCCTTCTGGTATTTCTGTCCATACCGAAAACGAGAATATTCACGGTGTTGCCGTCACTGAGAGAGATCTCTTCATCAAAATCTTCATAAAGGGTAGCTTTTAAATTTAAAAGCTCATACTTTTTATTTTCGATGGTTGTCGATGCAAGTGCTTCCGACTTACTTCCCAGCCCGAGCGCTCCCATGATAATATCGCTGTAACTTACTGCCAGCGCGCCTGTAACCATAAATACAGACAGCAATATTGCTATGAATGCTATTTTCTTTCCTGATTTTTTCTTTTCTTTGTTTTCTTTCTGCATTTTTGTGTCCTCTTTTATTCATTTCCCGCAAGAACGATAGTCGGGATGATTTCTTCAAATGTATCTACGATGTATTCCGGATCGTGCCTGCGGAGAAGATCCCTGCCGTTCCATCCCCATGTCACGGCGATAGAGCGCACGCCTGCTTTTTTTGCGGAATCAATATCTCTTGTTTCGTCGCCGATATATATTACATCACGGGGAAGAAGATCGTGTTTATCCATGATCTTTTTTATCTTCGTCTCTTTCGAAAAAAGCGGGGAAGATATGATGAAATCCATGCAGTCGATCTCTGCCTTCTCAAGAAATATCTTTATATTTTTTTTCGTGTTGGAAGATATTATCCCCACAATTCCGCAAAGCTGTTTTATTTTTTCAAGACTTTCCCGGAGGTTTTCCGCAAAAGCTTCCGACTCACTTACATAATCCCTGAATATCTTCTGTCCTTCTTTTATGAGCGACGGCATTTTTCTTATGGGAATATCCACAAGCTGCATAGCCGTTGAAATATTCATCTGCTTGAGAAGGTGAAAATCATCCATATCCCTCGGTTCGTATCCGTACTTCTCCGCAATTATATTATAAACGCTCATTATCTGACGGGCGGTATCCGCAAGGGTGCCGTCAAAGTCAAATATTACACATTTTATCATTCTTTTATATTTATTTCCTCTTTATATAAGAATTCGCTGAATAGCAGATTATATTATACAACATAAACCCTTGTTTGTGTGAAAAAATATGATATAATTATAGAAAAAATATTTCTTTCGGAGAAATTATGTAAAAGGGGATCTCATGAGAAATTTTTTCGAGGAAAAAGGATATACTCCGTCATCAAAGATACTGATCTTTGACAAAAAACAGCTCAGGGCGCTTTTGATATGTATAGCATTTGCGGCGATGAGCAGTTTTCTTGCGGCAAAGCTTGATGACAGACAGACATATATACTTATACTCACACTTGCGGCAATAAACCTGTTTATGATAATGCTCAGATTAATAAACTATATCTTTATCATAAAGAAATTCGATCCCGCATCATCGCTGCCGCTGCATTTCTGCAGTTTCAATGTGATGCTGTGCTTTGTGGGGGTGGTATTCAATGTGCCTGCTCTTATGGATTATGTATTTGCGATTTCTCCCGTAATGGCGCTTATTGCACTTATCTGCCCGGAAAGTGATGCGGCAAAATATCCTCATGCACGCTCGTTCCGTTGCTGGGAGTATTATTATTCCCATACCTGTCTCATACTTGTGCCGATACTTTCGGCGAAATATCTCGATTTCAGCCCGTCCATAGAGTATCTTCCGTACTGCGCGGGGTTGTTCATCGGAACAATGCTTGTCGCATCTGTGGTAAATTATTACACAAAAGGCAACTATATGTACATCTCAAGAGCTCCTCACGGAACACCGTTTGTTGCCATCGAAAGACTCACGGGAAAAACAATATACAGAATCATCCTTATATGCGGGGTAATCGCATTGTACTTTATTGCGCATCTGACAGCGCCCCTTCTGGGTATATGAGATCAAAGCCATCATATGATGGCTTTTTTTGTTACTTCTGCTGCAACGAAGAATAAACGCTGCTAATTATTATTGCTTTCCAGAGTTCTCCGCAGGCCACAGATTATCCCGCACAATCGCTAAATTAATTGCAATTTTATGTTACAGACTATATAATTATTTTGTAACTCTGAAAGGCATAAACATATGGAAAATATCTGGACAATATTCAAGGAACTCGTTGACTTCACCACATCGGCCATCATACCTATTGCCGGTGCTGTAATTACATATTTCAAACTCCGTGACGAAGCTCTCGAAAAGAAGATCCGTAACTTCAAAATGCTCGGGGAACAGTCTCCCACAGACAGAAACTCTTATGCACAGAAATGCGTGGAGCTTTACAGAAAGATGTATAAAAAAGGTCTCAACGGCAGAAAATACGAGGATATGGTATTCAATAACCTCATCTATATGAAAAACTGGCTCGGCTGGGACGAAGCCACGAAGGATTTTATTCATCTTGACAAAGTAAAGGTGAATATGCAGATGTTAAAGCAGAAAGAGGATGAAGACCGTAACAACGTATATAACACAATCGTAAACGAAGCCTGGGACAAAACTCCTCCGAGAGCAGGGTTCCTTCCGTACCCCAGAGACGGGTATGCGCTTAACCTGAAATATGCATCTGAGCGCAATCTTACACTTTTCAACGGAGCCCTTTTCGCCCTCGAGAGCGTAAGCGGAACGGTGAACGAATCCGCAAAGCTCAATTCCGTTACGGCAAAAAGTGTAACTCCGTTCACACTTAATGTAAAGATCGGCGGATATTTTGACTTTCTGAATACATGTGAGTGCCTTCTGAATGAAGTATACAGTTCCTGCGAGATAAAGCATAAGAAATTCCCGGAAAAACTTCCCGCATTCAGCAGATTATCCGTTCTTCCCTGCAGGGCGAAAGTAAGGGACATATTTGATTTTTCCAACCGCTTTGCGGGAATCGGTATCAACAGTGTTACGATATTTCATAATCTTCTCAACGACAAAGGTGAAAGAACATCATATGTTCTTCTTCACAACAGAAGCAAGAATGTCGTGGAAGGCAGGGGGGCTATTCATGTTGTCCCCGCAGGTTCGTATCAGCCTATTGTCGGGCTCGGTGCTGAAAATCAGGCATCAATCAACACGGATATGAAAAACACAGTGTATTCCGAGTTTGCGCAGGAGCTTTTAGGTCAGAACGAAATAACATACCTGAACGTAGAAAACTACAAGCAGAACAACAAACTCAACTGGGATATTCAGTTCCTTGGCCTCGGAATCGAGCCTTTGAACACAAAGATAGAAGTTCTCACAAGCATCATCATTGATATGGCGCAGGAAGAGAACAAGAGTCTTTTCAAAACGACGACCCTCGAAGGAATAACGAATTTCTTCGACAACAGCTACGAAGGAAATCTTCTCATTGAGGAGCTGAGCAGGTTCACCCTCACAAAATACCTCAATGACCCGAGAATGACGCCTCCGGGAAAAGAGATCCTTTCGATTATGTTAAAGCATGAAGATTATTTCAAAGTAAAGAAGATGTAAAAAGACTGCCGCGGCAGTCTTTTTTGTGGCGAGTTTACAGTGTTTCAATATTGTCCGCTTTCTTCCCTCCCTTGCGTGTGAGCCGGCTCTGATTTACTCCGAAATCCCCTGAAGGGCATTTCTCCGCTTATATAGCTGTTTCTCCTTTATCGCGGAAATACAATTTCCGCGAGTATGGGAAAGTAACCGGCTTTATGCCGTGTATTCTTGTCT